>NZ_JAIUKE010000516.1 GCF_020176795.1 Streptomyces sp. 8L
ACGCCCCCGCTCCCCCGACGCCCCCTCCGAAGGAGCGCCGCAGGCTGCGCGAGGCGATGTCGATGACCGTGAAACAGCTGGCGGCGACGGTGGGCGTCACCCAGTCGACGGTGAAGGGCTGGGAGACCGGCCGCTCGGAGCCCCGGGGTCGCAAGGGCGAGATGTACGTGAAGCTGCTCACGGTCTTCGCGACGGACGTGGCCGCCGCCGAGAGCGCCGAGGACGCGGCCGAGGCCGCTCGCGAGGCGGCGGAACGCGCGGAACGGGAACGCCAGGCGGTCGAACGCCAGACGGCTCAGCTGGAATCCGTCCGGTTGGCGGCAGCGGCAGCCGCCGCCGAGGCCCGCACGGGAACGGAAGCGGAGCCGGAAGCGGAGTCGGAAGCGGTATCGGGAGACTCGTCGGCGGCCGGGGAGACGACCGCTGCCGAGCCCGGTGCCGGAGCCGACGCCGCCCGTGCCGGTGCCGGGACCGACGCGACCGGTGGCCCCGCCCGGACCGCCGGTGACACCGCCGCCGACGAGCCCGTCGCACCTCACGGTGCGCTGCCCGACCCCGTGGAAGCACCGCGCAGCGCCGTGGACGGCCCCCGCCAAGCACCTCACGGTGCGGTGACCGGCCCTCTCCAAGCGCCCCGCAGCGCGCTGCCCGACCCCGTCGGGGCTCCTCCGCGGCGGCTGGTCATCCTCACCAAGGCGTCTCCCCGGTCCGCCGCCCCGTGCCCCTACCGCACGCCCGAGGAGGCCTTCGACGCCCTCTACGCGTACGCCTCGCCCTCCCTCGTACGCCAGGCGTACCTGCTGACGGGGCATCGGCGGCTCGCGCGCGAGTCGGTCGAGCGGGCGTTCCAGCAGGCCTGGATGCGCTGGCCGGAGATCGCCGTGGACCGCGACCCGGCGGGCTGGATGCGCGCCGCGGTGCACGAGTACGCGCTCTCGCCGTGGCACAGGTTCCGCGCCGTGAGCGGGACGCGTGCCGTGCGGCCCACCCGGCTGGGGCCGGACGCCGAGCCCGTTCCCGTACCCGACGGGCGCGCGCTGCGCCAGGCGGTGCTGGCGCTGCCGCCCGCCTACCGCAGGGCCCTGCTGCTCTACGACGGCCTCGGCCTCGACCTGCCCGACGCGGCGGCGGAGGTGGAGGCCAGCACACCGGCGACCGCGCACCGGGTCCTGCACGCGCGTGAGGCGGTCTCCGCACGGCTGCCCGAGCTCGCGGACGCGGACCTGCTGCACGAGCGGCTCGACGCCCTGGTCCGTTCGGTGCCCGCGCCCCCGACGTCGCCCGCGCGCACGGTGCGCCTGGGCGGCGAGCGGCGGGCGGCGCAGTGGACACGCGCGGCGATCGTCCTCACCGTGCTCATCGTGGGCGCGACGGTGTTCACCGTCCTGACCGCGCCACGCCGGTACAACCCGCCGGAGGCCCCGGCTGAGCGGGTGACGGGCGTGCCCGTGCCGGGCGGCCCCGGGCCGCTGAAGCCACAGGACACCAAGCTGCACAAGGCACTCGACGCCGTCCCGCTGAACGGCCCCGAACGGCTGCTGCCCCGCCCGGACTGACCTCGGCGCGGTCCCTTGGGAAACGCGTGTGGGCCCGCCCCCCGGGAAGGGAGCGGGCCCACGGCGCCGCCTCGTGGCGGGCACGCGTCGCACGCGGTCCCCGCGCGCACGGCGGCGGGGCCGGGGCCGGTGCCCGGTGAGGTCCGGTGGTTCAGCCGGCGAGGACCGCGCGGGCCAGCTCCGCGGTCTCGGTCGGCGTCTTGCCGACCTTGACGCCTGCGGCCTCAAGGGCCTCCTTCTTCGCGGCGGCCGTGCCGGAGGAGCCGGACACGATGGCGCCCGCGTGGCCCATCGTCTTGCCCTCGGGCGCGGTGAAGCCCGCGACGTAGCCGACGACCGGCTTGGTCACGTTGGCCTTGATGAAGTCGGCCGCGCGCTCCTCGGCGTCGCCGCCGATCTCGCCGATCATCACGATGAGGTCCGTCTCGGGGTCCGCCTCGAACGCCTTGAGGGCGTCGATGTGCGTGGTGCCGATGACCGGGTCGCCACCGATGCCGACGGCCGACGAGAAGCCGATGTCACGGAGCTCGTACATCATCTGGTAGGTCAGGGTGCCGGACTTCGACACGAGACCGATCCGGCCCGGCTTGGTGATGTCGCCGGGGATGATGCCCGCGTTGGACTGGCCGGGCGTGATCAGACCGGGGCAGTTGGGGCCGATGATGCGGGTCTTGTTGCCCTTGCTCGACGCGTACGCCCAGAAGGCGGCCGAGTCGTGCACGGCGATGCCCTCGGTGATGACGACGGCGAGACCGATCTCCGCGTCGATCGCCTCGACGACGGCGGCCGTCGCGAAGGCCGGCGGCACGAAGACGACGCTGACGTCGGCGCCGGTCTTCTCCATCGCCTCGGCGACCGAGCCGAAGACCGGGACGGATGCCCCGTCGAAGTCCACGGACGTGCCCGCCTTGCGCGGGTTGACGCCACCGACGATGTTGGTGCCGTCGGCGAGCATGAGCCTGGTGTGCTTCATGCCCGTGGAGCCGGTCATGCCCTGGACGATGACCTTGCTTTCCTTGTTCAGGAAGATAGCCATGGTGTGGTTTTCCCTCGCCCTTTTCTTACTTGGCCGCGGCCAGCTCGGCGGCCTTGTCGGCCGCGCCGTCCATGGTGTCCACGCGCTGCACGAGCGGGTGGTTCGCGTCGGACAGGATCTTGCGACCCAGCTCCGCGTTGTTGCCGTCGAGGCGTACGACCAGCGGCTTCGACACGTTCTCGCCCTTGGACTTCAGCAGCTCCAGGGCCTGCACGATGCCGTTGGCGACCTCGTCGCAGGCGGTGATGCCACCGAAGACGTTGACGAAGACGGACTTGACGTCCGGGTCGCCGAGGATGATCTCCAGGCCGTTCGCCATCACCTGGGCGGAGGCGCCGCCGCCGATGTCGAGGAAGTTGGCCGGCTTCACGCCGCCGTGCTTCTCACCGGCGTACGCGACGACGTCGAGCGTCGACATGACGAGGCCCGCGCCGTTGCCGATGATGCCGACCTGGCCGTCGAGCTTCACGTAGTTGAGGTTCTTCGCCTTGGCGGCGGCCTCCAGCGGGTTCGCGGCGGCCTTGTCCTCGAGCGCCTCGTGCTCGGGCTGGCGGAAGTCCGCGTTCTCGTCGAGGGAGACCTTGCCGTCGAGCGCGATGATCTTGCCGTCGCCGGACTTGACCAGCGGGTTCACCTCGACCAGCAGGGCATCTTCCTTGACGAAGACGGTCCACAGCTTCTGCAGCGCCTCGGCGATCTGGTCGGCGACGTCGGCCGGGAACTTAGCGGCCTCGACGATCTCGCGGGCCTTCTCGGGCGTGCAGCCCTCGTTGGCGTCGACGGGGATCTTGGCGAGGGCCTCGGGGTGCTCCTCCGCCACGACCTCGATCTCCATACCGCCCTGGACGGACGCCATGGCGAGGAAGGTGCGGTTGGTGCGGTCCAGCAGGAAGGAGACGTAGTACTCCTCGGCGATGTCCGCGGTCTGCGCCAGCATCACCTTGTGGACCGTGTGGCCCTTGATGTCCATGCCCAGAATCTGACCGGCCTTCTCGACCGCGTCCGCCGGGTCGGAGGCCAGCTTGACGCCGCCGGCCTTGCCCCGGCCGCCGACCTTGACCTGGGCCTTGACGACGGCCTTGCCGCCAAGGCGCTCGGTCACGTCGCGGGCCGCCTCAGGCGTTTCGATGACTTCACCGGCCAGCACCGGTACACCGTGCTTGGCGAAGAGGTCCCTCGCCTGGTACTCGAACAGGTCCACGCGTGTCCGTCCCTTGTCTCTGCTTGAAACCGCAGCCTGTGATCACGGGTTGCGATGATCTGCTAGTGATCTGCGTGGGCGTGCCGCGAAGGGCAACGTGACTGCGCTGTCACTGAGGGAGGCGTACACGGGGTCCGGAACGCGGCATGTCCGCCTGGCAGGTTATCTCCGTGGACCGGCGCGCTCTAAATCACGGGTCACAGATGAGCGGTGATACCTGTCACAGAGCGCCCGACCGCACGGGCCGGGCCCCGCCCGCGGTGACCTGGGCCCGTCCTGGGCCCGTCCTGGGCTTCGTCCTGGGCTTCCACTTCGGCTTCGTCCTGGGGCCCGTCCGTACACGCGCCGTTCCCCGCCCGTACCCGCGTCGTCACACGTACGTACCTCCCCGCCCCCACTCCCCTCGTCGCCCGTACACCTACCTCGTCCCGGCGGGGACGGTGGCTACCTCGTCCCGGCGGGGACGGTGGCGTCGTCGGGCAGGGGCAGGGGCCGCTTCTCGATGGCCGCCGCCATCACCTCGGGGAAGAGATCCGGCGTGCAGGCGAAGGCGGGCGCGCCCAGGGCCGCGAGCGCCGCCGCGTGCTCCCGGTCGTAGGCCGGGGCGCCCTCGTCGGACAGCGCGAGCAGCGTGACGAACTGGACGCCGGACGCCTTCATCGCGGCGACCCGCTTCAGCATCTCGTCGCGTATGCCTCCCTCGTACAGGTCGCTGATGAGCACGACCACGGTGTCCGCGGGGCGGGTGATGCGGGACTGGCAGTACGCGAGCGCGCGGTTGATGTCCGTGCCGCCGCCGAGCTGGGTGCCGAACAGCACGTCGACGGGGTCCTCCAGCTGGTCGGTGAGGTCGACGACCGCGGTGTCGAAGACGACGAGGCGCGTGGCGAGGGAGCGCATCGAGGCGAGGACCGCGCCGAACACGGACGCGTACACGACCGACGCGGCCATGGAGCCCGACTGGTCGATGCAGAGGACGACCTCCTTCTTCACGGACTGGCCTGCCCTGCCGTAGCCGATGAGCCGCTCGGGCACGACGGTGCCGAACTCGGGCAGGTAGTGCTTGAGGTTGGCCCGGACGGTGCGGTCCCAGTCGATGTCGCGGTGGCGCGGGCGGCTGATGCGCGCGGAGCGGTCGAGGGCGCCGGTGAGCGTGGCACGGGTGCGGGTCGCCAGGCGCTTCTCGATGTCCTCGACGACCTTCCGCACGACCGCAAGCGCCGTCTCCTTCGTGGTCTCCGGCATGGCCTTGTTGAGGGAGAGCAGCGTGCCGACGAGGTGCACGTCCGCCTCGACGGCCTCCAGCATCTCCGGCTCCAGCAGCAGCGAGGAGAGGCCGAGCCGGTCGATGGCGTCGCGCTGCATGACCTGCACGACGGAGCTCGGGAAGTACGTACGGATGTCCCCGAGCCAGCGGGCGACGGAGGGCGCGGAGGCACCCAGTCCCGCGGTCCTGGCGCCCCGCGTCGGGCGTGCGCCGCCGCCTCCACCCCCGTAGAGGGCGGCGAGCGCACTGTCCATGGCGGCGTCGGTGCCGCTGAGCCCGCATCCGGTGCCGTCGGCGTCCCCGCCGAGCACCATCCGCCACCTGCGCAGCCGCTCCTCCCCGCCGGCGGCCGTCCCCGCCGAGGAGGGCCCGGCTGCCGTGGCGTCGCGAAACGTCATGGCCCCTGCGACCTCTGTGGCCGCTGTGCTGTCGGTCATCGGTACTCCATGAGGTGCCGGGTCGCGGATGCGGGCGTCGTCGTGGGCGTCGTCGTGGATATGGGCGCGGTCGCGGTCGCAGATGCCGGTATGCGCGCGGCCCGGCGGCCCAGCAGCAGGGCGACCAGCGGGACGACCGCGTCGGCACGCGCCGCGTCAGGTGCCGGGCCGAAGCCGGGCACGACGGCGCCCTCGGGCGCGGGCGCGCCCGCCGAGGGACCGCGGCGGACCTGCTCGCCGAGTGTCCTGCGCACCCCCGGCTCGTACGCCGAGAACGTACGCCGCAGCAGCGGCAGTACGTCCGTGAACGCCGCGGCCGGCACGCCCGTCAGCCACCCGTCGACCAGGCCGAGCAGCCGCTCGTCGTGTACGAGGAGCATGCCGCCGCCCGATGTGCCGCCGACGAAGCCCTCGATCCACGCGGCGGCGTCCAGCGGTGGTGTACCGGGCGACAGGGCGAGGCCCATCAGACGGGCCGCGTCGTCGGCGGCGAGGCGGCCCTCGTCCAGCAGGAGGCGGGCGGCGCGGCCCCGGATGACGCCCGGCACCGTGTCCCGCCCGGCGAGTTTGGCCAGTACCTCCGCCCAGCGTCCGCGCAGGTCACCGGCCGGGGCGCCGTCGGCGGGCGGCGGCAGCAGGCCGATCGCGGTGTGCACCGCGTCGACATGGCCGCGCATCGCCTCCGCGCCGTCCGCGTCGAGCCCCGCGCACGCGGGCGGCAGGCCGACGCAGACGCGCTCCGCCAGTGCGGTCGCGACCTCTCCGAGGGCCGCGGTGTCGGTGCCGCGCACATCGCCGTACCTCAGGGAGCGGGCGAGCGCGGGCAGCGCCTGGGCGAGGTGGGCGACGTCCGCGTCGAGCGCCGCGCGGTCGGCGAGCGCCCGCATCACGACGGGCAGGGCGCCGGGCAGGGCGGCCAGCAGGCACTGCTCGGCGAGGGCGGTGATGTCGGTGAGCGCCGTCGCGGACACGGCGCACGACTCGGCGCGCGCGGTGGCCGCCGCGAGCACCGTCGTGCCCCAGATGCCCGCCTCGGCCACCCGCACATACAGCTCGGGCTCCCAGCGCAGCCGCCACGCCTCCCGGAACGTCCCGGAGTTGGCGCGTCCTGCCGTCGGCTCCCCCCAGCCGATGTCCAGGAGACGCAGCCGGTGCAGCAGGGTCGAGCGGGCGCTGTCGGTGTCTTTGCGCAGATCGAGGTCGAGTTCGCGCTCCAGCGCCTCCGGCTTGAGGCGCAGGGTGCGCTGTTGCCGGGCCAGGTCGCGCTGGAGCGGAACGGCGGGGGCCGCCTCGGGGACCTCGCCGAGGGCGTCTCCCACGATCAGCCGGTCCGTGATCAGTGAGAGCGGCACGTCGGAGCCCTCGCACATGACGGCCCTGACCGCGTCGATCGTCTCGGTCAGGCCGGCGAGCGGCCTGCCGCGCATGGCGGCGAGCGCGCGGGCGAGCCGCACCGCCTCGATGACGTGCGCGGACGAGACGGTCCTGTCCTCGTCCCGCAGGAGCCCCGCGACCTTCGTCATCCACCGTTCGACGGGGCGGTCGGGGGCCTCGAAGAGGTGCCCGTACCAGCCGGGCGAGTCGATGCCCGCTCCGTAGCCGCTGTGCCGGGCGAGCCGCCGGTGGGTCCACGGCACCCACGTCAACTCGGCCTTGACCTTGGGCAGTCCCCTCAGGAGCGCCCGGTCGGCTGTGGCCGTCGTCTTCTCCAGCAGCGCCGGTACATGCCAGGCCCCGCAGACGACGGCCACTCCGCCGCCGTCCGCGAAATCGCCGAACTCCTTCCGGGCGGCGCGCAGTCGGCCACGCATATGGGCCTCGCGGACGAGGTCGCGGCGGTGCCCGCCGTCGCCGTGGCGCTCGCGCAACGCGGTCATCGCCTCGGCCACGGCCTCGAACGGGGCGAACGGGTCCGCTTCACGGCCCCGGTGCTCGACCGCGTCCTCCCACCAGCGCTCCGGGTCGTCGTACCCCGCGGTCTGCGCGAGGACCGCGATCGGATCGATCCGCAGGTCCTCCGCGGGCGCCCCCTCGCCCCTGCCTTCCGCATCGCCGTCGTTCGCGTCGCCGTCGTTCGCGTCCGCCTCGACGCCGGACTCCGGCTCTTCTGCCTCCGACGGGCCGGGCCCGGGCTCTTCGGTCTCCGGCGGGCGGTCCTCGTCCGCGAACGCCAGCGAGTGCGCGGCCGGCAGGTCGATGAACCGCACGGGCACGTCGTGCAGCACCGCCCAGCGCAGGGCGACCCACTCCGGCGAGAACGCGGCGAGCGGCCAGAACGCGGCACGCCCCGGATCGTCCACCGCGTGCGCGAGGAGGGCGACCGGTGGGCGCATCGCCGCGTCGGCGGCGAGCGGCACCAGTGCGTCGCCCTCCGGCGGCCCCTCGATGAGGACGGCGCGCGGCTCGGCGGCCTCCAGAGCGGCCAGCACCCCGC
>NZ_JAIUKE010000517.1 GCF_020176795.1 Streptomyces sp. 8L
CCGGCGTTTCCAGGGCATGAGGAGGCGGGGTGCTCTGCTCGTCGGCCGTGCCGCGGGCGCGCGTGCTCCTGCCGTGACGGACGGTGCGCGTTTCCCCTCGCGCCGGATGTTCGCCCTGAGCGTTGAGCGGGTAAGACTTATCGTTTTGACCTGGGTCGACAAGGTAGGTACGCTCAAGTCTTGTGCCTGGGGTGTGCCTGGGCTCTCGCGCGTGTCCTCTGCCGCGTGAAGGGCTCATCTGCAAGGCCACCGCAATTCGCGTCTTCCTCGCTTGCCGGCGGGGGTCCGCGGTATTCGACACACCCGACCGCGTGGGTCGGTGACGTTCCAGGTTAGCTTTACGAACGGCACACAGAATCGGAGAAGTAGTGCCTACGATCCAGCAGCTGGTCCGCAAGGGCCGGCAGGACAAGGTCGAGAAGAACAAGACCCCCGCACTCGAGGGCTCCCCTCAGCGCCGTGGGGTCTGCACGCGTGTGTTCACGACCACCCCGAAGAAGCCGAACTCGGCGCTCCGCAAGGTCGCGCGTGTGCGTCTGACCTCGGGCATCGAGGTCACGGCGTACATCCCGGGTGAGGGACACAACCTGCAGGAGCACTCCATCGTGCTCGTGCGTGGCGGCCGTGTGAAGGACCTGCCGGGTGTTCGCTACAAGATCATCCGCGGTTCGCTCGACACCCAGGGTGTCAAGAACCGCAAGCAGGCCCGCAGCCGTTACGGCGCCAAGAAGGAGAAGTGAGAATGCCTCGTAAGGGCCCCGCCCCGAAGCGCCCGGTCATCATCGACCCGGTCTACGGTTCTCCTCTTGTCACCTCCCTCATCAACAAGATCCTGCTGAACGGCAAGCGTTCGACCGCTGAGCGGATCGTGTACGGCGCCATGGAGGGTCTGCGCGACAAGACCGGCAACGACCCGGTCATCACGCTGAAGCGCGCCCTTGAGAACGTCAAGCCCGCTCTTGAGGTCAAGTCCCGCCGTGTCGGTGGCGCCACCTACCAGGTGCCGATCGAGGTCAAGCCCGGTCGCGCCTCCACCCTCGCGCTGCGCTGGCTGGTCGGCTACTCGCGTGCCCGTCGTGAGAAGACCATGACCGAGCGTCTGATGAACGAACTGCTCGACGCCTCCAACGGCCTCGGCGCTTCGGTCAAGAAGCGTGAGGACACGCACAAGATGGCCGAGTCCAACAAGGCCTTCGCGCACTACCGCTGGTAGTCGCACACCCACATCGAGACCGAGAGAAGACTGAGCCTCATGGCCACCACTTCGCTTGACCTGGCCAAGGTCCGCAACATCGGGATCATGGCCCACATCGACGCGGGCAAGACGACGACCACCGAGCGCATCCTGTTTTACACCGGTGTCAGCTACAAGATCGGTGAGGTCCACGACGGCGCTGCCACGATGGACTGGATGGAGCAGGAGCAGGAGCGCGGCATCACGATCACGTCTGCCGCGACGACCTGTCACTGGCCGCTCGACGAGGTCGACCACACCATCAACATCATCGACACCCCGGGTCACGTGGACTTCACGGTCGAGGTGGAGCGTTCGCTCCGCGTCCTCGACGGTGCCGTCACCGTGTTCGACGGTGTCGCCGGTGTGGAGCCGCAGTCGGAGACGGTCTGGCGCCAGGCCGACCGCTACGGCGTGCCCCGTATCTGCTTCGTCAACAAGCTCGACCGCACCGGCGCCGAGTTCCACCGCTGCGTCGACATGATCGTCGACCGCCTCGGTGCGGTTCCGCTGGTCATGCAGCTCCCGATCGGCACCGAGGCCGACTTCAAGGGCGTCGTCGACCTCGTGTCGATGAAGGCCCTCGTGTGGTCCGCCGAGGCGACCAAGGGCGAGATGTACGACGTCGTCGACATCCCGGCGACGCACACCGAGGCCGCCGAGGAGTGGCACGGCAAGCTCGTCGAGGCCGTCGCGGAGCACGACGACGCGATGATGGAGCTCTACCTGGAGGGCCAGGAGCCCACCGTGGAGCAGATGCACGACGCGATCCGCCGGATCACGCTGGCGTCCAAGGGCGCCGCCGACTCCGTCACGGTCACGCCCGTGTTCTGCGGCACCGCCTTCAAGAACAAGGGCGTCCAGCCCCTGCTCGACGCGGTCGTGCGCTACCTGCCCTCTCCCCTGGACGTCGGCGCCGTCGAAGGCCACGACGTCAAGGACCCGGAGAAGGTCGTCTCGCGCAAGCCGTCCGAGGACGAGCCGTTCTCCGGTCTCGCCTTCAAGATCGCGAGCGACCCGCACCTCGGCAAGCTCACCTTCGTCCGGGTGTACTCGGGCCGCCTTGAGGCCGGCACCGCCGTACTCAACTCGGTGAAGGGCCGCAAGGAGCGCATCGGCAAGATCTACCGGATGCACGCGAACAAGCGTGAGGAGATCGAGTCGGTGGGCGCCGGCGACATCGTCGCCGTGATGGGCCTGAAGCAGACCACCACCGGTGAGACGCTGAGCGACGACAAGAACCCGGTGATCCTGGAGTCCATGGACTTCCCGGCACCGGTCATCGAGGTCGCGATCGAGCCCAAGTCCAAGGGTGACCAGGAGCGTCTGGGTGTCGCCATCCAGCGCCTCGCGGAGGAGGACCCCTCCTTCCAGGTCCACTCCGAGGAGGAGACCGGCCAGACCATCATCGGTGGCATGGGCGAGCTTCACCTCGAAGTGCTCGTCGACCGCATGAAGCGCGAGTTCCGCGTCGAGGCGAACGTCGGCAAGCCGCAGGTCGCCTACCGTGAGACGATCCGCAAGGCCGTCGAGCGGGTGGACTACACCCACAAGAAGCAGACCGGTGGTACCGGTCAGTTCGCGAAGGTGCAGATCGCGATCGAGCCCATCGAGGGCGGCGACGCGGCGTACGAGTTCGTGAACAAGGTCACCGGTGGCCGCATCCCGAAGGAGTACATCCCTTCGGTGGACGCCGGTGCCCAGGAGGCCATGCAGTTCGGCATCATCGCCGGGTACGAGATGACGGGCGTGCGCGTCATCCTGCTCGACGGCGCGTTCCACGAGGTCGACTCGTCCGAGCTCGCGTTCAAGATCGCCGGTTCGCAGGCCTTCAAGGAGGCCGCGCGCAAGGCGTCTCCGGTTCTCCTGGAGCCGATGATGTCCGTCGAGGTCACCACGCCCGAGGACTACATGGGCGACGTGATCGGCGACATCAACTCCCGCCGTGGCCAGATCCAGGCCATGGAGGAGCGCAGCGGTGCTCGCGTCGTGAAGGGCCTCGTGCCCCTCTCGGAGATGTTCGGCTACGTCGGAGACCTCCGCAGCAAGACCTCGGGTCGCGCAAGCTACTCGATGCAGTTCGACTCCTACGCCGAGGTTCCCCGGAACGTCGCCGAGGAGATCATCGCGAAGGCCAAGGGCGAGTAATCCACAGGGCGAAACGCCCGACCGGATTGAAGCTCTAGGCTTGTCACCGGGAAGCCAGGGGGCACTCCCCGCGGGATCGGCGTCATCCGCCGTTCCCCGCGAGGGTGCCCCGGGCCAACCGGCATCCCAGCAAAGATCACCCTGGCGCCGATGAGTAAGGCGTACAGAACCACTCCACAGGAGGACCCCAGTGGCGAAGGCGAAGTTCGAGCGGACTAAGCCGCACGTCAACATCGGCACCATCGGTCACATCGACCACGGTAAGACGACCCTCACGGCCGCCATTACCAAGGTGCTGCATGACGCGTACCCGGACCTGAACGAGGCTTCGGCCTTCGACCAGATCGACAAGGCTCCTGAGGAGCGCCAGCGCGGTATCACGATCTCCATCGCGCACGTCGAGTACCAGACGGAGTCGCGTCACTACGCGCACGTCGACTGCCCGGGTCACGCGGACTACATCAAGAACATGATCACGGGTGCGGCGCAGATGGACGGCGCCATCCTCGTGGTCGCGGCCACCGACGGCCCGATGCCGCAGACGAAGGAGCACGTGCTCCTGGCCCGCCAGGTCGGCGTGCCGTACATTGTCGTCGCGCTGAACAAGGCCGACATGGTGGACGACGAGGAGATCCTCGAGCTCGTCGAGCTCGAGGTCCGTGAGCTCCTCACCGAGTACGAGTTCCCGGGCGACGACGTTCCGGTCGTCAAGGTCTCGGCGCTCAAGGCCCTCGAGGGCGACAAGGAGTGGGGCCAGACGGTCCTCGACCTGATGAAGGCCGTGGACGAGGCCATCCCGCAGCCCGAGCGTGACGTCGAGAAGCCGTTCCTCATGCCCATCGAGGACGTCTTCACGATCACCGGCCGCGGTACGGTCGTCACCGGCCGTATCGAGCGTGGTGTCCTGAAGGTCAACGAGACCGTCGACATCATCGGTATCAAGCAGGACAAGACCACCACCACGGTCACCGGTATCGAGATGTTCCGCAAGCTGCTCGACGAGGGCCAGGCCGGTGAGAACGTCGGTCTGCTCCTCCGTGGCATCAAGCGCGAGGACGTCGAGCGCGGCCAGGTCATCATCAAGCCCGGTTCGGTCACGCCGCACACCGAGTTCGAGGCCCAGGCCTACATCCTGTCGAAGGACGAGGGTGGTCGTCACACCCCGTTCTTCAACAACTACCGCCCGCAGTTCTACTTCCGTACCACGGACGTGACCGGCGTCGTGACCCTCCCCGAGGGCACCGAGATGGTCATGCCGGGCGACAACACCACCATGTCGGTCTCGCTGATCCAGCCGGTCGCCATGGAGGAGGGCCTGAAGTTCGCCATCCGTGAGGGTGGCCGTACGGTGGGCGCCGGTCAGGTCACCAAGATCGTCAAGTAGTTCCATGACCGGTCTTCCCGACCGGTCCCGGTTCTACGACGGTCGGCGCCGTCCGCCGCTCACGCGGTGGCGGCCGATCTGATCCGACCGCGGTCTCCGGGTCCCCCGGAGCGCGGCGGGCACGAGCGAGGGCCCCGCACCTCGTCCTTCGGGACGGGTGCGGGGCCTTTTCGCGTACGGTGTGCCGGCGTACGCTCCCGGCGCGCTCAGCGTGCTGCCGGACGCGGCATCGAGTGCGGCGCCAGGTGGGGCGCCAGGTGGGGCGCTCAGCGGGCCGCCGAGTGCGCGGCGCCGGACTCCGGCTCCGCTACCAGGTCACCGGGAGCTCGTAGACGCCGTAGACCACCGCGTCGTTCTTGTAGCGGATGTCCTCTTCCGCGATCGCCGGGCGCAGGTTCGGGAAGCGCCGCAGCAGGGCCGGGTAGGCGAGCTGGAGCTCCTGCCGGGCGAGATTCTGGCCCAGGCACTGGTGGGTGCCCTGGCCGAAGGCGAGGTGGCGGCGCGCGTTCGGGCGCGTGACGTCGAGCTCGTCGGGGTCGTCGAAGACGGTGGCGTCCCGGTTGCCGGAGTCGTTGGCGAGGATCACGCCCTCGCCCGCGCGGATGAGCTGCCCGGAGACCTCCAGGTCCTCGGTCGCGATACGCCTGCGGCCGGTGTGCACGATGGTGAGGTAGCGCAGCAGTTCCTCGACGGCGCCGGCGACAGCGGCGGGGTCCTCCGCGTCCCGTACGGCCTTGAGCTGCTCGGGGTTGCGGGTGAGCGCGAGCGTGCCGAGCGCGATCATGTTGGTCGTGGTCTCGTGGCCCGCGACGAGCAGGAGTATCGCGTCCTGGACGAGGCGCGAGCGCGTGGTGGCGCCGGTGAGCATGTGCTCGGCGGCGACATTGCTGAGCAGGTCGTCCCCCGGGTCCTTCACCTTGGCGTCGATGAGCTCGCCGAGGTAGGCGCCCAGCTCCTCCATCGCGACCAGGGTGTCCTCGACCGTGGACGTCATCGAGATCAGCACCTTGGACCTGGACTGGAACAGGTGCTGGTCCTGGCGCGGCACGCCGAGGATCTCCGCGATCACGAGGGACGGCAGCGGCAGCGCGAACGACGTGACCAGGTCCACGGGACCGCCCGCCCGCTCCATGTCGTCCAGCAGGCCGTCGATGATCCCCGTCAGGCGCGGCACGAGGGCGCGGGCGCGCTTCACCGAGAAGTACGACGTGAACATGCGGCGCACCCGGTTGTGGTCCGGGTCGTCCACGGAGATGAACGGCAGCGGGTTGCCGCTGTTGCGCCGCGCCGCGATGCCCGGACTCTGCGTCGGGAAGCCGGGTTTGCGGGTGTCGGCGCTGAACCGGGGGTCGGCGAGGACCGCCCGCTGGTCCTGGTAGCGCGTGATGAGCCAGGCCGGTGTGCCGTCCCAGATCGTGACGCGGGAGAAGGGCTCGTGGTCGCGGAGCCCGGCGAGCTGCGGGGGCGGGTCGAAGGGGCAGCCGGCGGCGCGCGCGAAGGGGAAGCCGGGGTGCTGCGCGGTCTGGCCGCTGTCGGGGATGACTGTCTCCGTCATGGGTGGAGCGCTCCTGACGTAAGTGGGGGGCGAGCGAGTCGGGGTGCGTGGAACGTGCGGTCCGCGAGGTGCGTGAGGCGAACCGGATGTACGAGGTGCGCGAGGCGAGCGGGGTGCCCGGGGGTGCGCGGGTCGTGCCGGTGCGCGAGGCGCGTGAGACGCGCGGGGTGCCCGGGTCGCGCGGGGTCAGACGTGCCGCGGCGTCACGCGTGCCGGGACGTCGGACGCGGCGGGGGTCAGGCGTGGACCTCGATGGCCAGCGCGGGACAGAGCGCCGCCGCCTCCTGCGCGCGGGCCAGGGCGTCGGCATCGTCCGGAACGTGGTCCAGCAGGACGACGACGCCGTCCTCGTCCCGTTGGTCGAAGATGTCGTCCGCGGCGAGCACGCACTGCCCTGCGGCGCAGCAGCGGTCCTGGTCGATCTCGATATGCATGGCGCTCTCCTTCATTACGTACCCTAAGTACGTGATACGCCGAGGCTGGGTTGCGTGCAATGGGGCGTCGGCTGTTCGCGCGGATGGTTGGCCGGAAACGTGCGGCCCGGCATGATGCCCGAATGGAAGCAACTCAGGGGCCGCCCCCGTCGCGTGCGGAAAGCATCGCTGCCCTGCAGCCCGTACTGAGCGCGCTGGCCTACAGCTTGACGCGAACCAGCGTCCACGAGCGCCTGGTTGCCTCGGCGGGCATGCCCGTCGACCGGGCCGGCCTGGCGTTGCTGCGGGTGCTCGCGGAGGAGCCCGAGCCGTTACGCGTGGGGGAGCTGGCGCGGCGTCTGGACGTACGGCATCCCCATGTCACGCGCCAGGTGAGCCAGTTGGCGCTCCAGGGTCTGGTGGAGCGGGTGGAGGGCGACGACCGCCGCGTACAGCTGATCGCACCGACCCGGCGTGGACTGGACACGCTGGCCCGCGTGGCGCAGGCGGCGGAGGCGAGACTGGCTGAAAGTCTCGCCGGCGTCGACCCGGAACGGATCATGGCGGCGGTGGACGTGTTGAGTCGGCTCAACTTCCGACTGGAGGGCGCGCAGGGCGGAGCCGGAGGCACGGGCTCGGACACCGGCACGGAGCGGGACGCGGGGGCGTCGGAGGGCCTGTCGGAGGAGGCGTCTGAGGAGACGTCGGAGGGCCTGTCTGAGGGGGCGTCGGAGGAGGCGTCTGAGGGGGCGGAGGCCCACGGATAGCCGCGGTTCGGCGGCCGGGCGGGTGTGGGCCGGTTAGTCGGCCAGACGGACTGCGGGCAAAGGGCGGCGGCAGGCCCGCATCACGGCGGACCGGGTGGGCCGCCCGCGCTGTGTGCGGTGCCCGCCGAGCCCGATGTGGCCGCCGTCGCGCGGATCGTCAGGGGCTCCACGTACCCCGAGGTCGCCCAGTGGGCCGACTGCTTCCTCCACGCGTGCGCCACGGACGCCGAGACCCTGCGTACGTTCGCCGGTGCCGGTGCCGGTGCCGGTGCCGGTGCTTCGGTGCCGGAAACGGTGCCGCGCGGGGCCACGGCCGGCCGATGAGCGGTTCCTTACGCGATCCGGACGCACTGCCCGCGCCTTCGCGCCGCCTGGCCGGATCGCCGCCGGGCGCGTGATCCGACGGG
>NZ_JAIUKE010000518.1 GCF_020176795.1 Streptomyces sp. 8L
CCCCCGGCCCCGCCCCCGCGGAACTGGGCCGCCTGGGCGCGACCCGCATCACGTTCGGCCCGGGCCTCCAGCGGCGCGCGATGGCCGCGGTGCGGGACATCGCGACGGAGCTGCTGGGCGGCTGAGGCCGGTCCGGATCAGCCGGCATCCGGCCGGGACCGGCCTCCCGTTCACAACGACCTCCCCGAACGTCCCACCCGTTCCACCGATCCCACGGTAGGAAACGGAGAAACGCCCGGGGGCCCCCCCCCCGGGGGGGGGCCCCGGCGGCCCGGGCCCCGGGCCGGCCCCCGGCGGGGCGCCCCGGGGGGGGAGGGGCGGGGGGGGGCCCCGGGGGGGGGCGGGGG
>NZ_JAIUKE010000519.1 GCF_020176795.1 Streptomyces sp. 8L
CCCCCTATCCCCCCACCCCCCCCCGGCCCGCCCCCCCCCGCGGGCGGGGCCCCCCCCCCGTCCCGTGACCGATGCCGGCCCGATCCGGATCAGCCCGGTTCGGATCAGGCCGGTTCAGACCAGCTCGGTTCCGATCGGCTCGGTTCGATTCAAGTCGGTTCAGATCAGGCCGAGGCCGCGCACCGCGTCGCGCTCCTCCTCCAGCTCCTTGACGGACGCGTCGATGCGCGAGCGCGAGAAGTCGTTGATGTCGAGGCCCTGGACGATCTCGTAGGAGCCGTCCTTCGTGGTGACGGGGAAGGAGGAGATCAGGCCCTCCGCGACACCGTACGAGCCGTCGGAGACGACGCCCATCGACGTCCAGTCACCCTCGGCGGTGCCGTTGACCCAGGTGTGGACGTGGTCGATCGCGGCGTTCGCGGCGGACGCGGCGGAGGACGCGCCGCGCGCCTCGATGATCGCGGCGCCGCGCTTGGCGACGGTCGGGATGAACGTCTCGGCGAGCCAGGTCTCGTCGTTGACGGTCTCCGCCGCGTTCTTGCCCGCGATCTCCGCGTGGAAGATGTCGGGGTACTGCGTGGCGGAGTGGTTGCCCCAGATCGTGAGGCGCTTGATGTCGGAGACCGCTGCGCCGGTCTTCTGCGCGAGCTGCGTCAGCGCGCGGTTGTGGTCGAGGCGGGTCATCGCGGTGAAGCGGCCGGCCGGTACGTCGGGCGCGGCGGCGCGGGCGATCAGCGCGTTCGTGTTGGCCGGGTTGCCCACGACGAGGACCTTGATGTCGTCCGCGGCGTGGTCGTTGATGGCCTTGCCCTGCGGCTTGAAGATGCCGCCGTTGGCCTCCAGGAGGTCGCCGCGCTCCATGCCCTTCGTACGGGGGCGGGCGCCGACGAGCAGGGCCACGTTCGCACCGTCGAACACCTTGTTCGGGTCGTCGGTGATGTCGATGCCCGCCAGGAGCGGGAAGGCGCTGTCGTCCAGCTCCATCGCGGTGCCCTCGGCGGCCTTGAGACCCTGCGGGATCTCCAGGAGCCGCAGGCTGACCGGCACGTCCGCGCCGAGCAGTTGGCCGGAAGCGATGCGGAACAGCAGCGCGTAGCCGATCTGGCCGGCCGCGCCGGTGACGGTGACATTCACGGGAGTGCGGGTCATGGCGATCTCCGATAGCAAGCGGCGGTGTGGGGCCCTGCCCTGGTGGTGCGGGCCCCCGGTGTGCGGGACGCCTCCCCACAACCGCCCGGAGCGGCCGACGGTCCGGGTCGCGGCCGGGACCTTCCGAATCTTGATGTGAAGAGAAATCCAGCGGCCAGGCTATCCGACCGGCGGGCCGGGACAGCTGTGCCCCCGGGTGTCATGGCTCACCGGGCGGTGGCACAGCCCTCGGCGCCGGTCGACAGGGTGAAGCAGGCGCGCAGCGCGTGCGGCTCCGGCGCGGCGACCATCGGCGTGTACGAGCCGCTCGGGCCGCCCGCGTCGGCGGCGACCGGGCCCCCGCCCGGGGTGATCAGCAGCGACCCGCTCGCCGCCGCGCCCGTCACCCGGCCCCAGGCCGCGGCGCACACCGCGCTGTAGCGTACCTCGACGAACGCGCCGCCGACCGTGCCGGTGGCGAGGGTCGTCGCGTGTCCCGACGCACACCCCATGGCCTCCGGATCGAGCCCGGCGCACGCCCCCGGCGCGCACCCCACACCAGGGGGAAGGGACACGGAGGCCGATGCGCCGGGCGCCTGCGGCGAGGCCGAGCCGGTCGCGGGACCCGAGGCACCGGCAGAGCCGAAGACCGGAGGCGGGGCGGAGCCCGAGGCTCCGGAGCCCGGTGTGCCGCCGGGTCCTGGCCCGGTGGCGGACTCACCGCCGAGCGCGGTACCCGCCGACGTGGGCGAGGCGGCCCCGCTGGGGGCCGTACCGGCGGCCGTACGTCCGGCGGCCGTGCGTCCCGCGTCCGTGCGGGCGCCGCCCGAGCCGGTGTCGCCGAGACCCGTCAGCAGGACGACGGCGAGGACGACGAGCGCGACCCCCACGGCCGTCGACACGAGCACGAGGGTCTTGGCGCGGCCGGGCCGGGGCCCGGGGCCCGGCCGGCCGTCCCCGCCCAAATCACCGAAGCCGGTGGAGCCGCTGAAGTCGGTGAAGTCGCCGAGATGGCGGGGCGGAGGCGGCCCGTCGAAGCGATCGGCGTCGTCGTCCGGGCCCGCGCCCGCGGCCCCATCGTCGTGCGGGGTGTCGTGGCCGGGGCCGTACCGGACATCCGGCTCGTCCTGGTCCCTGGAACCGTCGGGCTCGTCATGCTCCCCGGGGCTCTCGTCCTGGTCGCTGAAGCTGTCGAGCGCGCCGCCCGTGAGGAAGATCGTCGGATAGGCGTCCAGGTCCGTGCCCTCGGACCTGGCCCGGAGTTCCGCGCGGTCCCACAGTTCGAGCAGCGGCGCCTCGTGCGTACCGACGGCCTCGGCCAGCGCCGACGTCACCTCGCGCGGCGGGCGGCGCAGGCCGCGTACGTACGCCTCCCACTCGTCCCGGCCGCGGCCGGTCCTGATCGCGATCGCGTCCAGGCTGAGCCCGCTGCGGTCGATCAGTTCCCGCATGCGGTCCGCGAGTTCACCCGCGGGGTCCGTGCCACGGCGCGCCATGAGCCCCCCTCACACCGGGCGCGCGCTCGCGGCGCCCGGCCAAGTCTCCCACTGTTACCGGCCGATCACACAGTGCCCGAACGGCCACTTCGCCGTCCCGGGGAACGCGCGCCGCTTACGGAACCGACGAGTGCACGACGCTCTGGAGGAACGGGATGTCGATCCACGGACGCGGCTGGATCATCAGCGCGAACAGCACGATCGCGACGCCCAGTACGCCGTACGTGACCATGTCCGTGAACCGCGACCGTACGGCCAGCATGCCGACCGACGGCACCACGCGGCGCAGCACGGCGCCGCCGGCCAGCGCGACACCGACCATGATCGTGCCGACCCGGAACGCGGCCTCGAAGGGGTGCACACCGACCGTCAGCAGTCCGAGCGCCGCCAGTGCGAGCACGCTGATCAGCGGCCACTGCCTGGCAGGCGCCGGGGCGCCGCCCGAGGCCGCGCGGCCCGCGCCCTCCGGCGGCGGGAAGTCCTGCGTGGCGGGCGGCTCCTCCGCGTCCCCGGCCGCGCCGAGAGCGGTGGCGCCGCTCAGCCGCGTCGCACCGGCTCCGTCGTCCCGGTCTCCGTCGGCTCCGGCCGAACCGCCGTCTCCCTCGGCGGTTTCGGAACCGCCTGAGCCCTCGGGCAGGGCCTCCTCGGCGGTTCCGGACGCGGCCGCTTCCTCACCGGACACGGCCGCCTCCTTCTCGGACGCACGCGGCGCGGGCTCCTCGGAGCCGCTCCTCGCGGGTTTTCCGGACGCGGCGGGGCCGGAGGTGCCGGGCGCCGGGTCCACCGGACTCTCGTGCCGCGTCTCGCCGGTCACGGCCTCGGGCGTGCCGGACACGGGCTCCGCGCCGCCGGGAGGCGACTGGGGTGCGGGCGTTCCGCTCACTCCGCGCTCACCGCCCGCTCGGCCGCCGTGACCACGTTGACCAGCAGTTCCGCGCGGGTCATCGGGCCCACGCCGCCCGGGTTCGGGGACAGCCAGGCGGCCACCTCCGCCACGTCGGGGTGCACGTCTCCGACGATCTTGCCGCCCGCGTCCCTGCTCACGCCGACGTCGAGCACGGCCGCGCCCGGCTTCACGTCGTCGGGCTTGACGATGTAGGGCACCCCGGCCGCCGCCACGATGATGTCGGCCTGGCGCAGCTGGGCGGCCAGGTCACGGGTGCCGGTGTGGCACTGCGTGACCGTCGCGTTCTCGGACTTGCGGGTCAGCAGCAGCGGCATCGAGCGGCCCACGGTGACGCCCCGGCCCACGACCACCACATGCGCGCCGTCGATCGCGACTCCGTGGTGGCGCAGCAGGCGCAGGATGCCGTTCGGCGTGCAGGGCAGCGGGCCCGCCTCGTTCAGCACCAGGCGGCCGAGGTTGGTGGGGTGCAGTCCGTCGGCGTCCTTGGCCGGATCGATGAGTTCGAGCACGCGGTTGGTGTCGATGCCTTCGGGCAGCGGCAGTTGGACGATGTAGCCGGTGCACTCCGGGTCCTCGTTGAGTTCCCGCACCACCGCCTCGATCTCCTCCTGCGTGGCCGTGTCCGGCAGTTCGCGCTGGATCGACGCCATGCCGACCTGGGCGCAGTCGCGGTGCTTGCCGTCGACGTACCAGCGGCTCGCGGGGTCGTCGCCGACGAGGAGCGTGCCGAGGCCGGGCGTCACGCCCCGTTCTCTGAGGGCCGCCACGCGGACCGCCAGATCGGTCTTGATCGCGGCCGCTGTGGCCTTGCCGTCGAGAATCTGCGCGCTCATGGCGCCATTCTCGCGGATGACCCTGTCACTGTTCCAATTCGGTCCCCGGCCCGTCCCGCATACGTTGCGCTTACACAACGCATACGGGAAGTGGCTGGACAAGGCGCTGATTGCGCCAGCACGATGACCTCGTAGAACCGCGGCAGTGCAGGGGGGCGTCCGCTCAGTTCGTCATGCTTCCTCCGCGCGGACCGCACGTCCCCGCACCATCACGGAGGAATCGTTCATGAGCTTCGGCGAGCCGAACAACCCGTACGGGCCGCCCCAGGGCCAGCCACAGGGCCAGGGGTCCCAGGTTCCGCCCCAGGGCCAGCAGTCCGGTTACGGCTACCCCGCGGGCCAGCCCCAGGGCCAGCCCGGCTACGGCTATCCGCAGGCCCCGCCCGTACAGCCGTACGGCGCCGGCGGCTACCCGGGCGGGGGCGCGGTGACCGAGATGCCGGGCGGGGTGAAGGCCGCGCGCGTGATGCTGTGGATCATGTCGGGCCTGTGCCTGATCGGCGGCATCATCTTCATCATCGCCGGGGTCGCCATCAACGGCGCCAAGGACAACACGGACGACTCCCAGCTCACCAGCCTGATGGACAAGGGCACGTCCATGGTGATCGGCATAGCCGTCCTCGCGCTGGTGTGGTGCGTGCTGCTCGCCGTGCTCGCCGTCAAGGTCAAGAGCGGGGGCAACGGCCTGCGCGTCACCCTGATCGTGGTCGGTGTGCTCACCGCCCTCCTCGCGCTCTACCCGTTCACCGTGCTGGGCATCGTGCACCTGGTGCTGTCGATCCTGGTGATCGTCTTCGTGGCGAAGTCCGACGGCGCCGCCTGGTTCAACCGCCAGCGCGCCTGATCAAGCGCTCTCGCCCGGCGCCGGAAGGTCTGGACGCCGGACGATCTGGGCGCCGTACGGCACCGGCCGGTCCCGCACGCGGCGCGAACAGCCCCAAGCGCCGACCCGCGTCAGCGGAAGCGCCGGGTCCGCGTCAGTGGAAGAAGTGCCGCGTACCCGTGAAGTACATCGTCGCTCCGGCCTTCTTCGCCGCCTCGATCGTCAACTCGTCCCGTACGGAACCGCCCGGCTGTACCACCGCGCGCACGCCCGCCTCCAGCAGCACCTCCAGGCCGTCGGGGAACGGGAAGAAGGCGTCCGACGCGGCGAACGCGCCCCGCGCGCGCTCCTCCCCCGCGCGCTCCACCGCGAGCTTCGCCGAGTCCACGCGGTTGACCTGTCCCATCCCGACGCCGACGGACGCGCCGCCCTTGGCCAGCAGGATCGCGTTCGACTTCACCGCGCGGCACGCCCGCCAGGCGAACGCCAGCTCGTCCAGCTCCGCCGCCGACAGGGCCTCGCCCGTCGCCAGCGTCCAGTTGGCCGGGTCGTCGCCCCCGGCCTGGAACCGGTCGGTGGCCTGGAGCAGCACGCCGCCGTCGACCGGCTTGACCTCGTGGGCCGACGCGGGCGCCTCGGGACAGCGCAGCACGCGGATGTTCTTCTTGCGGGCCAGCACCTCGACGGCGCCGTCCTCGTAGCCGGGGGCGACGATGACCTCGGTGAAGATCTCCGCGACCTGTTCGGCCATCTCCACCGTCACCGGGCGGTTGACGGCGATCACGCCGCCGAACGCGGAGAGCGGATCGCAGGCGTGCGCCTTGCGGTGCGCCTCGGCGACATCGCCCGCGACGGCGATGCCGCACGGGTTCGCGTGCTTGATGATCGCGACGCACGGCTCGGCGTGGTCGTACGCGGCACGGCGCGCGGCGTCCGTGTCCGTGTAGTTGTTGTACGACATCTCCTTGCCGTGCAGCTGCTCGGCGCCCGCCAGGCCGCCGGCGCCCGGGGACCGGTAGAGGGCGGCGGGCTGGTGCGGGTTCTCGCCGTAGCGCAGGACGTTCGCGCGCTCGTACGTGGCGCCCAGGAACTCCGGGAAACCGCCGTCGTCGTCGGCGGCCACCGCGTAGTCGGCCGCGAACCAGGACGCCACGGCGACGTCGTACGCGGCCGTGTGCCGGAACGCCTCGGCGGCGAGGCGCTTGCGGGCCGCGAGGTCGAAGCCGCCGCCGCGCACGGCCGTGAGCACGTCCGCGTACCGCGCCGGGCTCGTCACGATCGCCACGGACGGGTGGTTCTTGGCGGCGGCGCGCACCATCGAGGGGCCGCCGATGTCGATCTGCTCGACGCACTCGTCGGGGGTCGCCCCGGAGTCGACGGTCTCCCGGAACGGGTAGAGGTTCGAGACGACCAGCTCGAACGGCTCGATGCCGAGGTCCGCGAGCTGCTGCCGGTGCGCTTCGAGGCGCTGGTCGGCGAGGATGCCCGCGTGGACGCGCGGGTGCAGCGTCTTGACCCGGCCGTCGAGGCACTCGGGGAAGCCGGTGAGGTCCTCGACCTTCGTGACGGGCACGCCCGCCGCGGCGATCCTCGCGGCGGTGGAGCCGGTGGAGACCAGCGTGACGCCGGCCTCGTGCAGCCCCTCGGCCAGCTCCTCCAGGCCCGTCTTGTCGTAGACGCTGACCAGAGCGCGGCGGATCGGCCGCTTCGTACCTTCGGCGGTCACGTGATCGTTACCTTTCGTCCCTCGATGCGGTAGCCGTGCCGGGCCAGACGCCCCACGACATCGACGAGCAGCCGTCGCTCGACTTCCTTGATGCGCTCATGGAGCGCGTTCCCGCCGGCCTCGTGGTCTGCGTGGTCCTCGTCCCGGACCTCGACCACGCCCTGGGCGATGATCGGACCGGTGTCGACGCCGTCGTCGACGAAGTGGACGGTGCAGCCCGTGACCCTCGCCCCGTACGCCAGCGCGTCGCGCACGCCGTGGGCGCCGGGAAAGCTGGGCAGCAGGGCGGGGTGGGTGTTGACAAAGCGCCCGCCGTACCTGGCGAGGAACTCCTTGCCGACGATCTTCATGAAGCCCGCGGACACCACCAGATCGGGTTCGTACGCGGCCGTCGCCTCCGCCAGGGCCCGGTCCCAGGCGTCGCGCGTCTCGTGGTCGCGTACGCGGCACACGAAGACCGGCAGCCCGGCCCGCTCCGCGCGCCGAAGGCCCTCGATGCCGTCGCGGTCGGCGCCGACGGCGACGATCTCCGCGCCGAACGCGGCCCCCTCGGCGCCGATCCTGTCGATCAGCGCCTGGAGGTTCGTACCCGACCCGGAGACCAGGACGACGAGGC
>NZ_JAIUKE010000520.1 GCF_020176795.1 Streptomyces sp. 8L
CTTGATCGATCTCATGACCAGCGCGACCACGATGGCTCCGGGGTCTCTACCTGGCAGTAGAGCAGAGCCGATAGAGGGCTCGCGCCCGATATCACAAACAGGCACTGAGAGGGATTTGGTCCATCTACATCCATATTTGTCATGGTTCGTGGTGAGTGATTGATGAGGTTGGCGGGAGCTGGGATGGCGGTGGGGCGGGAGAGGCTGTGGGACGTCTGTTGCACCCCATCTGCTCCTGTTTCATCCCATGGTGCGCCGGTTGCGGCTAATGCTTCATGTTCAGTCTCATGCGCCCTGCCGGGCCGTCCGCAGCTGCCGCCTGATTGCAGTATGAGCGAACGGCGGCGGTATCCCAGCGATCTGTCCGATGCCCGATGGGCCCTGGTGGAGCCCCTGTTGGCGAACTGGCGGAATGACAAGGCCCGCCACGGACTCAACATCGGCACACCACCGCAGCACAACCTGCGCGACCTGCTCGACGCCATCCTCTACGTGGCCCGCACCGGCATCCCTTGGCGCTACCTCCCGCACGACTACCCGCACTGGAACACGGTTTACGGCTACTTCGGGAAGTGGGAGCGCGACGGCATCTTCGAGCAGCTCAACGCGCTGCTGCGGCGCCGGGTCCGCGAGGACGAGGGCCGCAGCCCGGAGCCGACTGGCTTCGTGATCGACGCACAGAGTGTGAAGACCTCCACCAACGTCCCGGCCCCGCGGGCAAGGCGTTGACGTGGGCAAAAAGATCGTCGGCCGCAAGCGCAGCGTCGTCATCGACACCATCGGCCTGATGCTCACCGTGCTCGTCACCGCCGCCAGCATCCAGGACTCCGTGGCCGGCGAACGCCTCCTCAACCGCATCGCCGCCGACCACCCCGGCATCCGCAAGGGCTGGGCCGACCGCGGATACCGCGGATACCGCGAATACCTCGTCGACCACGCGGCCCGCCTCGGCATCGACCTCGAAATCGTCCGCCGCACGCCTGGCACCAAGGGCTTTACCGTCCTACCGCGCCGTTGGGTGGTCGAGCGCACCCTGGGCTGGCTCATGCACCACCGCCGCCTGGCCCGCGACTACGAAGCCCTTCCCACCCGCTCCACCGCCATGATCTACATCGCGATGATCGCCCTCATGACCCGACGCATCACCCGCGAATCAACCCAAACCTGGCGAGGGGCGTGAACCGCATTAAGTACGCAGAACGGGGCCAAACAATGGATCAAAACGCCCTCTGACCAACAGCGCCGGCCGCAGCGCCGCGGCGGGCCGGTTCGTCCGTACCCGGGTCGACCGCCCCGCCCCGGCGATACCGTGGTGGCACACGCCCGTTCGCGCCCTGGAGGCGCTCGATGAGTGAACAGTCGGCCCCCGCCGACACCGCCGCCGCCCGGCAGCAGCTGGAACCCGTCGCCGACGGCGGACTGCGCCGCCACCGTTCGACGGGCCGTGGGGAGCGCGGCACCACGGTCCCGCTGGGTGAGGGGGCCGGGTGCCGCCCGGAGCAGTGGACGCCCTGTTACGTGCTCAACGTTCACAAAGCCGCAATATGTTACGTGAGGCAACAGTCCCGTACTGCGAACCTCCGCTCCCGGGTGCAGGCTGAATGCATGAGCGACGACGAGACGAGGATGTTCCGGCCTGGAGAGAAGGTTCCCGAAAGCGGAATCTACGAGTGCACCTGCGGCAAGTCGCACCGTGCGTTCACCAGCACCGATGTCCGGGGCCACACGTTCCCGCCCCCGCCGGAGAACTGCTCCGGCATCGGCTGGAATCTGAAGGAAGCCACACACGAGCAGTAGCGTCCGCAGCCCTGCCCGGTACGGGAGACATGCTTGCGCGATTTGGGGCAAGGCGGATCATGCCTCGTTGAGGCTGTTCGTGAGGGACGTTGGACTACCAGGGCCACGGTTGAAGACCCCACGGCACGAGCGGCCCCGCTCTGAATCGGTGGTCTTGATGGCCGTCCCCGCGAAAACGTCTCGTACCCGACAGCATGATGTCCTCGACACGAGTGAGTCCTTCCGCCGCCGTCTGCGCCGCGCGGCGCCTTCGCGGCACCGTGCTTAGCAAAAGGCCTGTTCGTACGCGCGGTACACAGCACGATGAGTAGTCAAGCAGCCGTGTTCAACACGGCTGCTTGACGTGGCCCGCTCGTTGCTCGACCTGCCGCACATGTATCTGTGCGCGTACGCGGCGAAGACCCGCGCCGACGCCGACCAGCTTGCCGCTGTCCTGGGAGGACATCGCCGCCAACGGGCTCCCGGCGGTGGAGGACTGCACGCCGTGGGAGGAGCTGTGCGAGGCTCACCTCGCCCGGCTCGCCGCCCAGCGCCCGGCCGTCGCCTGATGCCCGCACCGCACGCCCCCGCCGCGCCCGCATCGAGTTCTCCGACTCCGCCGCGAAGCAGCTGGACGCCATCACCAGCGAAGCCGAGCTGCACGCCCTGGACCGCGCCCTGGTCGTCGTCTCCGTCGACCCCGAGGCGGGCGAGCTGCTCCCCGGCGACAGCACCGGCCCGCGGCTGTGCCAGTACGTCGACGACGTCGAACGGGTTCGCCTCGTGTACTGGGTGACCGCGTTGAAGACCGTGGTTATCTGGGGTTCCCAGGGTGTTAGTGCAGGTCAACGCCGTGTAGCTGTGTGAGGGACGTTAGGCACGGTGCCCTTGGCCTTCGTGACAAGATCTGGGTGTGACGACGTTGTTCCTGACGGTCGGCCTGCCAGGGGCCGGAAAGACGACGAGAGCTCTGCAGCTGGCCAAGGAGCACAGCGCTCTGCGGCTGACGCCGGATGAGTGGATGCGCCCGCTGTTCGGCGACCCGCAGCCGGAGGGGAAGCGCGATGTGCTGGAAGGACGGCTGCTCTGGCTTGGTCTGGAGGCGCTGAGGTTGGGCACCAACGTGGTCCTGGATTTCGGATGCTGGTCTCGTGACGAGAGATCCGCGATCCGCTGGTTGGTGATGTCTGTGGGCGCGTCCTTTCAGCTTGTGTATGTGCCGGTGGACCATGAGACCCAACGTGCTCGGGTCGCCCATCGCCAGTTGACCACCCCTGATCAGACCTTCGCGATGAGCGAGACGGACCTCGTGCACTGGAGAACGCTGTTCGAGGAACCCGATGCCGCGGAAATCGAGGGCCACGGCGTTGAAGGTCCACCTCCTGGGTGGTCAGGCTGGTTGGAGTGGGCTACCGATCGGTGGCCGTCACTCGCGTGACCGTCCGGTCCTAGGCACGGTTCTCGTTGCGGATCATGCGGCGAAGACTGGTGCGGGCTGCGGTGAGTTCGTCCTCAAGGTCAGTGACTCGCTGCCGGAGCCCTGTGTTCTCCGTCGTCGCCTGCCGCTCCGCCGTGGACAGCCGCAGGTTCTCCTCGGCGAGCTCGTTGATGCGGTCGACCAGGTCGTGGTTGCCGAGCTGTTCGACCTGTTGCCCGAGATGAACGCGTGCTTGTTGCCGCAGCTGGCCGTTCTCAGTTCGCAGCCGCTTGATCTCCTGCCGGGCGAGAAGCAGGTCGGTCTGCTCGCTGGCGGTGGAGACCTTCCGTCCGCTCCGCTGGTCCTGGTGGCCCTGGGCGGCCTGGCGGGCCCGTGCCTGGTCGATGCGTTCGCGCAGGCCGGGGGCATAGACGAGCCAGCTGGAGACGTCCGCTTCGCGGGCGACCGCGGCGAAGGTGATGCGCCGGTTGTCGCGGAGCATGTCCTGGACGGCCTTGAGGACGCGTCCGCGTTTGTCGGCACTGTCCCGCTGACGTGCGGCTTTCAGGATCTCTGCGGGCGTCCTGGAAGGCTTTTCGGACGTCTCAGCAGGCATCCGGGGTGTCCTTGCGGATCACGGTCAGCGGCAGCAGCTTGTGGTCCCGGCTCGCGCGGACCTTCCTCAGGACCGAACTGGCTTCCTCGATCTCCTCGCGTTCATCCTGGGGGAGGCTGCTGAGCCGGTTGCGCATGGTGTCGGCGACATTCGTGAACGCGGTGATCTGGTCGGTGAGGTTGCGGACGACGAAGTCGTCGGCGTCCATGGCCTTGGCAGTTTCAAGGTCAGCCCGCAGGTCGTTGACGTGCTGTTCGATCGGGGGCAGGTAGGACGGGTCGGGGCGGTAGAAGCCGCAGCCAGCGCACTGGAACCGGATCGGACATGCCTTGCCACCAGCTTTGACGTTGCTGGGCTCGCGGCAGTTACCGAACGGGACGGCGACCGACTGGGCCTCGTAGTCGGTGGTGCTGGTGAACGGGGCCGGGCGGCCGGAACGGTCGATGGTGTGGCTCCGCATGGTCGTGATCGCCTCTCGTTTCCGCTTCAGGGACACCTGGTAGTACGACATCGTCGTGACGATCGACCGGTGGTCCATAAGCTCTTTCAGCACGTCAACCGGGACGCCGGCGTCGGCATGACGCTGGGCATAGGAATGCCGGAACGCGTAGGGGAAGATCAGCGTCCGGTCGAACCGCAACCGCTCGCCGTGCTCGTCGAGTTCGTCGCTCAGCAGCACCGGGATCGCCGCGACCCATTCCCGCATCGAGTTGGCCAGGCTGGAAGCCTCCATGTGTGCGAAACCACTGCGGTCGGTGATCGACGGGAAGAGGTACTTCCGGCTGCGGGAGGGGACCTCGATCTGCCGTCGGCGGGCCAGCCACTTCTTGATCACATCGGCGGTCTCACGTGTGATGGGCAGCTTGCGGCCGAAGCGGCGCTTCTTGACGTTGTCCCAGATGAGGGTGTTCTCGCCCTTGCGGGTCTCCACGCACTTCAGCCGCAGGCTGGCGACCTCGATGGGACGACGGCCGGTGTCGCGCAGGACCAGGTAGGCCGTCTGCAGCATCAGCTCGATGTCGGCCCGCCCCATCTCGCCGTAGGGGAACCCGGCTCCCATCAGGTGCAGGTGTGCGTCCATCTGGTCGATGACGGGTTCGGGGACGGCCTTGCCGGCGGCGTCCTCGATGATCTCCTCGGGCGCGAGAACGAGCGTCTTGTCCCGGTTGAAGCTGCCGGGCATGCCATCCAGCATGTCCGTCTTGCGGCCGAAGTCGATCAGGTCGAGGAAGACGCTGAAGGAGTCCATCCGCCATTTGCGGGTGGTGAGTTCGCCGTTGTCGCTGCGGCGGATGCAGGACATCGCGCTGAAGACCGCCTGCATGTCCGCGAACCGCAGCCCGGTGTAGTCCAGGCCGCCGCCCGGCCGGGCGTGGAGGGCGTCGGAGGCGATGACGCAGGCGTTGAACGTCCGTTTGAACTTGTCGTTCTTCATGCTGACGGTCTCAGCCCAGGTCTTGAGGACCTCCCTCAGCCAGGGCTGCCGGATCGCGGAGGCATCGACGTGCCCGGGCCGCTGCCGGCGGCCGCCCAGGCCCACGGACTTCAGCCCCAGCGAGGGCAGGTCCCAGAGGTCGGCGTCGGTGGGCGACATGCCGCGGAAGGACAAGGACGCCAGCCGGAGGGACCGGGCGAACTCGCGGAACTGGGCGACGATGTTGTTGCCCTTCAGCATCCTGGCGGCGAAGTCCTCCGGCTCGACGGTCAACAGACTCGGGATCCCTCCGAGCTTGGACACCAGCAGGCGGGTCGCCCCCGGTTCGAGTGCGCCGCCGCGGGCATCGCGCTGCTGCAGCCCGTAGAGGACTTCCCAGCGGACAGCCTCCTCCAGAGGCCGCAGACAGAACTGGTTGGCCCGCAAGACCGAGGCCGCCCTCGAAGCCCAGGCTTCCCGGTCATCGGCGGCTGTGATGCCCTGGCGGCGGTCCCTCTCCCAGGACTGGTAGTGCGGGTTGCAGAACGGGCTGACCACCCGCTGGTTGGAGCAGCCCCGGACGATGCAGGTCGGCCGGGCCTGATACGGGTGGGTGTCACCGGAGACGATCCACTCCTGAAGGCTCATGGCCTGGCTGAACCGGCGCCGGTAGTGGTGGTAGTGGGTGCGGCAGAGGTCCTGGGTGTAGATGGGCCGCTCGCATCGGACCGAGTCCCGTTCCAGGAGGCAGGCGTCGCGCTCGGCGCCCCGCTCAAGCCGGATGCGGCGGGGACGCTGGTAGGTCGCCACGAACTCCTCCCGGCTCAGCCCGCTGTTCGGGTAGACCTCCGAGCAGTGTCGGCAGAACCCCCTGCGGGCGGGCATCAGCGTCCAGCACGACACCGTCCTGCACTTGTCGACCCGGGTGCGGGGGTGGTCCAGGTTACCGTCGAAGAACCAAGCCTCCTGGGCCCATTCGCCCGGCCGCCACAGGGGGTCGACCTGCTCCCGTAGCCAGCCCGTCCAGGCGGTCAGATCGAGCGGGACGACCGGGGAGAGCGGCTCCGCGGTGATCGGTGCGGGACTGCTCATGACCGCCTCCTTGCCGCGACCAGCTCGACCGCCGCCCGCTTCTCTCCGTCTGTCCTGTGCAGGTAGGGCGTCAGCGAGGACCGGGAGACGTGCCCCATCAGGTCCTGGACGACGTCCTCGTCGACGCCGGCGCGGACCCAGGCCGTGGCCGCCCCGTGCCGCAGCATGTGCGGACGTGCGGTGAGCTGGGTCTTCCTCGCCAGCCGGTCGAAGAGCTCCTTCGCGGTGCTGTAGAGCATCGGCTGCCCCAGCGGGGCATGGAAGAGGTTCACGAAGACCATGTCGCAGCCCACCGCCTCAGGGACCTCGTCCCGTTCGAGCTGGTAGTCCGCGTAGAGCCCGGCGAGATCCTCGGTCACCGGGATGACCCGGGCGAAGCGGGACTTGGCCAAAGCCCCGTTGGCGTTGTTCGCCCGCCGCCGGACATGGATGTGTGGGCCTTCGACCCGGCAGCCGAGCGACCGCGAGTTGCTGAGCAGGTGCATGTCCTGGCGGCGCAGGCCCAGGGCCTCGCTGATCCGCTCTCCCGTGCAGCCGAGCAGGGCGACCAGGAACCGGTCGCGGGCCCGAGTGGCGACCTGGAAGAGCTGGTCAGCCTCCTCCGGCGTCAGATACTCCACGGCATCCTCGGTCGACTCCGGCAGCTTGAGGATCTTCGTCCTCACGGTGCGGAACTGGCCGTCCTCGCCCGCGTCCTTGCCCGGCGGCAGCCAGTTCAGGTACTTCGTCTCCGTCAGCCGGGCCACCAGCTCCGCATCCACCCACTCGTTGCGCGAGCAGAACCGCAGAAACTCGAAGACCCCGGTCATCACCTGGTTTGCCGACTTCTCCATCCGGAACCGCGGCGGGGACGACACCCGCGGACCGCGCGGCGGCAGCGGCTCGTCCACCAGCCACCGCAGGAACCGGGCCAGATCCAGGAGCGTGACCTGCTTCCAGTCCAGCTCCCGCGCGGAGCACCAGGTCAGGAACAGGGCGGACCGGATACCGTACGCCTTCTCGGTGTTGAACGACCGGCCCATGTCCCGCAGGGCAGCCAGGAACGTACAGGACTCGTGGTGGAGCCGATACGACTCATCGACCACCACCCACAGCGGACGCCCGTCGACCGGGGACTCGGCGCATGCAGCACGGAACTTCATGACACCCATGACTGACCGTCAGCACGTGCCTCACAACCAGCAGATATCCCACAGTCACACGAACTGGTGAGCCTATGTGCCTCACACAACAAGAGCCGGATCGGAACCGCAGATAACCGTGGTCGTGGTCGCCTTCATCGAGGTCTGACCGACGACCTCCTGGACCAGGCCGACCGTGGGCTGCCCGCCCGCGTCGAAGAGGCCGGCGCCGACCGCGAGGACGATCCGCGGCGGACCGTCGTGTCCGTCGTTTGGTTGAGGGATCGGGTCCGCCGGTTGGTGAGGGATCGCTCGCGTAAGAGGAAGACCTAGTAGGGCCTGGTCAGGTTCACTCGCCGGTGGCGTGTCCCTTTGATCGCTTGTTCCGTTGACCTGTTGTGATGGAT
>NZ_JAIUKE010000521.1 GCF_020176795.1 Streptomyces sp. 8L
GCCGGGGTGAACTCGTCACCCCCACCGGGGCCCTGAGCCCCCGGCGCCCGGGCCCCCCCCCCCCCCCCCCCCCGGGGGGGCCCCCCCCCCCCCCCCCCCCCCCCCCCCGCTCCATGAACTGCCGACGAACCGTCAGACCTCGACCACCACGGGCAGGATCATCGGGCGCCTGCGGTACGTGTCCGAGACCCACTTGCCCACCGTGCGGCGGACCAGCTGCTGGATCTGGTGCGGGTCGGAGACACCGTCCTGGGCCGATCTCGCGATCGCCTCGTCCACCTTCGGCAGGACCGCGGCGAACGCCGCGTCGTCGATGCCGGAGCCGCGTGCCTGGAAGTGCGGTCCCCCGACGACCTTGCCGGTGGTGGAGTCGACCACCACGAACACCGACACGATGCCCTCGTCACCGAGGATGCGGCGGTCCTTGAGGGAGGACTCGTCCACATCGCCCACCGACAGGCCGTCCACGTAGACGTATCCGGCCTGGACCTTGCCGGTGATCTTCGCCTTGCCGTCGACCAGGTCGACCACGACACCGTCCTCCGCGATGACGATGTGGTCCTTGGGAACTCCGGTCAGCGCCCCCAGTTCGGCGTTGGCCCGCAGATGGCGCCATTCGCCGTGGACCGGCATGAGGTTCTTCGGCCGGCAGATGTTGTAGAAGTACAGCAGCTCGCCCGCGGACGCGTGGCCCGAGACATGGACCTTCGCGTTCCCCTTGTGGACGACGTCGGCGCCCCACCGGGTCAGGCCGTTGATGACGCGGTAGACCGCGTTCTCGTTGCCCGGGATGAGCGACGACGCGAGGATCACGGTGTCGCCCTGGACGATCCGGATCTGGTGGTCGCGGTTCGCCATACGGGACAGGGCCGCCATGGGCTCGCCCTGGGAGCCCGTGCAGACGAGCACGACCTCGTGGTCCGGCAGGTCGTCCAGCGTCTTGACGTCGACCACGAGCCCCGGTGGGACCCTGAGATAGCCGAGGTCCCGGGCGATGCCCATGTTGCGGACCATCGAGCGGCCGACGAAGGCGACCCTGCGCCCGTACTCGTGTGCCGCGTTCAGGATCTGCTGAATCCGGTGCACGTGGCTGGCGAAGCTCGCCACGATGATGCGCTTGTTCGCGTTGGCGAAGACCTGGCGCAGCACCCCGGAGATGTCCCGCTCGGGCGGGACGAAGCCGGGGACCTCGGCATTGGTGGAGTCCGCCAGCAGCAGGTCGATGCCCTCGTCGCCGAGCTTGGCGAAGGTGGGCAGGTCCGTGAGCCTGCGGTCCAGCGGAAGCTGGTCCATCTTGAAGTCGCCGGTGTGCACGGCCATGCCCGCGGGGGTGCGGATGGCGACGGCCAGGGCGTCCGGGATCGAGTGGTTCACGGCGACGAACTGGCAGTCGAACGGGCCGATGCGCTCGCGGTGCCCTTCCGCCACCTCCAGGGTGTACGGACGAATCCGGTGCTCCTGGAGCTTCGCCTCGATGAGAGCCAGGGTCAGCTTGGACCCGATGAGCGGGATGTCGGGCTTCAGGCGCAGCAGGTACGGCACGCCGCCGATGTGGTCCTCGTGGCCGTGCGTGAGAACGACGCCCTCGATGTCGTTCAGCCGGTCCTTCAGGATGGTGAAGTCGGGCAGGATCAGGTCGATGCCCGGCTGCTCCTCCTCGGGGAAGAGGACGCCGCAGTCGACGATGAGCAGGCGCCCGCCGTACTCGAACACCGTCATGTTGCGGCCGATCTCGCCGAGGCCACCCAGCGGGGTGACGCGGAGGCCGCCCTTGGGCAGCTTCGGCGGAGCGCCGAGTTCGGGATGCGGATGACTCAAAAGACTCTCCTCACCACGGGGGGGGGGGGGGGGGGGGGGGGGGGGGGCGGGGGGGGGGGGGGGGGGGGGGGGGGTGTGGTTTGTTAAAGGGGGGGGGAGGG
>NZ_JAIUKE010000522.1 GCF_020176795.1 Streptomyces sp. 8L
CCCCGGGGGCCGGGGGGGGGGCCGCGGGGGTGGGGGTTGGTGATCCACAAAACCCCCCCCCCCCCCCCCCCCCCCCCGGCGGGGGGGGGGGGGGGGCCGCGCGTGACATTCGTGCACTTGCAGTTGTCGTAATCCGGGATCGGTTCCCGGTCATCTGTCGTCGTCTCGTCTTCAGCTATTCAATTGTGAAGTCCGTTGTCAGAGCTGTACCCCGCCGGCGGCGAGATCGAGCTTGAGCTGGGCGGTCTCCTGCTCGGTGAGCCCGACCAGCGGAAGGCGCAGGGGGCCGCCGGGGAGGCCGCGCAGGGTGAGTGCGGCCTTGGCCGTGATGACGCCCTGGGTGCGGAACATGCCGATGAAGACCGGCAGCAGCTTCTGGTGGATCTCGGCCGCCTTCTGTACGTCGCCGTGGCTGAACGCCTCGACGAGCTCGCGCAGCTCCGGGGTGACGACGTGGCCGACGACGGACACGAAGCCCACGGCTCCGACGGACAGGAGGGGCAGGTTGAGCATGTCGTCGCCGGAGTACCAGGCGAGGCCCGATTCGGCGATGGCGAGGCTGGCGCGGCCCAGGTCGCCCTTGGCGTCCTTGTTGGCGACGATCCGGGGGTGCCGGCCGAGGCGGATCATCGTCTCGGTGTCGATCGGGACGCCGCTGCGCCCGGGGATGTCGTAGAGCATGACCGGCAGGTCGGTGGCGTCGGCGATCGCGGTGAAGTGCTGGAGGAGGCCCTCCTGCGGCGGCTTGCTGTAGTACGGCGTCACGGCGAGCAGGCCGTGGGCGCCGGCCCGCTGGGCGGCCCTGGCCAGCTCCAGGCTGTGGCGGGTGTCGTTGGTGCCGACGCCCGCGACGACGTGGGCGCGGTCTCCCACCGCCTCCACCACGGCCCGTACCAGCTGCTCTTTCTCCGCGTCCGTGGTGGTGGGGGACTCTCCGGTGGTGCCGTTGAGTACCAGGCCGTCGTTTCCTGCGTCCACCAGCTGGGTGGCGAGCCGCTGTGCACCGTCGGCGTCGAGCGCGCCGTCCGCCGTGAAGGGCGTGACCATGGCGGTGAGGACCCTGCCGAAGGGGGTCTGCGGAGTAGAGGTCGGAGCCATGGGTAACACGCTACTCGCTGCTCAGCCCCTGGTGTGGCCTCGGGGCACCGGACAAGAGGAGCCCGGCACTGCCTGCTCGGGGGTTCAAGCAGTGCCGGGTCCGTTTGATCAGCCTAGATGAACTTCTCGAAACGCCGCAATACGGACACCATGACCGGTGAGCCGTACATCTGTGCCCCGCGCCGGCCCCAAGGCCCCTCGACGGAGCCCTGCGGACCGGTTGCGTCGCAGGTCAGGGGGCTACCCGGCCGTTGGCGTTGAAGGCCGCGTGGGTCAGCGGCATCAGGCTCCGCCAGTGCTCCTCCATCCGCTCACCGACCATCTCGATCTCCCGCTGGGGGAACGAGGGGACCTTCGCGAGTTCGTGCTGCGTGCGCAGTCCGAGGAAGTGCATCAGCGAGCGCGCGTTGCAGGTCGCGTACATCGACGAGAAGAGCCCCACGGGCAGGGTGGCCCGCGCCACCTCGCGCGCGACGCCCGCCGCGAGCATCTCCTGGTACGCGGCGTAGGAGCGCCGGTACGACTCCTCCATGGCCTCCGTGACCGTGCGGTGCTGCTCCGGGGTGCCGTGCACGAACTCGTACTTCCCCGGACGCCCCTGCTGGACGAGCTTGCGCTCCTCGCCGGGCACGTAGAAGACGGGCAGCAGCTCGCGGTATCTGCCGGATTCCTCGTTGTATGACCATCCGACCCTGTGGCGCATGAACTCGCGGAAGACGAAGATCGGGGCGTTGACGAAGAAGGTCATCGAGTTGTGTTCGAAGGGGCTGCCGTGGCGGTCCCGCATCAAGTAGTTGATCAGGCCCTTCGAACGCTCCGGGTCCTTCGTGAGCTCCTCCAGGGACTGCTCCCCCGCCGTGGAGACGCGGGCGGCCCACAGGACGTCGGAGTCGGACGCGCTGTGCTTCACCAACTCGACGCCGACATCACTGCGGAAACTCGGCTCCGGCCCGGCCTTCTCGGTGCTCACCAGCGGGTCCTTCCGTTCTGTTCGCGTGCCGAGGCCACTGTAGAGGTCGCCTCGGACATACTCGTTACCAGGTCGTTTTCCACTCTTCAGGGGAATTCGGGCACCTGATCGGTTTGTTCTGCGTCCTACTGAACAGCAGGGCTGCAGACCGAAGCAGCACAGCAAGACGAGGAGACCGCCCCATGTTCCGCCGGCGCGAGGACGTACCGTTCACCTTTCTCGTAGAGGCCGAGCGCTTCCGCAGCAATGTCGAGCCGCCGCCGAAGCGACGTCCGGCGCGGGGCGAGCTGGCGGGCCGGGCGCTGATCGGGCTGGTCATCGTGGCGTCGTTCGCCGGGTCGCTGCTGTTCGGGATGCCCGCGCTGCAGAACAACCCCGCTCTGCACAAGGCTCAGCAGTCGGAGGCTTCGCAGCACCGCTGAGCGGTGTCCGCCGTCCGTCCGGCCCCCTCGGGTGGTCCGGGCGGGCGCGGGATCGGTAGCCTCACCGGGCACAGCAATCGAGCGTGCTTGTGAGTGAGGATCAGTCGTGCCCTTGTCCTTCCTGACGGCCGATCGTGCGTTCGACGCGGGTGACGACACCGCGTTGCCGTACGACGACCACGATCATTGGCGGCGCCCCTACCGGCCGGGTCCCTGGCGGGTGGGGGTTTCCGCCGTTCTTCTGCTGCTTTCCTCGTTCATCCTCTTCGCGACCGTGGTCACCGCGCTCGCCGCGGGCGGCTCGGGCGCCGTCGTGTGTGCCGTCGTCACTCTCGCGGTGATCGCGGTGGCGCTGCGGATGCTGCGGATGGGGACGTGGGTGAGCCGGCACGGCGTGCGCCGTGTGGGGCTCCTGCGTACCTCCACCGTGGCGTGGGGGCAGGCCGTGGGGGTGCGTACGGTGCAGCAGCCGGTGCGCTGGCTCGGTCTGCCGCGCACGGTGCAGGGCCAGGCTCTGGTGCTCGTACGGCACCGGGGCGAGCAGGTGCCGCTGCTGACGACGCACAGCGCGGACTTCCTGTCGAGCGGCGACGCGTTCGATCGCGCCGCCGACACCGTGGAGGCCTGGGGCGCCGAGTACCGGAGCGCCCGCTGAGGAGCCGGCGGCCGGTACGGGGCGAGCGGTACCGGTTGATCAGTACGTCAGTACAGAGTGAGTGCGTCGGTACGGAGTGACTGCTGAGGGCCCGTGAGGGGTGCGGGTGTCAGGTGGTGGCGTCGGCAGCTGGTTTGCCGTCGTGGAGCGCTATGGCACGCTGCATCGCCTTGCGGGCCCTCGGTGTGTCCCGGGCGTCGCGGTAGGCGACCGCGAGCCGGAACCAGCAGCGCCAGTCGTCGGGGGTGTCCTCGGTCTCGACGCGGCGGCGTTCGAAGACGGCGTCCGCGGACGCGCGGTCGATGCGGCCGCCCGCCGTGCGGACGAGTTCGTCGACAGGCAGCCCGCCCTCCGCGTCGAGTTCGGCGGCGAGCCGGTTGGCGCGGGTGACGAAGCGGGTGTTCTGCCACAGGAACCAGGCGCCGATGAACGGCAGGATCAGGACCGCGACGCCGAAGACGACGGTGACCGGGGTGCCGGCCTGGATGAGCCAGACCCCCCGGGTGCCGGCGAGGACGAAGTAGAAGACGAGGACGACCGCGCCGACGACGTAGGTGATCTTTGCGCTCATGGGTGTGTTCGGTCCGGTCCGCTCAGGCGAGGTCGAGGAAGTGTTCCAGGCCGACGGTGAGCCCCGGGGTCGTCACGACGCGGCGCACACCGAGCAGGATGCCCGGCATGAAGCTGCTGTGGTGCAGCGAGTCGTGGCGGATGGTGAGGGTCTCGCCCTCACCGCCGAGGATGACCTCCTGGTGCGCGAGGAGTCCGCGCAGCCGTACGGAGTGCACGCGTACGCCGTCGACGTCGGCGCCGCGTGCTCCTTCCAGGGCGGTCCTGGTGGCGTCCGGCTGGTCGCCGAGGCCTGCGGCGGCCCGGGCCTCCGCGACCAGCTGGGCGGTCCTGGTGGCCGTGCCGGAGGGGGCGTCGGCCTTGTTGGGGTGGTGCAGTTCCACGATCTCGACGGACTCGAACATCCGGGCCGCGAGTTCGGAGAACTTCATGGTGAGTACGGCGCCGATGGAGAAGTTCGGCGCGATGAGGACGCCGGTGGCGGGCGAGGCGGCGAGCGAGGTGCCGAGTTCGGCGAGCCGCTCCTCGGTCCAGCCGGTGGTGCCGACGACGGCGTGGATGCCGTGCCGTACGCAGAAGTCGAGGTTGCCCATCACCGAGGCGGGCGTGGTCAGTTCGACCGCGACCTCGGCGCCGGACTCGACGAGCGTCTCCAGCTTGTCGCCCCGGCCGACGGCGGCGACCAGCTCCATGTCGTCGGCGGCCTCGACGGCCCGTACCGCTTCGGAGCCGATACGGCCGTGGGCGCCGAGTACGGCCACGCGCAGCTTGCTCATCGCTGGTTCTTCCTTCTCGCGTCGTGGGTGGTGCGGGTCGGTCGCGGCGGCGTCAGGAGACCGCTTCGTCCAGGCGGGCGGCGTCCTTGTCGGCGAGCGGTCCGATGACCGCGAGCGAGGGGCGCTGCCCCAGTACATCGCGGGCCACTTCGCGGACGTCGTCCGGGGTGACCGCGGCGATCCTGGCGAGGAGGTCGTCCGTGGAGAGGTGGTCGCCCCAGCACAGCTCGCTCTTGCCGACCCTGTTCATCAGGGCGCCGGTGTCCTCGAGGCCGAGGACGGTGGCGCCGGAGAGCTGGCCGACGGCGCGGGCCAGCTCGTCGTCGTCGAGTCCGCCGGTGGCGGCGCGGTGCAGTTCCTCGCGGCAGATCTTCAGGACGTCGCCGACCTGGCCGGGGCGGCAGCCGGCGTAGACGCCGAAGAGGCCGCAGTCCGCGAAGCCGGAGGTGTACGAATAGACGCTGTAGGCGAGCCCGCGCTTCTCGCGTACCTCCTGGAAGAGGCGGGAGCTCATGCCGCCGCCGAGTGCGGTGTTGAGGACGCCGAGGGCCCAGCGGCGCTCGTCGGTGCGGGCGAGGCCCGGCATGCCGAGGACGACGTGGGCCTGCTCGGTCGGGCGCTCAAGGACTTCGGTCCTGCCCGCGGCGCGCAGTGCGCGACGGCCGCCGCGGGGGGCGACGGGGGCCGCGTCGGTACGGGTGAGGGCGCCGGCTTTCTCGAAGGCGGCGCGCACCTGCCGTACGAGGGCGGCGTGGTCGACGTTGCCCGCGGCGGCGACGATCAGGTGCCGGGGGTCGTAGTGCTTCTTGTAGTAGCGCGTGATGCGGTCGCGGTCGAGCGCCTCGACGGTCTCGACGGTGCCGAGGACGGGCCGGCCGAGTGGCGAGTCCCCGAACATGGTGTGCGCGAAGGCGTCGTGCACGATGTCGCCGGGGTCGTCGTCGGTCATCGCGATCTCTTCGAGGATGACCCCGCGCTCCGCCTCGACGTCCTCGGCTTCGATGAGGGAGCCGGTCAGCATGTCGCAGACGATGTCGACGGCGAGCGGCAGGTCGGTGTCGAGGACGCGCGCGTAGTAGCAGGTGTACTCCTTCGCCGTGAAGGCGTTCATCTCGCCGCCGACCGCGTCGATGGCGGAGGAGATGTCCAGGGCGCTGCGCCGCTCGGTGCCCTTGAAGAGGAGGTGTTCGAGGTAGTGGGTGGCGCCGCCGAGGGCCGGGGTCTCGTCGCGGGAGCCGGCCTGGACCCAGATGCCGAAGGTCGCGGAGCGTACCGAGGGGAGGGTCTCGGTGACGACGCGCAGGCCGCCGGGCAGGGTGGTGCGGCGGACGGTGCCGACGCCGCCTTCGCCCTTGACGACGGTTCGGGTACGGGCGACGGCCCGCGCCTCGGAGGAGGTG
>NZ_JAIUKE010000523.1 GCF_020176795.1 Streptomyces sp. 8L
GGTACGAGCGGGTCTCACCGCCCGCCCCCGCGGGAGGCGGCGACTGGGCGCCCGCGCCGCCGCTTCCGCCGTCCTTCGACCGGGTCTCCCCGCCGCCCGCTCCCGCGCGGCCGGCGCTGCCCGCGGGGGCCGACGACTGGACGCTGCCGCCGCCCTCGCAGGAGCAGCCCTTCCCGCCCCGGCAGGACGGCGAGCGGCCCGGGGTGCCCCCGCAGGGGACCCAGGGCGGGCCCCCTCCGCAGCAGCCGGGCTTCTCCGCGGCGACGCGGTGGGCCGTGGTGATCGGGCCCGACCGCGAGTACTTCATGGCGATGATGCACCGCAGCGGCCCCGAGGCCGCGGGCCTGAACCTGCCTGCGTACTCGCCCGAGCAGCACATGCCGCTCACCGGCAACCAGGTCACCATCGGCCGCCGCAGGCACTCCACGGGCGAGTCGCCCGACATCGACCTGTCGGTGCCGCCGGAGGACCCGGGCGTCTCGCACCAGCACGCGCTCCTCGTCCAGCAGCCGGACGGCGGCTGGGCCGTGGTCGACCAGAACTCGACCAATGGCACGACGCTCAACGGCGGCGAGGACCCGATACAGCCCTACGTGCCGGTCCCGCTCGGCGACGGCGACCGGGTGCACGTCGGCGCCTGGACGACCATCAGGATCGTCCAGGACTGAGGCCGGGGGCCGCCCGGCGCCCGGACGCCCTCAGAGCGGGGGCAGCGGCCAGCGGTGGGGGCCGTCCGGGTCGTCCAGCCATGCCCACTGCCCCGCGTCGGTGACCGTGACGCCGAAGCGCTCCCTGCCGGGACGGTGCGCGTGCCGCCACAGGCGGTACGCCTCCAGGGGGCCGATGCTGTCCGCGCTCAGCGCCAGCAGGAAGCGGAAGAGGTCGTTCGACAGCGCGTGCCGCGGCACCCCCGCGCCGTGGCGCACCGCGTCCTCGTCGCGCTCCGGCGCACCGCGCAGCGCCACGAAGTACGCCGACGTCGACAGGAACGGCCCCTGCGCGACCCGCCCTTCCGCGGTGTCCTCGACCCGCAGCGCGACCAGCCCGGTGGCGAGCGGCGCGACGATACGGCAACCGTGCGCCGCCTGCTCGATCCACGCGCGCGGCACGGACGGCAGCGCGCAGGTCGCGATGATCCCGTCGAACGGCGAGCGCTCGGGGCAGCCGCGGGCGCCGTCACCCGTGACGACGGCGGGCCGGTGGCCGGCCGCCGCGAGGTGGACGCGCGCCGACTCGGTGATCTCCGGGTCCAGGTCGACGGTGGTGACGCGGTCGTCCCCGAGGCGGTGCGCGAGCAGCGCCGCGTTGTAGCCGGTGCCCGCGCCGATCTCCAGGACGCGGTCGCCGTCCCGTACATCCAGCGCGTCGAGCATCCCGGCCATCAGCGACGGCTGGCTGCTGGAGGAGATCAGCAGGCCGTCGCGCATACGGGTGCCCAGCGCGGTGTCCGCGTAGGCCCCGTCGAGCCAGCGGTGCCGTGCCTCCTCGTCCGGGTCGCCGGCCCACAGCCGCCCGCCGCCCGCGTAGTAGTACGGCACGAACACGTGGCGCGGCACGGCCTCGAACGCGGCCCGCCAGGCCGGGTCCCGCAGTACCCCGGCCGCGCTCATGCTCCGCACCATCGCGGCCCGCGCCCGGGCGGCGTGGACCTCTTCCTCGTCATCGGCCACACCTCCACTGTCGGTCCTGCGGGGCCGGGAGGCGAGCGCGGGCCCGGATCGGGAGGAAGCCTGAGGAACAGGGCTGAGGAGGAGCGGCGTACACCGGCGCACATCAGGGCGCGAAGGGCGCGAAGGGCGCCAGGGGCGCGCGGGTCGTGCGGACCGCACGGGCCGCACGGGGCGGTCAGCCGGCGGATTGCAGCGTTCTGCTGGGGCTCTCGCCGTACATGGATTTGTACTGCTCTGCGAAACGGCTCAGATGCGTGAAGCCCCAGCGGTGGGCGATCTCGGAGACCGAGGCGTGCGAGGGATGCGCCCGCACGAGTTCGGTGTGGGCGCGGCGGACCCTGACGGACTGGAGGTACTTCATGGGCGACGTGTTCAGATTCCGCCGGAACGTGTTCTGCAGCGCCCGCACACTGACATGTGCCTGAGCGGCGATCTCACCGACGGTCAGGGGGAGTTCGGGCTGCTCCTCGATCAGGGCGATCGCGGCCCGCAGCGCCCGTGGCCGGACGTTCTCCGACGGGGCGCGTAACTCCGCGGAGGCGAAGTGCGACGTGGCCAGCAGGAACCCGTTGACCAGGGACTCCACCAGAGGCCGCGCGGTCAGCGGCTGGTCGAGCAACCCCCCTTCCGTGTCCGCCAGTTCGGTCACCGTCCGGATCAGCCTCGCCCAGTCCCTGCCGCTGCCGGCGGACGTGTCGATACGGGGGTCGACCAGCAGGCGTTCCCGCGGCGGGCGGCCGAGCAGCCGGGTGAGCGCGGTCTCCACCGCCGTGCGCTCGATGTCGACCAGGAGGAGCCGGGTCCCCGCGGTCCAGAAGATGCTGACCCGCCGCAGCCCGGGGTTGTGGGCGATCCCGCCACCCGGCGCCAGCGCGTGCGTGCCCCGGTCGGAGCGGGTCGAGGCGAGGCCGGTCAGGCAGATCTGGACGTGGAACGACTCGGAGGGCGCCGGCCCCGCGGACCGTGTCTCCAGGGCGGTCAGATGCGTCACGTCGCCCATGACCAGGGATTCGGTCTCGACGACGCGTCTGCGCATGCGGAGCTCTTCGGTACCGTGCGCCGGATGGAGGGCCGTCGGACGCAGAGCCGAAGAGCGGAACCCGCTCAGTTCCTCCGGAGAGCCGGAAACAGTCCATTCACCCGTGCCACTGTCCGGGCTTTCGTACCGCCGCACGTCACATCACCCCTTTGGGACGGTGTAATCAACCGGTCACGCATCGAGAATACGGAAGGCCGCAGTCGGTAGTTCGGTGAATCCGTGTGAAGAAGGTCACGCTTTTCGAGTGCGCTATTTCCTGCCTGGACATTCCTCGGAACGTGGGCATGGTTCCAGTTCTGCGGCCTTCAGGTCTGATTTTCTGGAGCGGTACGGGACCGGCCTCTCCGAACCCTTTCTGCTGCCGTGTCGCTAAACTCCAGTATGACCGGAAGAGGTCTTTGGGGCTGATGTACAGGCTTCCGCCGGGAGCCCTGTGCCGTTCATCCCGGGGACAGCGGAGGGACAGGATGACACTTTGCGGCTGAACGCCTGCGCTATCTGGATAGCTGTTGGAGCGTGGTCTACACCAGAATCGGATGGGCAAATGGAAGCCTCCATTCGGCCCCGAGTGTCTCGTACGCTACTGATCGGGATGATTCATGACCGGTGAGAGAGTTCCACCAAAAAGAGCGCGTGCACGCCGCGCTGCGACGCTTTTGTTCGGCTGCGCCGTCCTCGGCGGAATCACCTTCGGTGTCGCGGACGCCTTCACGGGTTCCGGTACCCGGGCACTGGCCCGGATGGTGAGCCCCGGTGGTGTTCCGCTGCTGTTGCTCGGTGTGGCCGCCTACGGTCTCGGGCTTTATTTCTCCATGCGGTCCTGGCGGGTGCTCGTCACCGAGGACGGCGACGAGATCCCGCCCCACCAGGCGTCCCGCATGTTCTTCCTGGGAATGGCGGGAAAGTATGTCCCGGGGCGGGTCTGGGGCGTCTTCGCCCACCTCCGGCTGGGCAAGGACCAGGGCATCGGGGCGGGCCGCGTCGTGACGGCGTACGCGATGAGCCTCGTGGTGACCACGGTGACGGGGGCCGCGGCCGGCCTGTTCGTGGCGGCGAACTACCTCGGGTCGAAGGCCTGGCTCCTCACGCCGTTCGTCGTGGTGATGGCGGTGTGCCTGCTGCGGCCCGGCTGGCTCAACCGGCTGATGGTGCCGATCCGCCGCCGCTTCTCGGCGGCGGGACCCACCGAGGTGCGCAACAGCTCCCGGCAGCTGCGCAGGTCGCTCCTGGCCGCGTTCCTGTCCTGGCTGCTCATGGGTGTGCACCTGTGGCTGCTGTCCGTACTCCTCGGGGCCGCCGTCCTGCCCGCCCTGCCCGTGGCGCTGAGCGCCTTCGCGCTCGCCTCCGTGGCGGGCACCCTCACACTGGTGCTGCCCGACGGCTGGGGCGCCCGCGAACTCGTCCTCACCCTGCCGCTCGCCGCCGTACTGCCGTGGGGGACCGCGTCCGTCGCGGTGGTCGTCAGCCGGCTGCTCTGCGTCCTGTGCGAAGTGGCCGTCATCGGCGCCGCCGTGGCCCTGGCCAGGCTCAACGGCCGCCGCCGGGGCGTGCGTTCAGCCCTCGCTGTGCGGTCGGAAGCAGGCGCCTGAGAGCCCGCGCACGAGAACCCCGTACCCGAGAACCCCGTACCCGAGGACCACGCACCCGAGCACCCCGCACCAAGGGCCCTGCCCCCTGGGGCCGTTGGCCCCTGGCCGCGCCAGTGCGGGCGAGTGCCGCGTCCCCACCGGCCGCGCCTCACCCCCCGGGTGCTCCGAGCGCGCCCCCGGACACACTCCCGCCGGGCGCCCTCCCCGAACACACTTCCCGAACCCACCCCTGAGAGGAAAGCAGCACGATGTCCAACACGATCGTCGTCACGGGCGCCAACGGCGTCATGGGTACGTACGTCGCGTCACGGTTCGCAGACGAGGGGCACGAGGTCGTCGGCGTGGACCTGCGCTACGACGGCACAGCGGCGCCCGGCGTCCGGCGCGTCACAGCGGACATCCGGGACACCGGGACCATGATCCGGCTGTTCCAGGGCGCGCAGGCGGTCATCCACTGCGCGACCGCGCTGCCGAGCTACTCCACCCCGCAGATCCGCTCCACCGTCGTCGGCGGCACCCGCTCCGTCCTGGACGCGGCGCTGAAGACCAGCGTGCCCCGGGTGATCCACACCTCGTCCACCGCCGTCTACGGGCTGCCGCAGGTGATCCCGACCCCCGAGTCGTACGGGCACCGGCCGGTCGACCCGTACAGCAGGGCCAAGGCCGAGGCGGAAGCCATGTGCGAGGAGTTCAGGGACCTCGGGCAGTGCGTGACGATCCTGCGGCCCAAGACCTTCCTCGGCGAGGGCCGCATGGGCATCTTCGCGATGCTGTTCGACTGGGCGGAGGCGGGTCACAACTTCCCGCTGCTGGGCGGCGGACACGTGCGCAACCAGCTGCTGAGCGTCTCCGACCTCACCGACGCGCTGGTGCTCGCCCTGCGGGCGGACGAGGACGCGGCCAACGACACGTACAACATCGGCGCGGAGCGGTTCGGCACGCTCCGCGAGGACTTCCAGGCCGTCCTGGACCGCGCGGGCCACGGCAAGCACATCGTCGGCATACCGGTCAGGCCCGCGGTCGCCGTGCTCAGCGTGCTCGACCGCGCCCACCTCTCGCCCGTGTACCACCGCCTCATCCACAAGCTGCTCAGCGACTCGTGGGCCGACACCACCCACGCCCGCCTCCGGCTCGGATTCGCACCGAAGGACTCCGGCACGGACGCCCTTCTCCAGGCCTACGACTGGTACCGGGCCCGGCGGGCCGAGCACCGGCTGCCCTCGGCCACCGGGACCACGCACGGAGCTCCCTGGAGCCAGGGCGCGCTCAGGCTCGCCAAGATCCTCTTCTGACCTCCCGCACAACGTCCGCGACAGGGGTCCGCGCCCCACAGCGGAACCACGCCTCACTCTGCCTCCTGGAGTCCTCCCATGGCATCCACCGAATCCGTACGCACGCTCACCGAGCCGGCAGGCGCCGCGCAGCTCCCGGCCCCCCGTCCGGCGCCATCGCGCCCGGCACCGGCCCAGAGCCCCCCCCCCCCCGGCGGCGGCCCGGCCGGCGCCCTCCTCAGGCTGACGCGGCCCGAGCAGTGGCTGAAGAACCTGGCGGTCGTCCCGCTCGCCCTCCTCGACACCCGGTCCTGGTCGGCGGGCGCCCTGCGCGACACGGCCGAGGCGGTCCTCGCCTTCACCCTCATGTCGGCCTTCATCTACGTCGTCAACGACCTCAAGGACAAGGACAGGGACCGGCGGCACCCGGTCAAACGGCACCGGCCCATCGCCTCGGGGCAGGTCGGCACGGCGCTCGCCGGAACCCTCGCCGGCTTACTGCTGGCCGCGGTGGCCCTCCTCGTCGCCGCCACCGGCGGCATCGCCACGGGCTGGCCCGTCCTCGCCTACCTGGTCGTCAACATCGCCTACACCGCGGGCCTCAAGCACGTGCCGCTGGTCGACGTCTTCTGCGTCGCGACGGGCTTCGTCCTCCGCCTCGTGCAGGGCTACCTCGCGCTCGGCAAGGAGCCCTCGCAGTGGCTCGAACTGTGCGTCTTCGCCTTCTGCCTGCTGCTCATCATCGGCAAGCGGCGGCGCGAGATGACCGTGGGCGGCACGGGCCACCGGCCCGCGCTCGCCGGCTACTCCGTGCCGCTGCTCGACAACCTCATCGGGCTCGCCGGGGTCCTGGCCGTGATCAGCTACGCGCTGTACCTGTACGCCATGGCGCACACCGGAGCCGTCGCGCAGGCCACCGCGTTCATCTCCGCCCCCTGCGCGATCTTCGGAGTGGCCCGCCACATCCAGATCATGCTGGTGCAGGAAGGCGGCGGCAATCCGGTGCACAGTCTCTTCCGTGACCGGATCAGCGTCGTCAACTCCCTCGTGTGGGCAGCCCTGTTCGCGACCACCGTCCTGCTTCCCCATGCGTGACAACCAGCTCTCCCCGACGAAGGACACCACCATGGCCGTGCTCCCCCAAGCCCCGCCCGCCCCAGGCCCCCGCGGCCGGGGCTGGGTCTGGCGCCTGCTGATCACCGTCGCGGCGGCGTGGCTCGTGATGGTCGTCGTGCACCTCTCGTTCAGCGGCCGGTGGTGGGGCGCCTTCCCGACCGACCTCGTCCCACCGGTGCTGTACGTGGCCGTGCCGTGCCTGCTGCTCCTGCTCGCCCCGCTCGCCGTGCGGCGGCGGCGCCGGGGCCTCGCCGCGATCGCGGTGCTCTCCCTCGTCCTCGGCCTCGACCTCTCCGGGATGAACTGGAGCGCGTTCGCGGGGGAGCACACCCCGCCGGGCACACGGGTCCGGGTGATGGCCTGGAACACCGAGTACTGGGACCAGGGGCAGAGCAGCTCCGCCTTCTACGCCTACCTGCGCAGCCGGCACGCGGACGTGTACCTGTTGCAGGAGTACATCTACTTCAGCGGCGAAGAGCCGCGCCCCATCGACAAACTGGCCGAGCTGAAGCGGGCGTTCCCCGGCTACCACATCATCGCCCGCGGCGAACTCGTCACTCTCACCCGCCTCCCGGTCGTCTCCTCCCGTGTCCTCGCGGCCTCCCCGCTGCCGCCCGGCGACACCGACTGGCACGCCTACTGGGCGGACAAGGTCCTGCGGACGGACGTCCGCGTCGGCGGGAAGACCGTCTCCTTCTACGACGCCCACATCCCCACCCCCATCGGCGGTTCGCGGAACCCGGCGTCCTCCGCCTTCTTCCGGCAGGCCGAGGAGGGGTTCAACCAGCGCGAGCCCCAGATCGACGCGCTCAACGCCGACGTGGACCGCAACCCCCACCCCGTCCTCGTCGCGGGCGACTTCAACACCACCCCCGCGATGGGCGACATCGACAACATCACCGGCTCCCTCACCGACGCGATCGGCGCCAACCGGTCGGTGGACCCGGTCTCGTGGCCCGACCGCGGCGCGCTGCCGCCCTTCATGCGCCTCGACTGGACCTTCACCAACAAGCGGATGAACGTCACCCGTTACGCCTTCGAGGACTCCGAGGGCCTGTCCGACCACCGGTCCCAGTCGATCACCGCCGTCGTGCGGTGACCCCCGCCCACCGGTCC
>NZ_JAIUKE010000524.1 GCF_020176795.1 Streptomyces sp. 8L
CGAGCTTCGCGATGCTCACGCCGGACCGGATCGAGGCGCTCGACGCGGCACTCGACCCCGCCGTCGTCGTGACGACACCGGAGCGCGCCCCCGACCTGATACCCCGCCCGCCGGAGCCCGGTTCTGCCGCGGGCCCGGCGCTGTCCAGCCGTACGCGCACGCCCCCGCCGCCTCGGGTCCGCTCGCGCGGGCGCACCGTCGGGCTGTACGCGGCGTGCCTGGCGGTCGCGGGCGCGGGACTGCTCGCCATCCACACCACCTGGGACGAGGTCTCCTCGCCGCATCCGCACTACACGGTCGCCGCGATGTTCTGGGTGCTGACCGCCGGCCTCGTGGTCGTCGCGCGGGATCTGCGCCATCCGCCCAAGGACCGTACGCACGTGGCGAGATGGTGGGACATGCAGGACTACTTCAAGCGCTGAGCCGCTGCCCGGGCCCGGTCCGCACGGAAACGCAACCCGTCGGGGACGTGACGAACGCGACGCGTCGCGCGCCCCGCGCGGTCCCTCCGCGCCGGGCGCCTGACCCGACAATGGACCCCGTGATCAGCTCCCCCTCGCACCGGCAGTCGCCCACGCCCCACTACGAACACCGGCGGAAGACGGACCACGGACCCACTCCGTACGTCGACCTGACCCGCTCGGAGTGGAGCGCGCTGCGCGAGAAGACCCCGCTGCCCCTGACGGCCGGCGAGGTCGAGCGGCTGCGCGGACTCGGCGACGTGATCGACCTGGACGAGGTGCGCGACGTCTACCTGCCGCTCTCCCGCCTCCTCAACCTGTACGTGCGGGCGACGGCCGAGCTGCGGGGCGCGCTCAACACGTTCCTCGGCGAGGCGGGCGGCGGCCACGGCGAACAGCGCGGCACCCCCTTCGTCATAGGGGTCGCGGGCAGTGTGGCCGTGGGCAAGTCGACCGTGGCGCGGCTCCTCCAGGCCCTGCTGGCGCGCTGGCCCGAGCACCCCCGCGTGCAGCGCGTCACCACGGACGGCTTCCTGCTCCCGATGAAGGAGCTCCAGGCGCGCGACCTCGTGCACCGCAAGGGCTTCCCCGAGTCGTACGACCGCCGCGCGCTCACCCGCTTCGTCGCGGACATCAAGGCCGGCAGGGACGAGGTCACCGCGCCGGTCTACTCGCACCTGATCTACGACATCGTGCCGGACGAGCGGCTGGTCGTGCGGCGGCCCGACATCCTGATCGTCGAGGGCATCAACGTCCTCCAGCCCGCCCTGCCGGGCCAGGACGGCAGGACGCGCGTGGCGCTCGCCGACTACTTCGACTTCAGCGTGTACGTGGACGCGCGGGCCGAGGACATCGAGTCCTGGTACCTCAGCCGGTTCCGCAAGCTGCGCGAGACCGCGTTCCAGGACCCGTCCTCGTACTTCACGAAGTACACCCGGGTCTCGGAGGACGAGGCGATGGACTACGCGCGGACGACCTGGCGCACGGTGAACAAGCCGAACCTCCTGGAGAACGTCGCGCCCACGCGCGGCCGGGCGACGCTGATCCTGCGGAAGGCGGCGGACCACAAGGTGCAGCGCCTCTCCCTGCGCAAGCTCTGACCTGCGCGGCGCGCGGCGCGCGGACCAGCCGGCCCGCTGGTGCCGCTCCCCGGTGCCGGTCCGCGGCTGCCGGTCCCACCCCGGGGACGTACCATCGCGAACCGAGGGAAACACCGCGTCGCAGCACGAAAGAGGACCCACGCACCATGGACTTCGCACAGTGGACCGTGGACATCGCCCGCGCGAACGTCAGGGACGGCGGCCGGCCGTTCGCGACGGTGATCGTCCGCGACGGCGAGATCATCGCGGAGAGCCCCAACAAGGTCGCGCAGACCCATGATCCGACGGCGCACGCCGAGATCCTCGCGATCCGCGAGGCCTGTACGAAGCTCGGTACCGAGCACCTGGTCGGCACGACGGTCTACGCGCTCGCCAACCCGTGCCCGATGTGCCTGGGCGCGCTCTACTACACGAGCCCCGACGAGGTCGTCTTCGTCACGGGACGCGAGGAGTACGAGCCGTACTACGTGGACGACCGCAAGTACTTCGAGCTGTCGACGTTCTACGGCGAGTACGCCAAGCCCTGGCAGGAGCGCCGGCTGCCGATGCGCCACGAGCCGCGCCCCGACGGCATCGCCCCGTACAAGGAGTGGCGCGAGCGCAACGGCGGCGACCGCCGCGTCCCGGGCGCCCCGAGGTCCGACAGGTAGCGGTAGCCGATACACCGGTACGCCGGTACGCGACAACGGGCGGGGGGGGGGGGGGGGGGGGGGGGGCCCCCCCCCCCCCCCCCCCCGCCGGGGCCGGGGGGGGGGGGGCGTGCCCGCCGGGCCGCCGCGGCCGCCCCCCCCCCCCCCCCCCCGCGCCCCCCCCCCCCCCGGGGCGCCGGGCCGGCCGCCCCCCCCCCCCCCCCCCCCCCCCCCCCCGCGCCCGTCTCCGTGAGGTGCGGCCGCCGCGCGGCTCAGCCCAGCGCCGACTTCACCGCGTCCGCGAGGCGCCCCGCCACCGCGCGCGCCTGGTCGATGTCGGCCGCCTCGACCATGACCCGGACCAGCGGCTCCGTGCCGGAGGGGCGCAGCAGGACGCGGCCGGTGGCGCCGAGTTCCGCCTCCGCCTCGGTGACGGCCGCCGCGACCTCCGCCGAGGTGGCGACCCGGGACCTGTCGACGTCCGGCACGTTCACGAGGACCTGCGGCAGGCGCCGCATCACGCCCGCGAGGTCGGCCAGCGACCGGCCCGTCGCGGCGACGCGCGCCGCGAGCATCAGGCCGGTCAGCGTGCCGTCGCCGGTCGTCGCGTGATCGAGGATGATCACATGGCCCGACTGCTCGCCGCCGAGCGCGTAGCCGTGCTCCTTCATGGACTCCAGCACGTAGCGGTCGCCGACGGCGGTCTGCACCACCGTGACGCCCTCGCGCTCCATGGCCATCTTGAAGCCGAGGTTCGACATGACGGTCCCGACGACCGTGTTGTGGCGCAGCCCGCCCTGCTCGCGCATGGCGAGCGCGAGGACCGCGAGGATCTGGTCGCCGTCGACCTCGGCACCCGAGGCGTCGACCGCGAGGCAGCGGTCGGCGTCGCCGTCGTGCGCGATGCCGAAGTCCGCGCCGTGCTCGACGACGGCGGCCTTCAGCTGGCCGAGGTGGGTGGAGCCGCAGTCGTCGTTGATGTTGAGGCCGTCGGGCTCGGCGCCGATCGTGATGATCTCGGCGCCCGCGCGCGCGAACGCCTCGGGCGACACGCGGGCCGCCGCGCCGTGCGCCTCGTCCAGGACGACCTTCAGCCCGTCGAGCCGGTTGGGCAGCACCCCGATGAGGTGCGCGACGTAGCGGTCGAACCCTTCGTCGTACGTACGGACGCGGCCGACGCCCGCGCCGGTCGGCCGCTCCCACGGCTCGCCGGAGCGGTGCTTGTCGTAGAGGGCCTCGACGCGGTCCTCCAGCTCGTCGGCGAGCTTGTGCCCGCCGCGCGCGAAGAACTTGACACCGTTGTCGGGCATGGCGTTGTGGCTGGCGGAGAGCATCACGCCGAAGTCGGCGCCGAGGACCCCGGTCAGGTACGCCACCGCGGGCGTCGGCAGCACGCCGACCCGCAGGACGTCCACGCCCGCGCTGGCCAGGCCCGCGACGACGGCCGCCTCCAGGAACTCCCCCGAGGCGCGCGGATCGCGCCCCACGACGGCCGTCGGCCGATGCCCCTCGAACGTCCCCACCTCGGCGAGCACATGCGCCGCCGCGACCGACAGGCCGAGCGCCAGCTCCGCCGTCAGGTCCGCGTTGGCGACACCGCGCACGCCGTCCGTACCGAAGAGTCGTCCCACAGCTCTCCCTCCGAAAATGTCTTTGAGCGCTTGATGCTGTTATACGCCCGGCACCCTGGATAAAAACGAACGCCCCGGCGGCACAGACTGCCACCGGGGCGAACGAGGTACGCCGTACGGGGGGCGCACGGGAGGCGCGACCACGTGAAAGAAACGCGGGCGCGCTCTCCCGGCGACCGCCGGTACGGGGTTTAGCGCTTGCTGTACTGCGGGGCCTTGCGGGCCTTCTTCAGACCGGCCTTCTTGCGCTCGACGGCGCGGTCGTCGCGGCTCAGGAAGCCGGCCTTCTTCAGCGCACCGCGGTTGTTGTCCACGTCCGCCTCGTTCAGCGCACGGGCGACACCGAGACGCAGGGCGCCGGCCTGGCCGGAGACGCCGCCACCCGCGATGCGGGCGACCACGTCGTAGCGGTTGTCGAGTTCGAGCACCTTGAAGGGCTCGTTGACTTCCTGCTGGTGCACCTTGTTGGGGAAGTAGTCCTCAAGGGTGCGACCGTTGATCTTCCACTTGCCGGAGCCCGGGATGATCCGGACACGGGCGATCGCGTTCTTGCGGCGGCCCAGGCCCGCGGCGGGCTGCGGGTCACCGAAGCGGGACGCCATCGACTCGGAGGTGTACTCGCCCTCGACGGGCGCCTCCGACTCGAAGGTCGTCACCTCGGCGAAGGTCTCTTCGCCTTCGGCGGGGGTCTGCTCAGCAGTGGTCTCGGCCACGATTCTCCTCAGATTTCTTTTCTTCTTAGGGGGTGGCCGGAACTACTGCGCGACCTGGCTGATCTCGTACGGGACGGGCTGCTGCGCCCCGTGCGGGTGGTGGTCACCCGCGTAGACCTTCAGCTTGCTGAGCATCTGGCGGCCCAGGGTGTTCTTGGGGAGCATGCCCTTGACGGCCTTCTCGACGGCCTTCTCCGGGCTCTTGGCCATCAGCTCGTCGTAGCGGATGGAGCGCAGGCCGCCCGGGTAGCCGGAGTGGCGGTACGCCATCTTCTGCGTGGCCTTGTTGCCGGAGAGGTGCACCTTGTCGGCGTTGATGATGATGACGAAGTCACCGGTGTCGACGTGGGGCGCGTAGATGGGCTTGTGCTTTCCCCGGAGAAGGGTGGCGGCAGTCGTCGCCAGACGGCCCAGGACGATGTCCTGCGCGTCGATGATGTGCCACTGGCGCGTGACATCGCCGGGCTTGGGGCTGTACGTACGCACGGTCGTAGCCTTCGCTTCTTCGTGAATGGGTCCTGACTGGCCACCCGGACGATCACGACAGCCTGGAGGAAGCAGGTGACGCAACCCGCTCGTACTCCGCTGGTCATCGGTCCGGTGGACCGGCGTAAGGGCCCCTCACGTGAGAATGAACAAGCCAATACGCACAACGAACCAGCAGGATACTCGGGCTCACCCGCACGGGTCAAAACGCACCCGCACCGCCCGGACCCCGCCGGTACCCCCCGATCGTACGGCCCCGAGACCGCCCGCCGACCCCGTGGCCCGGGCTCGGGGAGACCCGGGAGACGGCCGCGCCTCCGGGACCTCCGCGTGCACGCCCGCCCGCCCAGGGCCGAAGAGGGCGCCCCGTCCGGCCCCGGGCCAAGGAGGGCGCCCCGGCGGTCACACGCCGAGGGGAGCGTCCCCAGCAGATGGCCAGAACGCCTGGCGCATCAAGGCGGCCCGCTTTAGGCTCTGCTGTACGGATTACCCGCACGTAACAGCCGATGGCGGTGCCTCGTACACCGCCTCGTCAGGAGGACGGCCGTGCTGCTCAGTTTCCGGGTGGCCAACCACCGGTCGATCCGCGAGGAGACCGAGCTCTCGCTCGTGGCGACCGAACTCAATACCGGCACCGCACGGGAGACCGGCGTCCGCTCCGAGGGCAGCCCGGTCTCGGTGCTGCCCGCCGTCGGGATCTTCGGCGCCAACGCCTCCGGCAAGAGCAACGTGCTGCACGCCCTGCGCTTCATGCGGGGAGCCGTCCTGGACTCCTTCGCCGACTGGGGCCGCCGGGGCGGGGTGCCCAGAGAGCCTTTCGCGCTCGATCCTCAGGCACGGGAGGAGACCAGCCTCTTCGAGGTCGATCTCCTGCTCGGCGGGAACCCGGTCCGCTACACCTACGGATTCGAGCTGTCCGACGAGCGCGTCGAGGCCGAATGGCTGCACGCCTACCCTTCGGGCCGCCGGCAGGTCTGGTTCGACCGGGAGGCGGACCGCCCCGACGACGAGGGCGGCGAGTTCAGGTTCCCGGGAAACGGCCTGAAAGGGCACAAGGAACTGATCGTCGGCTCCACCCGGCCCGACGCCCTGTTCCTCTCGGTCGGCGCCACCCTCAACCACCCGGCCCTCGGGGCGGTGCATCGCTGGTTCGTCGACAACCTGTGGCTGGTGGCACCGGGCGCCGACGTTCCGGTGCGGACGGAATGGACCCGCGGACAGCTCGCCGACCGCAAGGACGGCCCCGCGCTCCGCGAGCGCGTCGGAGCTCTGCTGGCCGCCGCGGACCTCGGCATCAGCGGCCTGACTCTGGACCCGGAGACCGGCGAGGTGCGGCTCCTGCACCACACCGCGGACGGCCGGTCCGAGCCGTTGGACTTCTGGGACCAGGAATCTCTCGGCACCCACGCCTGGTTCGCCTTTCTCGGTCCCCTTTTCCACGCCCTCGAACACGGCGGAGTGCTCCTGGCCGATGAGCTGGACTCCAGCCTCCACCCCGTTCTCGCCGCCGAGGCCATCCGCCTCTTCCAGGACCGCGAGGCCAACTCCCGCCCCGCACAGTTGATCTTCACCACACACGACGCGACCCTCCTCGGCCCTTCCGTGGTGGAACGGCCGCTCGACCGCGACCAGGTGTGGATCACCCTCAAGGAGGAGACCGGCGAGTCCCGGCTCTACCCGATCACCGCCGCGCGCAAGGCCCGTCGGGACGACAACCTGGAACGCCGCTACCTGCACGGCCACTACGGCGGCGTCCCGCAGCTGACGAGCGGCGAGATCGCACGGCAGGTGGCACTCGTCGTAGAGGGGCTGCGGCCGACAGCGTGAGCAGAGGACACCAGGACCGAGGAGCCCGCGTCGGTGCACGGACCCGTCGCCGCCGCGACCCCGACCGCGCCGTGCCGCTTCGCCGCCCCGGGCAGTACTACGAGGACGAATCCCGCGACGTCGTCTATGTGGCCGCCGAGGGCGAGAGGACCGAGCGCGACTACGTCGCCCTCCTGAACCGCACGTACGGCCGGACCGGGAAGTTCTTCCTCCACTTCTCCTCCGCCAGGAACGGACTGCGCCCCACCGAGGTCGTCTCGCTCGTCGTCAAGGCCTCCTCGGCCCCCGAGGACGAGAAATGGGCACTCTTCGACCGGGACGCGGCAGACAGCCGGGACCGGGACATCCCGGAGGCGATGCGCGAGGCGGCCCGGCAGGGCGTGCAGGTCGCGCTCTCCCACCCCTCCTTCGAGCTGTGGCTCCTGCTGCACTTCCAGCAGTGGACCATGCCGCAGGACGGCCGCGACGCCCTCGTCCTCGGCAAGCTCCGCGCCCATCCGGACGCGAAGGGCTTCGAGGAGTACGACACCGCGTCGGGCGAGCGCGGCAAGGGAATCAACGCACAGCGCGAGGAGTCGCTGCTCGGGCGGGAGAGGACCGCGGTACGCAACGGGCGCAGACTCGTCGGGCTGTGCCCGCACGGCGGCTGCTCCGGACGCGGCCTCCCCGCCGGCCCGATCCCCGGGCCCGGAGCCGAGACGTACGCGCAGTGGACCCGGCGCAGCGGCCACGCGGAGAACTGCGATCCGCTCAAGCGCGACCCGTCGTCGGACATGTGGCGGCTGCTCGCGAGGCTCGGTGTGGGCGTGGAGGAGGACCCAGCCAACGGAGGCGGATGACTCGGCGGGCACGACGCGGAGGCCGGCCCCGTCTCCCGGACGCCGGGAGACCCGGGAGACGGCCGCGCCGCCGGGACCCCCGCGCGCACGGACGCCCGCGGCC
>NZ_JAIUKE010000525.1 GCF_020176795.1 Streptomyces sp. 8L
GGCCCCGCCCCCGGGGGGGGGGGGCGCGCCGCCGGGGCCGTCGCCCGGGGGCATGAAGGCCCCGGGGGCCGCGAAGTCCCGCGGGCTCTGGGGACCCCCCGGGTTCTGGGCGCCCTGCGGCGGACCCGGGTTCCCCGGCCAGGGCTGCTGCTGCGGCAGCGGCTGCGACGCCTGCCCCGGGTCCCGCGGCTGCGGCTGTTCCTGCTGCGGCTGCCCGGCTACCTGCGACTGCGACTGCGGCTGTCGCGGCTGCTGCGGATTCCTGCCGTACGCGGGCCCGTACGGATCGTGATTCCCCGGCCCCGAGCCGTCGCCCCACCGGGGTGCCCCCTGCCCAACACTCATGCCCGGAGTTTACGGCCGACAGCCCCGGAGTTGAGCCCCGGGAGCCCGGTAAACAGGTGGGCGACGGGCTCCGCGTACCGCACAATGCCCAGCATGGGACATCTGGAAGCCGCTCACCTGGAGTACTACCTGCCGGACGGGCGCGCGCTGCTCGGCGACGCCTCGTTCCGGGTGGGCGAGGGGTCCGTCGTCGCCCTCGTCGGGGCCAACGGCGCCGGCAAGACGACCCTGCTGCGGCTGATCTCCGGCGAGCTCCAGCCGCACGGCGGGACGGTCACCGTGACCGGCGGGCTCGGCGTGATGCCGCAGTTCGTCGGCTCGACGGTCGTCGCGGGCGAGGGCGGGAGCGACGAGCGCACCGTACGTGACCTGCTGGTATCGGTCGCCCAGCCCAGAATCCGCGCGGCGGCGCTGGCCCTCGACGCGGCGGAGCACGCGATCATGACGGTCGACGACGAGCGCGCCCAGATGCGGTACGCGCAGGCGCTCAGCGACTGGGCGGAGGCGCACGGGTACGAGGCCGAGACCCTGTGGGACATCTGCACCGTCGCCGCGCTCGGGGTGCCGTACGAGAAGGCGCAGTGGCGAGCCGTGACGACGCTCAGCGGCGGCGAGCAGAAGCGGCTGGTGCTGGAGGCGCTGCTGCGCGGGCCCGACGAGGTCCTGCTGCTGGACGAGCCGGACAACTACCTCGACGTACCGGGCAAGCGGTGGCTTGAGGAGCGGCTGCGGGAGACCCGCAAGACCGTGCTGTTCGTCTCCCACGACCGGGAGCTGCTGGCGCGCGCCGCCGAGAAGATCGTCAGCGTCGAACCGGGGGCCGCCGGGTCGGACGTGTGGGTGCACGGCGGCGGCTTCGGCACGTACCACGAGGCGCGCAGGGGGCGGTTCGCGCGGTTCGAGGAGCTGCGGCGGCGCTGGGACGAGGAGCACGCGCGGCTCAAGGCGCTGGTGCTGCGGCTGCGGCAGCAGGCAGAGAACAGCCCCGACATGGCCTCGCGCTACCGGGCGATGCAGACGAGGTTCAAGAAGTTCGAGGACGCGGGGCCGCCGCCCGAGCCGCCGCGCGAACAGGACATCCGCATGCGGCTCGGCGGCGGGCGCACCGGCGTGCGCGCCGTGGTCTGCGAGGACCTGGAACTCACCGGGCTGATGAAGCCGTTCTCGCTGGAGATCTACTACGGCGAGCGGGTCGCCGTCCTCGGCTCCAACGGCTCGGGCAAGTCGCACTTCCTGCGGCTGCTCGCGGGCGAGGACGTCGCCCACAGCGGGGCGTGGCGGCTCGGCGCCCGCGTGGTCCCCGGGCACTTCGCGCAGACGCACGCGCACCCGGAACTCGTCGGGCGCACGCTCGTCGACATCCTCTGGACGGAACACGCCCGGGACCGTGGCCGTGCCATGTCCGCGCTGCGGCGCTACGAGCTCGCGCCCTCCGGCGACCAGTCCTTCGACCGCCTCTCCGGCGGCCAGCAGGCCCGCTTCCAGATCCTGCTCCTCGAACTCGGCGGTGCGACGGCGCTGCTGCTGGACGAGCCGACGGACAACCTGGACCTGGAGTCCGCCTCGGCCCTCCAGGAGGGACTTGAGGCGTTCGACGGGACGGTCGTCGCGGTCACGCACGACCGCTGGTTCGCCCGCTCCTTCGACCGCTTCCTGGTCTTCGGCGCGGACGGGATGATCCGGGAGACCCCAGAACCGGTCTGGGACGAGGCCAGGGTGGTACGAGCCCGCTGAGCCACCCGGCGGGGCCGCGCCCGCCCCGTACGACACGGGCCGCGCCCGCGACCCGTCCGGTACGCGCCGGCCCGGTGGGCGCCCGTCCGGCCTCACGCCGCGAAACCGGCCGCACCGGGAGCCCCCGGCGCGCGACGCCGAGTACCAACTCGAACCCGGCCGGGCGATCGGCTGAACCGAACCCCGCAGTCTTGTGGATCACAACTGCCTTGCTTGGCGACCTGGTTACTGTGACGCTTGCGTGCGAGCCCAACAACCGTGCAGCCAGGGGGAGAAGCAGCGATGGCGGAGGGGGTGCATCACGGTACGGGGCACCTCTTGCTGCCACCTGGCACAGCCGATGACGGCGGGTTCCCGGTGCCTGCCAGTTGTCGCGACGACCGCTCGAAGGCTCACCGCCCGTCGGTCGGTGCGGCCGGTTCCCGGTTCTCCTTCGGGCGCCTGCGGTGAGCCGCCCGGCGGCCGGGGGCGGGCCCCAGGAGTCGATCGATCTGTATCCGGACGATCTCGACTCGGTGGCAGGGAAGTTCGCGACGGGTCAGAGCCGTCTGGACACGATCGCGACGACGCTCAGCACCGCGCTGCAGAACGCTGCCGGCATGGCTGGCGACGACTCCTACGGCCACAAGTTCGGCGCGAAGTACGACCCGGCGGCCAAGGCCCTCTTCCACACCTTCTCCGCCGCCGTGCGCGCTGTGGGTCAGGCCTCCAGCGCGTTGGTCACGACGGCGAACAACTACCTCAAGGCCGACCACCACTCCAACCCGAAGCACGGCAGGGGCACGCCTGTGCTCTATCCGCCCTCCCCGGTGTTCACCGACGTGGTGTACCCCGGTCCGGAATCCGCGATCGGCCCTGGGGGCTCTTCCATGCCCTCCGTCCTCGCGAAGTACTGGCCAGACGGCCACCAGGACAAACTCCGCGACGCGGCTACCGCGTACCGCACCGCCTCCACCGCGCTCCACACACTGGGCCACTCGCTGCACCAGCAGGTGATGGCGCTCACCGACAACAACTCCGACGACTCGGTCCATGCCATGGCCGCGTTCTGGGCCAAGATCTGGCAGGACGGTGCGGCCGCCAAGAACGCGCCTTTGTCCGCCGCCCGCGAGGCCTGTGACGAACTCGCCGCCGCCTGCGACAAGTTTGCCCACGCCATCGACGAGGCCCACAGCAGCACCGAGCACAAACTCGCCGGCGCGGGCATCGCCATTGCCCTCACCTCGGCGGTCGGCATCCTCCTGACCCCGTTCACCGGCGGCGGCTCCGACGCCGGGGCGGCAGCCCTGGACGGCGCGGAAGCCATTGCGATACTCGGCGGCGTCGAGGTCACCCTGGACGCCGCCGTCACCGACATCAGCGCCGACATGATCGCCGACGTCGAGACCTACCTCCAGGCCGCTGCCGACGGCGTCCCCGAAATCGAAACCGTCGACGCGGAAACCACCGAGGTCAGCCAGACCCTCGACCGTGAACTCGCTGAGTCGGAGGCCGTGAACCGGCAGGCGTCGGCGGCCGAGGACGCTCGGGCAGCGGACGAGGGGGATCGGAGCGAGATGGACCACCGCCTGCAGAAGAACCAGCGCCGCTCTCTGAAGAAGAGGAGCAGGCCTTCAGCCGGCGGAAGGCAGAGCTTGCCGAGCTCAGTAGGAACAAGCAGATCGCGGAAGTACGCAAGGGTGTCGAGATGGATGGGCAAAAATGCAAGCCGGAGGGCGCGCTTCTCCGGGGGAGTAAGCACGGATAGATTGGACTGAGGGTCCGCAGCGTGTCGCGCAGACCGGGAACCCACAGGGACAGTTCGGTACTCCGGCCGATGTTGAGTTTGCCGCACAAAAGGGTGCGCAGCTCGGTCCAGGTAAAGAAGGCTTTTTCGGCTGCCAAGAGATAATGACTGTATTGAATACATGACGGACGGAACCACTCGGAAGCCCAACTCGATCTTCGTCAAAGTCCGCCCCAATGGCACTGTCCATGCATATCCGCTCACCAGGTAGGCGTACATGAAGTTTCGGCTCCAGCCCGGCTGCCCAGCCACGCAACGTGCTGATGAGATGACAGACGACCTCGCTGACTCGGTCAGTCTGCTCTACCCGACAGAGAACGAATATCTCATCCTGTGGTGGAACAGGGTGCCGGTTGCCATCAGTTACGCAGAAGACGTCTACGTCATGGTGGATGACATTATCGTCCTGCTGGAAACGCTCGAAAACCCAGAGATCCAGGAGGCGCACGTCTACTGGGGATCGTCTGACTTCCGAGCCGAGTGGTGGATCGATCGGACGGGTGAAGAGCTCTCGATCGACTCTCGCTGGGACAGTGTTGTCGGAGCCTATGAGTCGCTGCTCAATGAGCGCAGAAGGATTACCGTTGACGCGAAGGTCTTTGTCGCGGAATGGCTGAAACTCTTGCGTCGCATCGTTGACGATATCGCCCGGGAATCCGTCCGTATGGGCGACGAAGACATGCTGGTCCGAGCTCGTGCACTGCTCGCGGCGGAGAGGCCGGCCGCGGCGTAGAGGTAGGCCCGGCGCGGACGGGATGATCCGGGAGACCTCAGAACCGGTCTGGGACGAGGCCAGAGTGGTACGAGCCCGCTGAGCCACCCGGCGGGACCGCGCCCGCCCCGTACGACACGCGCCGCGACCGCGACCCCGGCTCCAACTGCCCTGGCCCCGCCACGTCAAGACGACGTTGATGCGCGTACCCGCGTCCCGGGGGGCGATCCGTGTGGGAACCCTTGACGCTTGTGTGGGAACCCGGTGACATGTGGTCGAAAAAGTCTTCGGAAAAGTTGGTTGTTGTGTCATCCATCGGCCGCGGGCACCGATCAGGCATCAGCGCCCGCGGTTCTCGGCGGTACGGGACAAAGGACGCAGATGCTACGAAGGCGTGAAAGGCTCTGGAGAGCGGTGATCGGCGTCGCGGTGCCGGCGCTGCTGGGCGGCGGGCTGGTCGTGGGAGGCGCCGCGCCCTCCACCGCGGCCCGGCACTCTTCCGACGCGTGGACGGTGAGTGATCCCGCCCGTTCGGACCTCTCCGCGCAGCTCGGACTCGACTCCGCGGGCGAACTCCACCTCGCGGTCGACCGCGGCGGCGCTCCGGTGCTGCTGCCCGGCCGGCTCGGAATCCGCACCGGACAGCACGATCTGACGACGGGCCTGCGGCTGGTCAGGCGCAAGGACCGCACCGTCCACGAGTCGTACCGGATGACCACGGGCAAGCAGCTCCGGCGTTCGGCCACGATGAAGGAGGCGACGTTCACCTTCCGTGGGGCCGACGGCGCCGAACTCGGCGTCGCGGTGCGAGTGTCCGACGACGGCGTCGCCTACCGGTACCTGCTGGACGGCAAGGGCCCGGTGACCGTGACGGGGGAGGCGTCCACGTTCGACCTGCCGACGGACGCCAAGGCCTGGGTCCAGCCCTATGTGACCAGCTACGAGAACGAGCGGACCGAGACCACCGCGGGCGCGGCCAACTCGGCGCAGCCCAAGACGTGCACAGGTGACACCTGCTCGTTCGGCTACCCGACGCTGTTCCAGACCGGGAACACGTACGTGCTGCTGACGGAGGCGGACGTCGACGGCCGCTACTCCGGCAGCCACCTCGACCACGTGGACGGCAGCGGCGCGTACTCCGTCGCGCTGGCGGACAACAAGCCCGTCACCTCGCAGGGCCCGCTGGCCACGCCGTGGCGTACCGCGATCGTGGGCAGCCTGGACACGCTCGTCGGCTCCACCCTCGTGGACGACCTCGCGCCGCCCTCGAAGGTCAAGGACACCTCCTGGATACGTCCGGGCGTGGACGACTGGTCCTGGCTGAGCGACGGGAACAGTCCCGGGAACTTCGAACGGCAGAAGGACTTCGTGGACTACGCGGCGCAGCACGGCCTCCAGTACACGCTGGTGGACGCCGGATGGCAGGCGAGCTGGGTCCCCGAACTGGTCCGCTACGCGCGGGCCAAGGGCGTCGACGTGATCCTCTGGTTCGACTGGAACGACCTCAAGACCCAGCAGCAGCGCGACGACTGGCTCCCCAGGGTCAAGGCGTGGGGCGTCGCAGGCGTCAAGGTCGACTACATGTACTCGGACTCCCAGTCCACCTTCCAGTGGTATGACGCGATCCTGCGCGACACCGCCAAGGACAGGCTGATGATCGACTTCCACGGTGCGACGATCCCGCGCGGCCTCCAGCGCACCTGGCCGCAGGTGATGAGCGTCGAGGCGGTCCGCGGCGAGGAGAACGGGCAGAACCCGACCCGCGACATCTTCCTCGCCTTCACCCGCAACATCGTCGGCTCGATGGACTACACCCCGACCTGGTTCTCCCGCCCGGACCGGAAGGACTCCCTGGCACACGAGCTCGCGCTGCCCGTCGTCTACGAGTCCGGGTGGACCTCGCTCGGCGACAACCCCGAGGGCTTCGCCGCCCAGCCGGTGGCCGAGCGCTACATCGAACAGCTCCCCACCACCTGGGACGAGACGCACTTCGTCTCCGGCGGGCCAAGCGCGCAGCCGGCCGGCGACCGGCAGGCCGTCATCGCCCGCCGCAAGGGCGACCGCTGGTTCGTCGGCGGCATCCTGGCCGGCGCGGGCGACACGATGAAGGCGCCGCTCGGCTTCCTCGGCAAGGGCAGCTGGCTCGTGGAGACGATCGGCGACAGCGGCGGGCAGCTGAAGCGGACCGTGCGGACCGTGACCGCCAAGGACACCCTCGCGGTCCCGGCCGCGGCCGACGGCGGCTTCGCCGCCCTGGCCTGCCCCGCCGCGAAGGGCCGCACCGACTGCGAGGACCCGGTCGTCACCGCGCCCGCCACCACCCTCACCCTGGACCCCTCGGCCACGACCGCGGGCCCCGGCGCGAAGATCGGCGTCGACGCGAAGTTCGTGCTCCCGAAGGGGAACGCCCTGCGCCAGGTGCGGCTGACGGTCGACCGCGACCGGCTCCCCGCGGGCTGGCGCGCCACCGGGCCGGACGTGACGGCGGCCTCGCTCCCGGCGGGCAGGACGCTCGGCGGCCACTGGAGCGTGACCGTCGGCAAGGACCAGCCGGGCGGCGAGGCTGACGTACCCGTGGTGGCGACCTACGCCAACCCGGCCGGCGGGAAGGCCCCGCCGGTCCACGTGGAGGAGGTCGTGCGGGTCTCCGTACCGCTGCACGGCACGGTCTACGCGAGCGACCAGCCGTTCCTCACCCAGACCAACGGCTACGGGCCGGTCGAGCGCGACCAGTCCAACGGCGAGGCCGGCGGGCAGGACGGAAACCCCCTGACGATCGACGGCACCGTGTACGCCAAGGGCCTGGGCATGAACGCGCCCGGCCAGGTGCAGATCGACCTCCAGGGCCGCTGCACCCGCTTCGAGGCCCATGTCGGCGTGGACGACGAGACCGGCGGGCAGGGCAGCGTCACGTTCACCGTCCTCGGCGACGACGGCAAGCAGCTCGCCACCACCGACGTCGTACGCGGCGGCCAGGCCGCGGTCGACCTGACCGCCGACGTCACCGGCGTACACACCCTCGGCCTCGCGGCCGGCGACGGCGGCGACGGCAAGAACTACGACCACGCGGACTGGGGTGACGCCCGGCTCACCTGCGCGGACTGAGCGCCCACAGCCGCCCAAGGGCAGGCCCCCGACCGGCACCCGCCCGCAG
>NZ_JAIUKE010000526.1 GCF_020176795.1 Streptomyces sp. 8L
CCCCCGCCCCGGCCCCGGCCCGCGGTCCGCCTCAGCTGAGCCGTACCAGCGCGGCGATGTCCGCCACCTTCCAGTGCCCGGCGACGCCGGGCCACCGGGCCAGGTAGTGCGCCACGGTCAGCGGGTCACCGGCGCCGGCCTCCACCAGCCCGCCCGCGATCTGCGCGAGATACGCGGGTGAGGGCGGGTTGGCCGCGACGTCCCGTACGCCCCAGGGCGCGGTGAAGGTCACCACCGGCACACCCTCGTGGTCGCCGGGGTGCACGAGCGTCTCGTAGCGCCCGTCGCCGAGCCGTACCCGGCCCGCGGCCAGTACCTCCGCCAGGTCGATGTCCGGATGCGGCCCGGTGCCGGGGGCGCGGTGCATCTCCTGCGCGACGACGTCGGAGAACTGTTCGGCGGTGATCAGATGCGCGCGGACCAGCACCCGCCCCGACGCCCCGCCGGACGCGGCACCTAGGCCCGCGCCCGGGGCGTGTGCGTCGTCCGGCGCGTGCGCGCGGTGCGCGTGGCCGGGCCCGTTATAAGTGTCCGGGGCGTCGGGGCCGCCGGGCAGGTCCGGCGCGTCCGGGTCGTAGAACGCCATGCCGCCCGTCCACACCTCGGACTCGGCCGCGAAGTACAGCGCCCCCGACAGCCGCAGCAGCGCGGAGGCGGCAGGCGGCCGGGGGTCGCGGCAACCGGGATAGGTACGGGCGGCGCCCTCGGGCCGTCCGCCCGCGAGATAGCAACGGAAGCGTGCGCTCCGCATGTTGGACCCGTACGAGGCGTACCAGACGCGGCGCGCGCCGGCCGGCTTCGCGGCCGTGGACGATGTCACGTCCCCTCGCTTCGCGCCAGGGCCCCGGAGGCGATGACCGCGACGAACTCCTCCACGGCCGCACGGAACTCGACGCGCATGACGGCGAGTTCCGGCTCGGTGTCGTACACGGCCCGTACGGCGGCAGAAGGGTGCGCGTGTGTCCACAGGGAGGCCGCGACCATCAGCGAGCCGGCGGCGAGCCGCAGCGCGTCCCGGTCGTCCAGTTCGGGCAGCCGGCGGTGGAACAGGTCCGCGAGCGCGCTCGTGGTCTCGATGCCGGCGCGCTTGTAGGTGGCGGCCACGGCCGTGGACACGTTGCGCTCAAGGACCGCCGCCTGCGCGCCGGCGAGTTCGCACAGCACGGGCCGTCCTTCGAGGGTTCTCGCGAAGACGCCCGCCAGTCGGTCGACGCGCTCGCGAGCCCCGGCCGCGGGGTCGACGGCGGTGGCGAGCGCGCCCTCCAGCTCCGTGAGCCACGCACGTGTCGCCTGGTCGAGGAGTTCCAGCAGGACGGCCTCGCGGGACTCGAAATAGCGCAGCACGTTCGACTTCGCGAGGCCCACGCGACGGCTCAGCTCGTTCAGGCTGACCTGCGCGACGGGCAGCTCGGTGAGCATCGCGGCGGCCGTGTCGAGGATCGCCTGTCTGCGCACGGCGCGCTGCTCCTCGCTGCGGGCGCGCTGGAAGGGGGTGGCCATGCCTCCATCGTACAGACGCTTACAGACCTCCGGTCTGTTGTTAAGGCACCGCCGGTCTGTTAGGTTGGAATGCAACAGACCGTCGGTCTCTAATGATCATCGAGAGCGCGCCGCGGGGCCGGGTGGTTGCGTGCCCGATCGGCCGCTCGGCGGGCGGCGGGTGGCGGCCCCGGCCGGCGGCACATGAACAGCACACTCACGGCCAACGGACGGCGAGAGGATGAGCACGATGTACGAGGTACCGGACCAGTCGGGCAGGTTCGCGGTGGTCACCGGCGCGAACAGCGGTACGGGCAAGGAGGCGGCCCGCAGGCTCGCGGACGCCGGCGCACGGGTCGTGCTGGCGGTACGGACACCCGCCAAGGGCGAGCAGGCGCGGGACGAGATCCTGGCCCGCCACCCGCACGCCCGCGTGGAAGTGCGCAGGATCGACCTGGCGGACCTCGCGTCGGTGAAGGACTTCGCGGACGGCGTCATCGCCGACGGGACCCCGCTCGACCTGCTGGTCAACAACGCCGGAGTGATGTCCCCGCCGACCCGCATGACGACGGCGGACGGCTTCGAGCTCCAGTTCGGCAGCAACTACCTCGGTCCATTCGCGCTGACGCTCAGGCTGCTGCCCGCGCTCCTTGCGGCACCCGCGCCGAGGGTCGCGACCATGAGCAGCGGCACCGCCAACTACGGCCGCATCGACTTCGACGACCTCCAGTGGGAGCGGCGGCGCTACAGCCCGAGCCGGTCGTACGCCCAGTCCAAGCTCGCGAACCTGATCTTCACCGGCCGGCTCGCGGCCCTGGCGGACGAGCACGGCTGGCCGCTGACCAGCACCGGGGCGCACCCGGGCTACACCCACACCAACCTCCAGACGGCGGGCGCGAACCTGGGCGACGGCAGGCGGACCCTGATGAGCCGTCTGACCACGGTCCTCGGCGCCGTCCTCCCGACCCAGACCGTGGAGCCCGGCACCGAGCCCCTCCTCCAGGCGGCCACCAGCCCGACGGCCACGCAGGGCGCGTACTACGGCCCCACCGGCACACTGCAACTCGTCGGCCCCGGAGGCCCGGCACGCATCACCCGCAGGGCCCTGAACGAGTCGACGAACGCCCGCCTCTGGACCGAGTCGGAACGGCTCACCGGGGTGGCGGTCGCCGACTACGCCGAAGCGCGGCAGTAGCGGCCCTCGGAAGCGCCCCCGTTGTGCCGCGCTCCCGCGATGTGGCTCAGCCGGCGGGGGTGACGAACTCGGGCTGGTCGATCAGGCGGAGCCAACTTCCGTCCGGCTGGCGCCGGACGACCTGCGCACGGGCCCCCGCCCCGTCCTTCGGCGGGGTCGAGGTGAGGGCGATGGCACCACTGACCTCGCCGCCCGCGGACTCGGCGTCGCCCTCCTGGAAACGGGCTAAGTCCAGGTCGGGGACGGGTCGTTCGGCATTCCGAACGGCACTGGCCGACCCGTGAGCGCGTCCAGGACGACGCGGTCGCCGAGTGGCCGTCGTAGCTCGACCGTCATATTTCGTTCCGCCATGACATCGGTGCAAGGACTGTTCCGCGGGTTCTTGACCGAGGCGTACAGCACGACGCTGGCCTCGGTTTCAAGGGCGTTGACGACAGGGCCGTCGTCGCACGCTCCGTGTGTGGCTCCTACGGTGAGGGATCGGCCGTCCGGCGCCGTCTGCTTCAGGCCGGCGAGGCTCCTGAGACCACCGGAAGCCCCCTGCGGGACAGCTCCGATGGGCGACTTGGGAAGCTCCGAGGGAACGACAGCGACGCGTACGAGAGGGGTGCTGTAGCCGTCCAGAGTGAACAGCCATGCGGGGACGGTTGCTTTGCCCCGGCTGGTCTCGATCGTTGTACGGCCGAGCCGAGCACCCGTTACCGCAAGTCGGGACCCGACCGCCCGATCGGTGGCGAAGGACTCATACGCCTTCATCGCTCCCCACTGCGGGCGAGTAAGCGCGTCTCCGGTTACCCAGTCGACCTTCCCTTGGGCGGGAGCAGCGCCCGGCAGATGGCCCCGGAGAACGAAATTGTGGTTCTTGTACGCCTGCTTGTCTTCTTCGCTCCTCCACCCGGATTCCGGTATCTGCACGGCGTCGGCCATGGGGTAGTAGCCCTTATTCCATGCGGCGGCGGCCGTGGAACCCGCCCAGGCGCCAGCCACAGAGTTCGCCCGCACCTTCTGCTCTCGCAGCGATTGGTGAGGCACCCGACTGTCGGTGTGCTGTTCGCCGCAACCAGCAAGGAGGGAGAAAGCCAAGAGGGAGGACAGGGAAAGAGTGCCGAATCGCTTCAGGCTCGTGTGCATGGAACCCTCTGGATATGTCGGAGACGGATTCCCTGTGATGATCGAGGCGCAAATTTCCTTCTCCACTCGATCGAGTGGCTCCGATTTACGCCTTCCGTGAGGGAATTGTATTCACATCTGCCGTCCCGCCGCCGCTGAGGCCCTCGCAGGCGGCGGGGCGGAAGCGATTTTCAGTAGACGTTCAGTCCCGTTGCCAGGGATATGCGCCACACAGGATCGTAGTAGCTGACGCGATCCGACTGAGAGTCCTGGTCGGCACAGGGGCTCGTTGCATAGTTACCCCCCGACGAGACTCCGAGGGCTGTTTCACCCGAGATCAGGGGTCCACCGCTGTCACCGTGTACAGTACAGTTGCTTGCCTTGATCATATGATGGAGCGTAACCCCGTCGTCATACGTGACCGTCGAGTCGGTTGAAAGCACCTTGCCGATCAAGTCCTGGCTAGTAGTGCCGATCCGCTCCGTCTCTTCCCCGGCGTATGGGGGAGCGGAGCTGGTGATCTGCCCTTCTGATCCGTCCCTGTATTGGACCGATCCGTATGCCACGATGTCAGCGTTGCTGTATGGCACGATTCCGTAGTCAGACTGATCCGAGTCGTTTCCATAGACCCAGTTGCTGGCTATCCCGAGGGGAATACTGCCACTCCTTCGACTCCAGACGGTAGCCCCATCGTTCATGCAGTGTCCGGCCGTGAGCATGTACTTCTTGCCGTTACTGTCCTGGACATTGAACCCTGCGCTGCAGGTGACAATCCAGCTGTCCCCGTTGGTGTCGACGTACCCTGAAGTTATGCCCAGCCCGCCGCGCATCTCGTAGGAAGCCGTCGACTCGATCTTTCCGGGGTGATCGGTTATTTCTACCGCACTTCCGTACCCGGAGATCGCCTTCTCGATTCGGTCCCTGTCCGCTGTGGAAACTCCATCGTAGAGCTGTACTTCTACCCGGTTGGCGGTCGGGTCGATGTCCCATGCGGTGTCAGGAATCCCCGCCAGTTGATCCAGCTTGACTTTGATGGAGTCGAGGTCGGCCGAGCTGTTGGACACGACCTCCGCCAGGGCGCCCGCGTCCCGCACTGTCTCCGACGCGGCTTGATCTGTGACGGCGATGACCAGCCGCCCGCTTCGATAGTAGACGCCAGCAGTACGGTCGTTCCCGAGCTTACCGGCAAGCGCTGCCGCCTTGGCCCGGATTCGTGAGTGCAGGCGGTGCCGCCTGAGACGTGGTCGTAGTGGTGACGGCGAGCACGCCCCCGATTGCCGCCGCGACCAGACCGCGGCGTACGTTGCGTCTTCGCATCTGTGGCCCCCCACTTGTTTGAATAACTCTCCGATGTCGAACATGCGCTGGATGAGGTTTGCGGTACACGATGGCCAATGAGAGAACATGACATGACGGGGCAGCGTTGTTTGACACGTTGGCGTGATGTCGCCGCCCAGTGCCGAAGGCGGCCTACTGGCCGTGGAGTTACGGACCCGTGCCTCTGTAAGCACCTGCCTCCCGCGCGCGGCCAGAGCCTTGTTGAAGCGTCGGAACCCGGGATCGGCACAGAAGTTGATCGCGAACTCGGGGCGTGGTGGATGACCCGGCCCGCGGCCGGGTGAACCCGAACAAGGGGGTCACGCACTGGCCGGACATGCTGGATATGCTCCGGCCAAGTCGGCCCGGGGCCAGGTCGGCATGGGCCGATCGTCGCCGAAGCGCGGGCTTCGGCCAGTCGTCGGAGACCTCGGGGTAGTCCCGGTGCGCGGCGTGCAGTGCGCGGTGCGCGGTGTGCGGGTCGGTGAACTCCACTGCCCATCGTTGTAGGGGACCTGCCCGGCCTTGCCCAGGACGAGGAAGAAGTCGAGGCCGAACTCCGCTTGCATCTCTCGTGCTGTGGCGATCTGTCTCTCCGACAGGTCGATCCCGACAAGGTGGGCGCCTGCTCGCAGGAGCGCGCCCTGCCGGGCCGCGGCGTGGTCATCCCAGTGGCGCCGGTTCCGCTCCGGATGGTTGGCCCCCGGGCCGGCTCTGCCACCGGGTGGCGCGGAACTCGCCGAGCACCTGGGCGCGTTGCCGCGGCCCCGGGCGAAGAGCTGCCCGACGGAAGCACGCCCACAACACGACCCGCAGACAGGCCCGTGGCCGCGTCGAGCACGTCTTCGCAGCCTCTAAGCCGCCGGCAGTCCGGATAAACACGGGACACGACGAGATCCCCGTAACGAGGTAACTAGCCCGCTGATCCGGGCGAGTTGAGCGCATGGGCCGTTAGCGTTTGCGGAGTTCGAGGCGACCGCTCGCGCTCTCCCGTTCATTCCCCCTTTCCCCCGCTCCTCCGCTCTTGGGTTCCTCGTTTCCTGTTCCCTCCTCCCTCCACCGGTCGGTGCAGATACGCCGATCCGATCACCGCCGTCGCAAAGGAGAACCCGCCCGATGACCGTTGACACCAGCCCGGAAGCGCAGCTGGAGCCGTCTCGGCAGTCCAGTCTCGGCACCGCGGCTGCCCGCAATCTCGCCACCACGGCCAAGTCCGCCCCGCAGATGCAGGAGATCACCTCCAGGTGGCTGCTGCGGATGCTCCCCTGGGTGGAGACGAAGGGCGGCACCTACCGGGTGAACCGCCGGCTGAGCTACAGCGTCGGTGACGGGTACATCGAGTTCGTCCAGGACGGGACCGACGTCCGGGTGATCCCGCGCGAGCTGGGCGAACTGGCCCTGCTGCGCGGCTTCGACGACGACGAGGTGCTGAGCGCGATCGCTGGCCGGTGCGTCCAGCGCGACTTCCGCGCGGGCGAGGTGCTGGTCGAACGCGGTACCCCCGCGGAGCGAATCCACCTGATCGCCCACGGCCGGATCGCCCAGACCTCCGTCGGCAAGTACGACGAAGAGGTCGCCGTCGCCACGCTCGCCGACGGCGGTCACTTCGGCGAGAACGCCCTTGTGGACAGCGACGCGAGGTGGGACTGCACGGCCACCGCCGAGACCGCGGGCACCCAGCTCACCCTGTCACGCGCCGACTTCGAGGCGGTGGTGTCCAGGGCGCCGCGCCTCCGGGCGCACCTCCAGGAGTTCCGCTCGCTGCCCCACCAGCGGCAGAACAAGCACGGCGAGGCCGAGATCGCGATGTCGGCGGGCCACACCGGAGAAGCCGGGCTGCCGAGCGCCTTCGTCGACTACGAGCTCCACCCGCGCGAGTACGAACTCTCCGTCGCGCAGACCGTTCTGCGTGTCCACACGAGGGTCGCCGATCTCTACAACGGGCCGATGAACCAGACCGAGGAGCAGCTCAGGCTCACCATCGAGGCGTTGCGCGAGCGCCAGGAGCACGAGCTGATCAACAACCGTGAGTTCGGCCTGCTCCACAACGCCGCGTTCAAGCAGCGGATTCAGCCGCACTCGGGCCCGCCCACGCCGGACGACCTCGACGAGCTGCTCAGCCGCCGCCGCGGCACCAGGGTCTTTCTCGCCCACCCGAGGACCATCGCGGCGATCGGACGGGAGTTCAACGCGTACGGCCTCTACCCGGACCACGTCGACCTCGGCGGACAGCAGGTCCCGGCCTGGCGCGGAGTGCCGATCCTGCCCTGCAACAAGATCCCCGTCAGCAAGGAGAGCACCAGCTCGATCATCGCCATGCGGACCGGCGAGGACAACCAGGGCGTCATCGGCCTGCGCCAGACGGGCCTTCCGGAGGAGTACGAGCCCGGTCTCTCGGTGCGCTTCATGGGCATGAACGAGCAGGCGATCATGTCCTACCTGGTCACCACCTACTACTCCGCGGCCGTCCTCCTGCCCGACGCGCTCGGCGTGCTGGAGAACGTGCAGGTCGCCCGGAGGCGCGGCTAGGCCCTCTCGTTCGGATCTGGTCGGGCTCGCGTGCCCCGGCACCTCCCCCACCCTCCGGGCGGGGGGACCCCCACTCGCGGC
>NZ_JAIUKE010000527.1 GCF_020176795.1 Streptomyces sp. 8L
CCCACGCCCTCGCGGCCAGGCCACCCCGCAGCCCAGACCGCCCCAGCGGGCGGCGGCCCGCTGCCTCCCGTCGGCGCTCAACGCCCCCTCACCTGGGGCGCGTGCGACATTCCCGCAACACCTCGTCAACACGAAACAGCGCCTCAACACAGGGAGCAAGGGTTCCCCCGCTTATGGACAACTCCTCTCCCTACCTAGCGTGTTCGCAGTCACCCCATTCGAGACTCGAACTCTTCCACGGAGGCCGTTCGTGACCCCACGTCTCAAGTTCCTCGCTCCCGCCGCCGCCCCCGCCCTGCTGGACGCCGCCGTCCCGGTCGCCGCCGCTCAGACGCCCGGCCCGGACACGGCCCGTACCGCGATAGCCGGGGACGTCGTCCCCGGGCTCTCCGCCCACGCGGCCCGCACCGGTTCGGTCGCCGCCGACAAGTCCATCTCGGTCGCCGTGAGCCTGGCCCCCAGAGACCGCGCCGCACTCGCGGCGTTCGTCTCCCAGGTCAGCGACCCCTCCTCGGCGAGCTACGGGCACTACCTGACCAAGGCGCAGTTCGCGGCCCGCTTCGGCCGTACCGCGGCCGAGGTGGCCCAGGTGAAGGACTACCTGCGGTCTCAGGGCCTCAGCGTCGGGGCGGTCCACTCGGGCAACCTGCTGATCGACGCCAAGGGCACCGCCGCCCAGCTGCAGAAGGCGTTCGGCACGAAGCTGTCGACCTGGAAGGACTCGTCGACCGGCCGCGCCTTCTACGCCAACGACTCGGCGCCCACGCTGCCCGCGTCCGTCGCCTCCATCGTGAGCGACGTGTCCGGCCTCAACAACCACGCGGTACGGCAGCACGCGGCGCCCGCGAAGGTCAAGCCGCTCAACGGCCCCGGCGGCGGCTACACCCCGGCGCAGATCAAGGGTGGCTACAACGTCCCCAGCTCGTACACCGGCAGCGGCCAGAAGATCGCGCTGCTGGAGTTCGACGGCTTCCAGCAGTCGAACATCACCAAGTACGACAACCAGTACTCGCTGGGCTCGTCGGCCCCGACCGTCAAGAAGGTGAGCGGCGGCTCGGGCGCCCTCGGTGACGGCCAGGTCGAGGTCGAGCTGGACATCGAGGTCCTGAACGCGATCGCGCCCAAGGCCGACGTGACGGTCTTCGAGGGCCCGAACAGCGACGCGGGCGAGGTCGACACGTACCAGGCCATCGTCGACAGCGGCATCCCCACCACGTCGATCAGCTGGGGCCTGTCCGAGGCCGGCCGCACCAGCTCCAACCTCAGCTCGGTCGACGCGATCTTCCAGCAGGGCGCGGCCGAGGGCCTCGGCTTCTACGCGGCCTCGGGCGACAGCGGCTCCGACGACGCGGGCAACGGCGGGACCTCGGTCGACTACCCGGCGAGCGACCCCTACGTGACCGGCGTGGGCGGCACGACGCTGACCGTCAGCTCCTCAAACGCGTGGAGCAAGGAGACCGCGTGGAGCGGCGGCGGTGGCGGCAAGTCCTCCACCTTCAAGATCCCGAGCTGGCAGACCTCGGTCCAGCAGAGCAAGGGCGGCGGCTACCGCCAGGTGCCCGACGTGTCGGCCCTCGCCAACCCGAGCCCCGGAGTGTCCATCTACTCCCAGGGCAGCTGGGGCCAGGTCGGCGGAACCAGCGCCGCCGCGCCCGAGTGGGCGGCCTACGCCGCGCTGTACAACCAGCAGGCGGCAGCCGCGGGCAAGGCGAACCTCGGCTTCGCCAACCCGACGCTGTACTCGGCGGGAGGCACCGGCTTCCACGACATCACGAGCGGCAGCAACGGCGCCTACTCGGCCGCCAAGGGCTGGGACTTCACCACGGGCTGGGGCTCCTACAACGCCCAGACCCTGACGTCGAAGCTGCTCGGCAACTGAGGAACCACCTGACCGGCTGAGCCGGACACCCAGGGGCGTGCGCACCGGTCCGTACCGGGGCGCACGCCCTTCGCCGCGCCGGGACACGCACGCATACGGCCCGCTGATGCGGCTTGTTCCCGCGACCTGTTCGTACGGCCCGCTCATGCGGCTTGTTCCTGCGACCCGTTCGTACGACCCGTTCGTACGGCCCGTTCGTACAGCCCGCTCCTGCGGCCGGTGAAGCGCTCCGTCGCAGCTCGGGAGGGGTGGTGCCGGTGGTGCACCGTAGAGTTGCCGCCACAGGACTGTGAAGCGGATCGCGGGAAGCGGAGAGCGGGAAGCCGGGAGCGAGGGTCGATGGACGCGGAGGCGAACAGCGGGGTGAGCGGCGCGGGGCTCGCCGTCCTCGACGCCACGGAGGTGACCGCCGGCCTCGTGGAGGCGTCGCACCGGCTGCTCGCGGACCTGGTCGGCCGGGGCGCGGCCCTCGGGTGGGTCGACCCGCCCTCGTCGCACGAGATCGCGGAGCTGCTCGGGGAGGTCGTCCGGGCGGCGCGGGCCGAAGACGCGGCCCTTCGGGTGGCCTGTCTGGACGGGCGCCTCGTGGGACTGGGCTACTGGCGGCGGTACGCGAGGCCGACCCACGCGCCGCACGCCGATCTGGAGAAGGTCGCGGTCGACGCGTCCGTCCACGGCCGGGGCATCGGCAGGGCGCTGACCTCGGCGCTGGTGGAGGACGCGCGGGCGGCCGGTGTCGAGGTCCTCACCCTGGATGTGCGCGGCGACAACACCCGGGCCCAGGATCTGTACCGTTCGCTCGGTTTCGCCGAGTACGGCCGCCTCCGCGACTTCGTCGCCGTCGGGCCGCGCCGCTACGACAAGGTCCTCTACATGCTCGACTTCCGGCAGCGGGACCGGCCACCGAACCCCTGAGCCTCCGGGCGGCGCGCGTGCGAGGATGGCGCGCGGTGAGCGGCTCCGGGGAGGCGTACGCATGGACAGGGCGACGGGCGACGTGGCGGCAACGGCACGGACAGCGGCGGTACTTGAGGCGATCGAGCGGCTCGATCCGGAGATCGAGGCGTTCGTACCCGAACCGGACAGGCCCGGTCGGCTGGCGCGCGAGACGGCGGCCCTGACAGGCAGGTTCGCCGGGACCGGGGAGCGGCCCGCGCTGTACGGGGTGGCCGTCGGCGTGAAGGACATCGTGCGGGTGGACGGGCTCGACACGCGCGCCGGTTCCGCACTGCCGCCCACGGCACTGGAGGGCCCGCAGGCCGTCCTCGTCGACCGGTTGAGGGACGCGGGCGCCCTGGTGGCGGGCAAGACCGTGACGGCCGAGTTCGCCGTGCTGGCGCCGGGCCCGACCCGTAACCCCCACAACCCCGGGCACACGCCCGGAGGTTCGAGCAGTGGCTCGGCGGCGGCGGTCGCGGCCGGGATGGTGCCGCTCGCCGTGGGCACCCAGACCGTGGGCTCGGTGATCCGGCCCGCGGCGTACTGCCGAGTGGTGGGTTTCAAGCCGACGTTCGGGCGCGTCCCGGTCGACGGTGTGATCGCCAACGCGCCGAGCTTCGACACGGTCGGAGTGTTCGCGCGGGACGTGGCAGGCGTCGAGCGGGGCGCCGCGGTGCTCTGCGACGACTGGCAACCGCCGGCCGAACGCCCCTCGCGTGCACCGGTGTTCGGGATACCGGAGGGTCCCTACCTGGAGCGCGCCACCGCCGGTGCGCTGGCCGCGTTCGACCGGCAGGTCCTGCTGTTGCGGGCGGCCGGGTTCGAGGTGCGCGGCGTACCGCTCATGGCGGACTTCGACCAGGTGGTGGCACAGCTCTACGCCATGAACCGCTACGAGGTGGCGCGTACGCACGCGGAGTGGTTCGCGGCGTACGGCGACCTGTACCGCCCGCAGACGGCGAAGGCGATCCGGGAGGGGCAGGCGGTCGAGGAGGCGACGTACGCCCGTGCCCGCAGGGGGAAGGCGGAGTTCGCCGCGCGGCTGGCGGACGCGACCGCGTCGGCGGGCGTGGACGCCTGGCTCACTCCCGCGGCCACCGGGCCCGCCCCGCGCGGCCTGGAGACGACGGGCGACTCCGTCATGTGTCTGCCGTGGAGCAACGCGGGCTGGCCGTCCCTGACGATCCCGGCGGCGGCCACACCCGACGGCCTGCCGCTCGGACTCCAGCTGGTGTCCCCGCCGGACACGGACGAGCGCCTCCTCGGCTGGGGCACGGCCGCCGCGGGTGCTCTGACACCGCCCGCGTGACGCCGGGCGCCGCACCGAATCGGGCCGGGTCGCGCCGGATCGGCGGAACGTCCCGGCACCGGAAGGCCCAGGAGGTGGACGCCGTGGGAGTCGCAGGGCCAGGCGTTGGCGACCCCGACGGCGGGGCGCCGCTCGGAGTGCCTCGCGTCGGCGACTCCTCCGTATCCGCCGCCTTACGGGGCCCTGTTCGCGGGGCCGAACAGTACGGAGACGACCGTGGCCACGCGGCTGCCCCGGCTGTCGAGCGCGCCGTCGGTCGCCACCGGGCCGGGCTCCGTCTCCGTACGGCTCTCCGGCCGCCGGCATCCGACCGCGACGAACACGGCCTGCCCGCCCGGCTGAGCCGGAAGCGCCCACCGATCCGGAGGACCACTCGACCGGTCCCGGACCGGTCCGGAGCCCCCACCGGCCCGGAAGGTCCGGAAAATCGGGGCGGTCGCCCCGCCGCTCCGGTCCTCAGGACGAGTCCCGTACGACCAGTTCGGTGGTCAGGACGACATGGCGGTGCGGCAGGCCCGGGTGGGCGATCTCGTCAAGGAGCATGTGGGCCATCGTGCGGCCCATCTCCTCGATCGGCTGGCGCACGCTCGTCATGGGCGGGTCCGTGTGCCGGGCCACGATCGAGTCGTCGAAGCCGACGACGGCCACGTCCTGCGGCACCCGCAGGCCCGCCTCGCGCAGCACCTGCATCGCGCCCGCCGCCATCACGTCGGACGCCGCGAAGACGGCGTCCAGGTCCGGTCTGCGCGCGAGGAGTTGCCGCATGGCGTGCACCCCGCCCTCCTCGGTGAAGTCCGCGTGCGCCACCAGCCCTTCGTCCGGCGGCGCGTCCGAGTGCGCCGTCCGGTAGCCGTCGAGTCGGGCCCGCGCCACCTCCATGTCCAGCGGTCCCGTGATCGTCGCGATGGTCCGGCGCCCCCGGCCGAGCAGGTGCTCGACGGCGATCCGGGCCCCGCCCACGTTGTCCGCGTGCACATAACTGAGCGGTTCGCGATCCGAGCGCCTGCCGCCCAGCACGGCGGGCATGTCGATGGTCTCCAGCAGTGTGGGCAGCGGGTCGTCCGCGTGCACGGAGACCAGCAGTACGCCGTCCACCCGCTGTGCCGAGAGATAGGCGACGAGGCGCTCGCGCTCCTTCGCCGTCCGTACGAGGATCAGCAGCAGCTGCATCTCCGTCTCGGCGAGCCCCGCCGTCACGCCCCGGATGGTGTCCGAGAAGTACGGTTCCGCGACGAGGCGCGTCTCCGCCTCCGGTATCACCAGCGCCACCGAGTCCGTTCGACTTGTGACAAGAGTCCGTGCCGCCCTGTTGGGGACGTATCCGAGTTCGGCGATCGCCTTCTCCACGGCGGCGCGCGCCTTGGCGCTGACCCCCGAGGACCCGTTGACCACCCGGGAGACCGTGCCCCTGCCGACCCCTGCCCGCTCCGCGACGGCCTCCAGGGTCGGGCGGGCGGAACCCCTGGCCGCGGGCCCCTTCACGACTCGACTCATCGTTCACCTTCCAGCTCTGCGCGCGCCCCGTGCGGGCGGGGTGGCCTCATTGTGACCACGGCGTCCCGGCCATGGTCCAGCACTCGTTCCCAGCCATCTCCCGGCGCGGCCCCCCCCCCCGGGGGGGGGGGGGCCCCCCCCCGCCCCCCCCCCGGCCGCCCCCCCCCCGCCCCCCCCACCCCCGCCCCCTATTTTAAATCCCCCCCC
>NZ_JAIUKE010000528.1 GCF_020176795.1 Streptomyces sp. 8L
CGCGGGGGGGGGGGGGGGGGGGGCGGGGGGGGCGCCCCCGGCCCCCCCCCCCGGGGGGGGGCGCCCCCCGCGCGCCCCCCCGGCCCCCCCCCCCGGGGGGGGGCGGGCCCGGCCGCCCGGCGCCGGCCGGACGGCAGGACACGCTCCGGCAACGGAACCGACTTCAAGTATTGACACTGCGCCCCTCTTGGCGTGAGTCTTCGGGCAGTACCGATTTGGGAGCGCTCCCAATCACTGCACGACACCGTACGCCGCTCGCGGCACGCGCCGACACGGACCGGCCCCACCGCCGGCCCACCGCGCCCGGCCGCGCCGGCTTCCGCCGGACCACCCCGGAACCAAGTCCTCCGCCCCGGAACAAGGAGTAGTGGAATGCGCATCACCCGCACTGTCGGCAGCCGAAGAGGCAAGGGAGGCGTCGCGGCCGTCACGACCGCGCTGCTCACCGCCTCGGCGCTGCTGCTGACGGGCTGTAGCAGCGACAACGACTCGGGCTCCGGCTCGGACTCGGCGAACGGGCCGATCACGCTGACCGTCGCGGACTACGGGGCGTTCGGCTACAAGGAGGCCGGCCTGTTCGCCCAGTACCACAAGCTCCACCCGAACATCACGGTGAAGGAGGACGTCACCGCGCAGGAGGCCAACTACTACCCGAAGCTGCTTCAGGAGCTGAACTCGAACAGCGGCCTGGGTGACGTGACGGGCATCGAGGTCGGACGCATCAAGGAGGTCGTCGACACGAAGGCCTCAGACTTCGTCGACCTGAGCAAGACGATCAACACGTCCGACTGGGTGTCGTGGAAAGAGGCTCAGGCCACGACGTCCGGCGGTCAGGTCATAGGCGCCGGCACGGACATCGGCCCCATGTCCCTGTGCTACAACCGCACCCTGTTCCAGAAGGCGGGCCTGCCGACGGACCGTGACGCGGTCGCGAAGCTCGTCGCCGGCGGCTGGGACGACTACCTCAAGCTGGGCGAGCAGTACAAGAAGAAGGCCCCCGCGGGCACGTACTTCATGGACTCGGCGAGCGCCATGTACAACGCGGTCGTCAGCTCCAGCCCCCGGCAGTACTACGACAAGGACGGCAAGGCCGTCTACAAGGACAGCGCGAGCGTGAAGCAGGGCTGGAACCTGGCGGCGCAGGCCGCGAAGGAGAAGCTCACGCAGGGCCTGCCCCAGTTCGACCCCGCCTGGCAGACGGCCCTGCGCAAGGGGACCATGGCGACGGTCGTGTGCCCCGCGTGGATGGCGGCCCAGATCCAGCAGTACGCGGGCCCGAGCTACAAGGGCCAGTGGGACATCGCCAAGGCGCCCGGCTCCTCGGCCGCCAACTGGGGCGGTTCGTTCCTCGCCGTGCCCAAGAGCGGCAAGCACGTGAAGGAAGCCACGGACCTGGTGAAGTGGCTGACGGAGCCGGCCCAGCAGGCCGCGGTGTTCAAGGCGATCGGGGTGTTCCCGTCCAACAAGGGGGCCTACAGCCTGCCCGGGGTGCAGAACGCGAAGCTCCCCTACTTCAACAACGCGCCGATCGGCACGATCTACGCGCAGGAGGCGTCGACGATTCCGGCGGCGGTGCTCGGCCCGAAGGACGCCGACATCAAGCAGTCGATCTCCGACCAGATCAACAACATGGAGCAGCGCGGCACGAAGCCGGCCGACGCGTGGGCGGCGGCGGAGAAGAAGATCGACAAGATCATCGGCTGACGCCTCCTGCGCGCCCGCCGGGCCGTCCCTCCGGACTCCCCGCCCGGGCCGCCTCTCCGGACCGCCCCGGCCCGGCCTCCTCGCCGGACGGTTCCTCCCGGCCCCGCCCGGACCCGGTCTC
>NZ_JAIUKE010000529.1 GCF_020176795.1 Streptomyces sp. 8L
GTCAGGGGTGGGGGGTGAGGTCGATCACGATCTTGCCCTGAACGTGCCGGGCCGCCTGGAGTTCGACGGCTGTGCGGATGTCCTCGACGGGGAAGGCCACCGCGATGGGTACGCGCAGGCGGCCGGCCGCGACCAGGCGTGCGATGTTCTCCAGGGCGTCGGGGGCGGCGTTGGCGCCGTTGGCGGCGGGAATGCCGTCGACCTGGCCCGCGATGGTGCAGATGCGATCGTCCGGCACCCCCAGTTCGCGGGCGGCGTGCGCCGTGTCCGTCCCGTGCAGGTCCAGTGCCGCGGTGACGGGGCCCGCGCCGAGGCCGCGGACTCTGCCGGCCAGGCCCTCGCCGTACGCGACCGGTTCGGCGCCGAGGCTTCGCAGATACTCCGCCGACGACGGCGAGCCGGTCCCGATGACCCGCGCGCCCGCGATCCGGGCCAACTGGACCGCGAACACGCCGACTCCGCCGCCCGCGCCGCCGACCAGGACCGTGTCGTCCGCACCGAGGCCGAGGACGTCGAGAGCGGCCGCCGCGGTGCTGCCCGCGATCGGGAGGGTGGCGGCGGTGCGGTCGTCGACGCCGTCCGGGCTGTGATGAGCGACGCCGCTCGCGATGTTCCCGTCCGCATCGACGACGACGTGGTCGGCGACCGCCCGGGACAGGGCCGCCCCGAACACACGGTCACCGACCGCGTAGCCGTTCGCGCCCGCACCGACCTGGTCGACGAATCCGGCGTAGTCGGTCCCGAACCCGGCGGGCAGGCTCAGGCCGAACCGCGCCGCGGTCTCGGCGTCCGCGGTCATGAACCAGTCCATCGGATTCAGCCCGGCCGCTGTCACGCGTACGCGGATCTGCCCGTCACCCGCCCTCGGCTCGGGCACGTCCTGGAGGGCCAGTACCTCTGGTCCGCCGAACGCCTCAAGCCGGACCGCCCTGCTCACGCCGTCTCGATGGCCGGTGTCGTGCTGCCGCATGCCGTACCCGTTTCCTCGCGTTCCAGCCAGCCCGAAACGGACTATGCTCCGGTTATGACATCCAACATAACCGGAGCGCGATCCGTTTGACCAGTCCCACACCGCGGGCGCCCCGGGCCGATGCCGCGCGCAACCGCGAACAACTGCTCATGGTCGCGACGCGCGTGCTCGCGACGCCCGGCGCGGAGACGTCGATGCGTGCGATCGCCCGTGCGGCCGGCGTCGGCATCGGGACGCTCTATCGCCACTTCCCGACCCGCGAGTCCCTGGTGGAGGCCGTCTACCGTGACCAGGTCGTCCGCCTCACGAACGGTGCGCAGGACCTGCTCGCCGAGGTGGCCCCGGCCGTCGCGATGCGGCGCTGGATGGACCTGTTCGGTGACTGGATCGCGACGAAGAACGGCATGCTCGACACACTGCTTGCGGTGATCGAGTGCGACGTCGTCGACCACGCCAGGACCAGGGACGAGCTCCTGGACGCGATCGCGTCGATCCTCGACGCGGGTCGCGCCGCGGGAGACCTGCGGCCCGACGTCACCGCCGAGGAGATCGCCGCCGCTCTGATCGGGATCTTCACCGTCGCGCACCAGGCCGGCCACGCGGTCACGGCCGATCGGCTTCTCGACCTCCTGCTCGACGGCCTTCGCCCGCAAAGGCGTCCTTGAGGAAGTGTCCTGAGCAGACGGCCTTGAGGAGGCGGCCTGAGGAGGCGGCCTTGCAGACGCGCCCTTGAGGAGCAGCGGACGACCGGCCGCGCGGACGTCGCCGAGGTGCACGGGCCACGAGGCGCGATCCGGGATGTGGGGCTCGCGGCTGCTGTCGGTGGGGCCGTGCCGCCCGTCACGTGCGGGTGGTCCCGCTTGTACTGTGCAGGCCTGATCGTCTGAGAGGGAGACATCGTGAAGACCTTCACCCTGCCCGGCACCGACATCCTCGCCCCGAACGTCGTGCTCGGTCTGATGCGCATCGCCGACAAGACCGACGACGAGGTCCGCGAACTCGTCTCCACCGCGCGGGACGCGGGCATCGACTTCGTCGACCACGCGGACGTCTACGGGCGGGAGCTGCACGGCTGTGAACGCCGCTTCGCCGAGGCGATGGCGCTGAGCCCCGCGCAGCGCGACGAGATCACGATCCAGACCAAGGCGGGGATCGTGACGGACGGCCCGTACTACGACTTCTCGTACGAGCACATCGTCAAGTCGGCCGAGGAGTCGCTCGCGGCCCTGGGGACCGACCGCATCGACATCCTGCTGCTGCACCGCCCCGACGCGCTCGTCGAGCCCGAAGAGGTGGCCCGCGCCTTCGACGAGCTCGAATCCTCCGGCAAGGTGCGCGCCTTCGGCGTCTCGAACCACACCCCGCGGCAGATCGACCTGCTGCGCCGGTACGTGCGCCAGCCCATCGTGGCCAACCAGCTCCAGCTCTCGATCACGCATCAGCCGATCGTCGCTCAGGGGGTCTCCGCGAACATGCTCGCGGAGCAGCAGGCCGTCACCCTCGACGGCGGAGGGATCGTCGACTACTGCCGTCTGAACGACATCACCATCCAGGCGTGGTCCCCCTTCCAGGCCGGCTTCTTCACGGGTGTCTTCCTCGGCTCGCCGGACTACCCCGAGCTCAACGAGGTCATCGACCGCCTCGCCGGCAAGTACGACGTGCCCGCCATCGCGATCGCGACCGCCTGGATCACCCGCCACCCCGCTCGGATGCAGGTCGTGCTCGGTACCACCAGCCCTGAGCGCGTCGCGGGGGCCGCCCGGGGCTCCGAGATCCCGCTCACCCGGGCCGAGTGGTACGAACTGTTCCGCGCCTCGGGCCACCTCGTTCCCTGAAGGCCCCGTGTTCCCTGAAGGCCCCGGCGGGCGTCGGTCGAGGACTCGCGGGGCGAGGGCAAATCATCCGTTTTATGGTGAATGGGTGGATGACGACTCCGAGATACGGGACGCGTACGAATCCGACGAGCCCGAAGTCGTGGAGGCCGAGCCGGCCGACATGGACGATGCCGACGGGCAGGACGGACGGCGGTCGCCCGAAGTCGGAAGCGGAAGCGGGACCGGCAACGAGGCCGGCACCGAGCCGGACGTACTGCTCGACGTTCCCACCCTCAACATCGACGAGATCAACCTGGAAGTGGAGGATCTCCGGGCCCGGGTCTCGCTGCATGCCCAGGTACTGGACCTGCTGAAGCTCGACGTCGGGGCCGATGTGGCGCTCGGGCGGGTGGACCTGGGGATCAAGGGCGTGGAGGCGCAGGCCCTGCTGAAGGTGCGCCTCGACACCGTGGGCGCTGTCGTGGAGCGGTTGCTCCAGTCCGTGGACCGCAATCCCCAGATCCTCGAACAGATCACCTCCTCTGTCGGTTCCGCCGTCGAGGAGGTGGGGTCCGCGGGCGGCGACGCCCTGGGCGAGGTCGGCCGCGGAGTGGGCGACGCGGGCCGTGAGGTGGGCCGCGGGGTCGGCAAGGCCGGAGAGCAGGTGGGCGGGGCCGCCGCGGACGCCACGAAGGACGTCGCGGACACGGCATCGGACGCCGCGAAGGGCGTCACGGACACCGCCTCCGACACCGTCAAGGGGGCCACCGAGGCCACCAAGGACGTCACCGACACCGCGTCCGACGCCGCCAAGAGCGCAACGGACACCGCCTCCGACACCGCCGAGCAACTGTCCGAGACGGCGGACTCGGCGGCCGACTCCGCCCGGCCCGCCGTGGAGGGCGCGTCCGAGAGCGTCCATGAGAGCGCCGGTGACACGAGTGGCGCACGGCGCAAGGTGCGGCGCAAGGCCGTTGGTTCGGGCGGGAGTTCTGTGGAGAGGCCGGCCGAACGCCCGCGCAGGCACCTCCGCGATCGGTCGTCGGAACAGACGTCCGAACGGGCGTCGGAGACCGCGTCGGAAGACGCACGGGAACGGCGTCCGGCACGGGACGTACGGCGCGGAGCGGAGCGACCGCGGCGGCCCACCGCCCGCAGGCCGCCGCGCGAGAAGGCCGGGAGCGACCGGGACCGCGTGGCTGAAGAGAGCCAGGAGAACCACGAGAGTCGCGAGACGGACGAGATCTACGAGGACGACGCGTAGGACGGCCCGTAGGGGCACGGCGGGCCGGGCAGACCCTTGCCGTGTACGGCCGGTGCGGGCAGGCCGGTCAGCGGGTCGCGCTCCCGAGCCCCCACCGTCGAGTCCGCGCCGTCGAGTCGTACGGTCCAGTCCGTGCGCTCCAGTCCGTACGGACCGTGCGCCCGAGTTCTTACGGTTCGGTGAAGGGGGCGCCCCGCGGCCGCCGTAGCACCGTCCGGCACAGGCCGCGGAACTAGCGTGAGTCCGTGCTCACCTTGGTACTGATCGGACTCGTCGGCGGATTCATCACCGGGATCTCGCCCTGTGTGCTCCCCGTGCTGCCTGTCGTCTTCATGACGGGCGGCGTGCGCAGGCGCCCCTACCTGATCGTCGCGGGACTCGCGCTGAGCTTCAGCGTGTTCACCCTGCTCGGCACGCTCATCGTCAGCGCGCTGCCCGTCCCCCAGGACATCATCCGCTGGGCCGGGCTCGTGGTGCTGCTCGTACTGGGTGTCGCCATGATGTTCCCCGCCGTGCAGGACCTGCTGGAGCGGCCGTTCGCGCGGATGGGCGGCGGCCGGGTGGAGCGCGAGCGCGGCGACTTCGTGCTGGGCCTCGCGCTCGGCGCCGTGTACGTGCCGTGCGCGGGCCCCGTACTCGCCGCGATCACCGTCGCGGGCGCCACCCACAGGATCGGCCTCGAAACGGTCGCGCTGACGCTCGCGTTCGCCGTGGGCACGGCTGCCCCGCTGCTGTTCTTCGCCCTCGCGGGCCGCGGTGTCGCGGAGCGCGTACGGGCCTTCCGCGAGCGGCAGCGCGGTGTGCGCTTCGTGGCGGGCCTTGTCGTGATCGGCCTGGCCGTGGCGCTCACCTTCAACGTGACCGACGCCCTCCAGCGGGCCGTCCCCGACTACACCTCGAAGCTCGACCAGGCGCTCGGCACGACAGGCGCGGTGGGCGCGCTCGGCTCGGCGGGGGCCGCCGGCCTCCAGCACTGCGCGCAGCTGCCGAGCCCGGAACTCGTCAACTGCGGGAAAGCGCCCGCGATCAGCGGCATCCAGCAGTGGTTCAACACCCCGGACGACAAGGCGCTGCCGGCGAGCGCGCTGAAGGGGAAGGTCGTACTGGTCGACTTCTGGGCGTACTCCTGCATCAACTGCCAGCGCGCGATCCCGCACCTCAACGCCTGGTACCGCGCCTACAAGAAGGACGGGCTGGTCGTCGTGGGCGTGCACTCCCCCGAGTACGCCTTCGAGCATGTGCCCGCCGATGTCGAGGCCGGTGCCAGGCGGCTCCACATGGCGTATCCGATCGCGCTCGACAACAAGTTCACGACCTGGAACAACTTCGGCAACGACTCCTGGCCCGCCGAGTACCTCATCGACGCGAAGGGCGAGGTGCGCCATGTCGCCGTCGGCGAGGGAGAGTACGACACCAGCGAGTCGCTGATCCGGCAGCTGCTGACGGCCGCGCACCCCGGTGTGAGCCTCCCGCCCGCCACACACGTCCAGGACACCACCCCCACCGACGACGACATGACGCCGGAGACCTACCTCGGCTCCGAGCGCGCGGGCTCCTACGTGGGCGGCAGGCTCTCCGACGGCGTGCACCGGTTCACCGCGCCCTCGGGGGCCCTGCCGAAGAACGCCTTCGCCCTCGACGGCACCTGGTCGGTGGGCAAGGAGTCACTGACGGCGAAGCGGGGCGCCGGCCTCAAGCTCGCGTTCTCCGCGGACGACGTGTACCTCGACGTGAGCGGTACGGGCACGATCACCAGCACGCTCGACGGCAGGACCACCACGTACAAGGTGTCGGGCGCGCCGAACATCTACACCCTCGTCCACGGGGACAACCCGAGCAGCGGGACCCTCGACGTGAAGCTGTCGCCGGGGCTGAGCGCGTACTCCTTCACCTTCGGGTGAGGGCACTCGGGGAGAGCGCCCGGTGAGAGCAGTTGGCGACAGCGCTCGGTGAGAGCACTCGGTGACAGCGCTCAGGGCGGCCGCGCGGCCCCGCCTCTCAGATGAGGGCCGCGTGCCGCGTCTCCCGGCGCAGGACGTGCTCGACCGCCCGGACCAGGACCTCCTTGACCGAGCCACGCTGCCGTGCGTCGCACAGCAGCACCGGCACATCGGCCCCGAGGGTGAGCGCGCGGCGGACCGTCTCCGGGGGGTAGGCGCGGGCGCCGTCGAAGCAGTTGACGGCGACGACGAACGGCAGCCCGCGCCGTTCGAAGTAGTCCACGGCGGGGAACGACGCGGCCAGCCTGCGGGTGTCCGCCAGTACGACCGCGCAGAGCGCCCCGGCGGCGAGTTCGTCCCACATGAACCAGAAGCGGTCCTGACCCGGGGTCCCGAAGAGGAACAGCGCGAGCCGGTCGTGGACGGTGATCCTGCCGAAGTCCATGGCGACCGTGGTGACTTCCTTGCGCTCGATCCCCGAGAGATCGTCGACACCGACGCCCGACTGGGTGAGCGTCTCCTCCGTGTGGAAGGGGGTGATCTCGCTGATCGTCGAGACCAGTGTGGTCTTGCCCGCGCCGAAACCCCCGGCGACGAGGATCTTCGCGGCCTCCGGCAGGTCGTCGCCCGGAGCGGCGGCGCCGTTCTGTAGCACCTCTGACATTGCGGGCATGCCCTTTCACTGTTCGTTCCGTGCCGGGCGGCACGGCACAGGATGGTGAGCCGGTTCGTGGTTCGCGGGTCGCGGCTCTCCGCGCGGGGAGAGGCCCCTCGGCGGGGCGCCTCACAGCGCGCGGAGTCCCTCCAGTACTTCCTTGAGGAGACGCAGGCTCGGCCGTGCGGACGGGTCGGCCGGCCGGCGCACACGGATGGCCCGCGCGTCCAGGAGGTCGCCCAGCAGCACCCGGACGACCCCGACCGGCAGGTTCATGCGGGCCGCCACCTCGCCCACGGGTCGCGGCTTGCGGCACAGCGTGAGGATGGCCTCGTGCTCGGGCTGCATCTCCACCCGGTGCTGAAGGGTGTCGACGCACGAGACGACGAAGGCCACCAGGTCGAACCAGTAGCCCTCGTTGCGGGTCCTCCCACGGACCATGGCGTACGGGCGTACGACGGGACCCGCCGCGTCGTCGACCCACTCGGCCGAGGTCACATCGCGCTCCCGCCGCCCGGCAGCGGCTCGCCGCGCGAGTCCACGGACAGATGGGTTCCGAGGCGCTTGACCAGCATGGCCATCTCGTACGCCACGACACCGATGTCGGCGCCCTGCCGGGTCAGTGCCGTCAGACAGGTGTTGTCGCCCGCGGAGCAGACGAAGAGGAACCCGGCCTCCATCTCCACCATCGTCTGAAGGACCGCACCGCCGCCGAAGTGCCGTCCCGCACCCTTGGCCAGGCTGTGGAAGCCGGAGGCCACGGCGGACAGCCGCTCCGCCTCGTCGCGGCGCATCTCCGCGGAGGCGCCGAGCAGCAGGCCGTCCGTCGACAGGAGGACCGCGTGACCGATCTCCGGCACGTTCCGGACCATGTCACTCAGCAGCCAGTCGAAGCTGGAGCCCATTTCGGATGCGCTGGCCTGCGTCATCGTCAACCGCGCTTTCTGGGAGGGGGGAAGGGGAGAGAGGAGGTAGGGG
>NZ_JAIUKE010000530.1 GCF_020176795.1 Streptomyces sp. 8L
CTGTGAGGGACACGATCGCCTCGTCCCGACAGGAGCGCACCTCCATGCCCCGCCTCGCCCTCTACGCCCTCGCCGTCTGCGTGCTCGCCGTCGCGGCGGCCGTGCTCTCCTTCGCCCGGGGCAGCTGGATCGGGGTCGTCTGGGTGCTGCTCGCGGGCCTGTCCTCCAACATGGCCTGGTACTACCTGCGGCGTGCACGCATGGCGACGGCTCCGTCACAGGAGCACTGACCCGCCCGGCGGCGCCTCCCCGCCCACCAATAGCGTTGCGGTGGTCACGACAAATTCGCGGAACCAGGGGGGAACCGCCGGTGTCCTACATCGTCTTTTTCGCGCTGCTCACGGTCGTCTGTATCGGCCTTCTCGTCCTGACGCAACGGCAGTTGACGCGGGCCCGGTCCTACGACCCGTCGGTCGCGGCGGGCGTCCGGGCCTCCGAGGGGACGCTCCAGTGGCGCCGTGCCGTCCTCGTCCTGTGTTCGCTCGCCGCCGTCGGCGGGCTCATCGCCATGACGAGCGCACACGACCAGGAGACCTGGACGGACGGCGAGGTTCTCGGCGTCGCGCGGGACGCGGCCGACACGCTCAACGGCAGCGAGGCCGTGTCGAGCCCGGACAGCGCGGTGAACGACGCCGTGGGCAGGGCGATGGCGGACGCCGACGGCCCTGGGCTGCTGAGCACCGAGCCCACCGGGCAGGACGACGCGGACGACGACAGCGGCTACGGCGAGAGTGACGACGAGGACGGCGGCGGCGACACCAGCTATGTCATCAGCGATCACGGCAGGCACGCCGCCTGTCTGACCGTCACCTCGTCGGCGGGTCCAGGCGTCCTCGTCCCCGTACCGGACCTCGGCGACCCGGGCGGCTCGACCAGCTCCAGCATCGACACGTACGACCTGAGCGCGACGGCGACGGCCGGCGCCTGCTGACGCGGCTCAGAACCGGAAGAAGCTCGGGTCGGCGCACTGCGGGGTCTGGGTGGTCCAGAACTGGAACATGTTCTGCCCGCAGTAGACGGAGTTCTGGTCCACTCCGAGGTGGCCGAGGATCGCGTCGATCAGGTCGAAGAACGCGTTGTTGACCGTGCCCTGGTAGAGGACGACGAACACCGCGATCAGGCCGAACGGCGCGAACGGCGCGATCTGCCTGCGGATCTTGTGCGAGAGCCAGGGCTCGACCACGCCGTACCCGTCGAGGCCGGGCACCGGAACGAAGTTCAGCAGCGTCGCGGAGATCTGGAGGAACGCGAGGAAGCCCAGCGCCTGCTGGAACCGCAGGGGTACGCCGTCCAGGCCGCCCAGCCAGAACGGCGCCGTGCACACGAGGGCGAACAGCGCGTTGGTCAGCGGCCCCGCGGCCGAGATCGCGCTGTGCTTCCAGCGCCCCCGCACCCGGTCGCGCTCGATGTAGACCGCGCCGCCCGGCAGGCCGATGCCGCCGAGGATCACGAAGATCACCGGCAGCACGATGCTCAGCAGGGCATGCGTGTACTTGAGCGGGTTGAGCGTGAGGTAGCCCTTGGCCCCGATGGTGATGTCGCCGCTGTGCAGGGCGGTGCGCGCGTGCGCGTACTCGTGCAGGCACAGCGAGACGACCCAGGCGGACACGACGAAGAGGAACACCGCGAAGGCCGCGTTGTCGGCGAACCCCGTCCAGACCCCCCAGCCGGACACCGCCATGACGGCGGCGATCCCCAGGAACACGGGACTGACGCGCCTCTCGGTCCTGCTACTGGCGGTGACACTGCTCATAGGGGCTCCCCCGGACGGGCTCGGTGGTACTGGATGAACCGTACTGGGTCCCGGTGACAGCGGCGTCCACGACCACCGGGCCAGGTGCCGGAGTCCGGTTCCGCGGGTCACCCCACGGCGCCGTTTCCCGGCCCGGCGCGACACTTCGGGCCGTTGGCCACAGGGTTCCCACAAGGAGCGCCTCTACAGTGCTGTCGTCCTCGCCGGTGAGGGCGCGCCGCCGCCACGCGTGCCTCCCGATGCCGGCGGAAGGGGACGGCAGGCCCACGAGAGGGACAGTTGCATGTACGGTCTTCGACTGCGCCGCACAGCCTCCGTGCTGGGCGCGGGACTCGCGACACTTCTACTGACCGCCTCGCTGGCGGGTTGTTCGGGGGGTGGCGGCGCTTCCGCCTCCGGCTCGGCCTCCCCCGGCGCCTCCGCCACCGCGTCGGCCCCGGATACGGCGCCGGCCTCCGCCGGGCGGCCCAACATCGTGTTCGTCCTCACGGACGATCTCTCCTCGAACCTCGTCCCGTACATGCCCCACGTCCAGCAGCTGGAGAAGGACGGGACGAGCTTCTCCGACTATTTCGTGACGGACTCGCTGTGCTGCCCGTCGCGTTCGTCCATCCTGACCGGTGACTACCCGCACAACACGGGTGTGTTCACGAACAACGGCGACGACGGCGGCTACCAGGCGTTCAACAAGAACGGCGACGAGAAGAAGTGCTACGCGCCGGCCTTGCGGAAGGCCGGGTATCGCACCGGCTTCATGGGCAAGTACCTCAACGGCTACCAGCCGGGCGACGACAACGGCACCGGCAAGCCGTACGTGCCGCCCGGCTGGGACGAGTGGGATGCCGCGGGCAACGGCTACCCGGAGTTCAACTACAACCTCAACGAGAACGGCAAGGTCGTCCACTACGGGCACGACCCCGAGGACTACCTCACGGACGTGGTCTCCAAGAAGGCCGGCTCCTTCATCGACAGCGCCGCCTCCGACCACAAGCCGTTCATGCTCGAACTCGCCACGTTCGCCCCGCACGCCCCGTCGACCCCCGCACCGCGCGACGCGGGCACCTTCCCGGATCTGAAGGCGCCCCGCACCCCCGCCTACGACACGCTCTCCTCACCGGCGCCGAAGTGGCAGAGCGGCCTGGCTCCCCTGTCCACGGAGGACCAGGCGTCGATCGACAAGAAGTTCGCCAAGCGGGCACGCTCCGTGCAGGCCGTCGACGACATGATCGCGAGTGTCCGGTCGCATCTGGCGGCCAAGGGCCTCGCCGACAACACCTACTTCGTGTTCAGCTCCGACAACGGCTTCCACATGGGCGAGCACCGGCTGCGGCCCGGCAAGCAGACGGCGTACGACACGGACATCCGGGTGCCGCTCGTGGTGGCCGGGCCGGACGTGCCGGCGGGCCGTACGGTCTCGCAGCTGGCGGAGAACATCGACCTCAGCCCGACCTTCCAGGACCTCGCGGGCGCCGGCGCGCCCTCGGACGCCGACGGCCGGAGCCTGGCGCCGCTCCTGCACGGGCAGCAGGTGTCCGACTGGCGGCAGGCGGTCCTGGTCGAACACCACCACCCGGCGTCGAAGAAGAACGACCCGGACGCGGCCCCCGACGACAGCGGCAACCCCCCGACGTACGAGGCGGTCCGTACCGCGGACTCCCTGTGGGTGGAGTACGCGGACGGTGAGCGCGAGTACTACGACGTGGCCACCGACCCGAACGAGCTGCACAACCGCGCGGGGACTGTCTCCGCCGCGCGGCGCGACTCCCTGCACGCCCTGCTCAGTGCCATGCAGCACTGCTCCGGGGCCGCGTCCTGCGCCAAGGCGTCCGTGCCGGCACCCTGAGCCGGACTCGGCCGCCTCCGGCATCCCGCCCGAGGCGGCGGAGTCCGGCCCGGGCCTCCGGCCGCACGGGTTCAGCGACGTCCGGTGCCGGCGGGCGGGACCGGGCCGCGCTCCCCCGGATCATCTGGTGCGCTGCCGGGCCTTCGGTGCCGTGGTCCGTCCGGGGCCGCGGCCCCGGCGGGCGATCCTGCCGCCGCCGGGCCGCGCGGCCGGGACGGGGGCCGCGCGCTGCCAGGGGCGTACGAGCGTGAGGAAGGCCAGGGTCGCGCCGACGGCGCAGAAGAGCTGTACGAGGGCCATCGGGACGGCCGTGTGCTCTCCCGCGATACCGACGAGCGGGGAGGCGAGCGAGCCGATGAGGAACGACGACGTGCCGAGCAGCGCGGAGGCGGAGCCCGCCGCGTGCGAGGCGCGCATCAGGCCCAGGGTGTTGGCGTTCGCGTTCACCAGGCCCATGCCCATCATCAGCGCGAACAGTCCGGCCGCGACGGCGAATATCCCGACGGGGCCGAGCACGCCCGTGGTCATGAGCAGCAGGGCGGTGGCGGCGGTGGTGATCAGGACCAGACCGCAGCCCATGATCTTGTGCATGCTGAACCTGCCGACCAGAACGCGGCCGTTGAGCTGGCCGATACCGACCGAGCCGACCGCGTTGACGCCGAACAGGATGCTGTAGGTCTGCGGTGACGCGCCGTAGATGACCTGCATGACGAACGGCGAGGCGGACACGTACGCGAACAGCGCGGTGAACGCGAGCGTGCCGGTCAGCAGGTAGCCGCTGAACGCGCGGTCCCCGAGCAGCCCGCGCATGGTGCGCAGCGCGGTGCCCACGCCGCCGCCGTGCCTGCGCTCCGGCGGCAGCGTCTCGTGCAGCCATTTCGCGGCCACGAGGGTGAGCAGCGTCCCCACGACGGTGATCACCACGAAGATGCCCCGCCAGTCGGTGAAGCGGAGCATCTGGCCGCCGAAGACGGGCGCGACGATCGGGGCGACCCCCGAGACGAGCATGAGGCTGGAGAAGAACCGGGCCATCGCGACGCCGTCGAACAGGTCGCGGACGACGGCGCGCGAGATGACGACGCCGGCCGCGCCCGCGAGGCCCTGGACGAGCCGTACGCCGATGAGGACTTCGGCGTTGGGGGCGAGCGCGCACACGACGCTGGCGACGACGTACACGGTCATGCCGACGAGCAGCGGCCTGCGCCTGCCCCACTTGTCGCTCATCGGGCCGATGACGATCTGGCCGAGCGCCATGCCGATGAGGCAGGCGGTGAGCGTGATCTGCACGGTGGCGGCGGGCGCGTGCAGGGCGCCGGTCACGGCGGGGAGCGCCGGGAGGTACATGTCGGTGGAGAGCGGCGGGAGGGCGGTGAGCCCGCCGAGTACGAGGGTGAGCAGCAGCCCGGCCCGGCGGGCGGGCAGGGACCCGCCGGGCGAAGAGGCGGCGCCCGCACCGGAGCCGGCGGTCGTGGTGGGAGTGGAACGGGGACGGTGGGGCGTGGGCTCCGCGTGGGCAGAAGGGCCGCCGGCCGGCATGACATCTCCTAGGTCGTCGAGTCATTCCATATGCTCGCAGCTGTCGACGGCTTCGGACGACAGGGAAAAAGGGAGCAGACCGTGGCACGGTGGGGCGTAGTGGCGACCGGCGGGATAGCGGCGCGGTTCACGCAGGACGTACAGGCGCTGGACGGCTCGGAGGTCGTGGCGGTCGCGTCGCGCCGCGAGGCGTCGGCGAAGACCTTCGCCGACCGGTTCGGCGTCCCCCGCGCGTACGGGTCCTGGGCTGGCCTCTTCGCCGATCCGGAGGTGGATGTGGTGTACGTCGCCACGCCGCACTCCGCGCACCGGGCCGCCGCCGGCGCGGCGCTGGAGGCGGGGAAACCGGTGCTGTGCGAGAAGCCGTTCACCCTCAACTCCCGGGAGGCCGAGGAGCTGGTGGCGCTCGCGCGGGAGCGCGGCCTGTTCCTGATGGAGGCGATGTGGACGTACTGCAACCCGGTGATACGACGGCTCGTGGAGCTGGTGCGGGACGGCGCCATCGGTGAACTACGGTCGATTCAGGCGGACTTCGGCGCCGCGGGGCCCTTCGCCCCCGGCCACCGCATGCGCGCCCCCGAGCTGGGCGGCGGGGCGCTCCTCGATCTCGGCGTGTACCCGGTGTCCTTCGCGCAGCTGCTGCTCGGCGAGCCGGCCAGGATTCAGGCGGACGCGCAGCTGTCGCCCGAGGGCGTGGATGTGAACACCGGAGTGCTGCTGGGCTGGGAGAACGGCGCGGTCGCGGTCCTGACGTGCGGCCTCGACGGCAGCTCCGGCACCCGCGCCACGGTGACCGGTACGCGCGGCAGGATCGAGGTGCCCGAGGGTTTCTTCTCCCCCGACTCGTTCGTCCTGCACCGGCGCGGCGCGGACGCCCCCGAGACCGTACGGGTCCACTCACCGCTGCACGGCATGCAGCACGAGGCGGCCGAGGTGGCGGCCTGCCTGGCGGCGGGCCGCACGGAGTCGTCCCTGGTCCCGCTGTCGGGCACGCTCGCGGTGCTGCGGACTCTGGACGCGGTACGGGAGCGGGTGGGCGTGCGCTACCCGCAGGACGAGGCGCGCTGACCCGCGGGGCGGCGCAGCGGTGACGCGGTCGCGGACGTCGCCGCTGCGTCGCGCTGCCACTGCGACCGCCACGGGTCACCGCCTCTGCGACTGTGGCCTGCGGGTCACTCCGTGCCGCTCCGCACCGCATGACGGAGCATGGTCAAAGGAGTTTTGGTCATTCCTTTCGAATAAAAGGATGGTTCGGAGGACAGAGATGCCGCATGGTCACCTCAGTCAAACTCCGCCTCGCCTGTCTCTTCTCGGCCGCGATCGCGGCGGTCGCCTCCGCCGTCGTGCCCGCCTCGGCCGAGCCGGGGCCCCTCCCGCCCGGCGCCGGCGCGGTGTGCCGTGACGTCACGTTCCCGGTGGAACTGACGGACGGCTCCGCCCAGAAGATATCCGGGCAGTACTGCGCGCCACGCTCCCGCGCGGTCGACACCGTCCAGGTCCTGGTGCACGGCGCGACGTACAACCACACGTACTGGGACTTCCCGTACGAGGGGAGCACCTACTCCTACGTCGACCGCGCCAACCGGCTCGGTTACGCCACCCTCGCCATCGACGAACTCGGTGACGGGGCGAGTTCCCGTCCGGCGTCCACCGCCCTCACGTTCCCGGCGATCGCGGACAGCATCCACCAGGTCATCAGCCAGGTCCACGCGGGAGCGCTCGGCCGCCACTACGCCTCCGTCATGGCGGTCGGCCACAGCTTCGGCTCCGCCGAACTCATCGAGGAGATCGCGGAGCACGGGGACGTGGACGCCGCGGTCCTGACCGGCTCGGGACACGCGACCAGCTCCATCGTCGCGGGCCTGCAGTCCACGGTGTTCTACTCCGCGAACCACCTGTCCCGGTTCGCTTCCCTCGACGACGGCTACGTGACCAGCTCGCCGGGACAGCGCGCGGCCATCCTCTACTACCCGCCGCTCGCCGACCCGCGCGTGGTGGCCGCCGACGCCGCCACCGAAGACGTCGTCAGCCAGACCGAGTTGACGACGCGTCCCGCCGACCTGGGCGCCCTGATGAAGAAGATCACCGTCCCCGTCCTCCTGGTCGACGGCGACAAGGACAACCACTACTGCACGCCCGATGTGGACGGCACCGCGGGTACGGCTCTCGGCTGCACCTCGACCACGGAGTTCTACCAGCACGAGGCCGCCAACTTCAGCGGCGCCTGCTTCGGCGCGATGCTGGTGCGCTCCGGGCACGACATCACCCTGCACGTCACCGCGCCCCAGTCGTACACGGACATCCTCGCCTGGGAGCACGCCACCCTCCCGGCCCGCGGCCACGCCGCACGCTGCGCCGCCGAGGGCCCGCTGCCGACGCCCGGCATCCCGCTGCGGTGACCGGCGGGCCGTGTCCTAACCTCGGCCCATGACCGAGTCCCCGCGTACTCCGGCGCCCCCGTCCTCGACCCCGTC
>NZ_JAIUKE010000531.1:0-4539 GCF_020176795.1 Streptomyces sp. 8L
GGGCGCCCGGGGGGTTTCGGCCCCCCCCCCGGGGCCGGGGGCCCGGGGGGGGGCCCGGCCCTTTTTTTTTGGGGGGGGGGGGGGGGGGTGGGGGGCCCCCCGGGGGGGGGGTGGGCAGGTGGAGGTAGCCGAACGAGGTAAGGCGGATCGAGTGCAAAGGGTTCTCCCGCTCGGTGGTGGAGGACGGGGTCACCGGAGCGCCGCGCCCGGCCGTCCGGCTCAGGGGCGGCGCTCTGATGTCTGGCGGCGAGGGCTCAGGCGGTCTTGGCGGCGTTGAGGATGTCGGCGTGGTCGAAGGCCAGCCGGTCCGGCAGGTCGTTCAGGGGCCACCAGCGGGCGCGCCGGGCGTCGTCTCCGGCGACGATCGGGGTGTCGGCGGGGACGGTGGCCGCGCTGCGCCTGGTCGGGTTCGCGGCGGGCCTGGGCGAGTTGCCGGGCGAGGGTGGGGCAGGTGCAGGCGTCGGCGTCCGCGTTGTGGAGGCGGGCGACGCAGCCGGGCACCAGCCAGCGGGTCCCGTCGGGTTCCTGTACCCAGTAGCAGGCCAGCGGTGGCCGGGTCCTGCCGTCCTCCTCGGTCGTGTCGCTCGTGTTCATCGTGTTCTCCTTCCGGGGCCGATCGTCTCTTGGCCTCGCTCGCACGGTCAGTCGAATTGGATGGAGGCACCGAGGATGGCCATCGCCATCCGCTGCTCTCCGGCTCGGCCGCCGACAGTCCTGGCCTGTTCGCACAGCTGGTCGGATAGATGGTTGTCACCGGCGTTCAGCTGGTCAGCTGCCTTCTGGATCTCTCGTGCGGTCACAGTCGTCTGGGCGGGCTTCTTACGGCGGAACAGGCTCATGGCAGCTCCTTGGATTGGTGGTGGTGAGGCACGTGGGCGGGGTAGGCCGGTCGGCCTGTCCGGTCCTCGCCCCGCGGGGGGGGGCGAGGGCCAGGCAGGGCGGCGGGTCGGCGCTAGTGGAAGGGGCGCACGTTGTCCGCGGAGTCGCCGACTGGCCCCGCAACCCTTCTGGTTCTGGGAGGGTGCGGGGCCGCCGGGGGAGCTGTGAGATGTCAGTACTGGAGATCGGAGGGCAGTTGCCTGCCGGTCTCCGCGTCGTAGGCGGCGCCGGTGGGTGACAGGCGCACGGTGCGGACGATGCCGGGGGAGCCGTCGTGCCAGGTCTTGCCGCCAACGGCGATCTTTACTGTCACGTCGGCGAGCGGGTCGGTGACGGGCAGGGTGATCTCCGGCGTCAGCGGGTACCACCCGTCCTTGCGCACGCTGGTGGCGGTCTTGTCGTCCGCCTCGATGTGCAGGTACTTGGCGTTCTTGTCGAAGTAGGAGCGCAGTTCGACGGTCACCTTGTCCCGGTAGATGCTCCACTGCGCAATGGGGTAGGCGTGGACTCCGTCGAGGTTGAGCGCCGCTCCGGCCCGGCCCCTGAACGCTTGCGCCTTGGCCGCACGTTCCTGCTGCTGCTGTTCCTGGTGGGAGTGCTGCACGATTCCGGCGGTGGCGATGCTTGCAGCGGCAACCGCGGCGACGGCGGGCCAGGTACGCCGCCGAGCCGACGAACCCCCTGCGTGGTCGGGGGCCGGCGCGGGCTCGGGCGCGGCGACCGGGGGCGGCTGCGGTCCGCTGTACCACTGCGGGGTGCTCTGCTCGCTCGTGAACCAGTCACCCTCGGTGTTGGCTCCCATGGCCTCTTCCTTCCTCATGTTCACGATGGTGGCGCGCAGTTGCTGCGCCTGGGCGGGGTTTCCGCCGATGTCAGCCACGCGGGCCCGGGTCGACAGCCAGGAGGCGGCCTGGGGTGAGTTGATGCCGTGGGCGGCGATGTCTGCGCGCTCGCCGAGGGCGGCGAGTTCGGCAGCCTCGCTGTGCCGGCCTTCCAGCGCGGCTTGCAGGACCGCCTCGTGCCTGGCGTTGTCCTCGTGCTGGGCGTCGGTGTCGATGACGTTGGGCGGCATCTCCCAATCCCAGTTCTCCTGGTCCCGCTCGGTCGGCGGCTCTTCCTGGTCGGTCAGGAGATCTTCGAGGGGCGCCAGCAGGTCTTCGTCGTGGACGTCGTCGTCGCCCTCCTCGGGCAGGCTGGCCTCCTCTATCACCAAGTTCTCGCCCGCCTCGTCCTCGTCTACAGCGTCTTCGTCTTTGGCGGGGGTGTGCTGGGCGTTGCGGCGGCGGGTGGAGGTGTCGGTGAGGGTGATCTCGTCGTTGTCGAGGAGGGTCTGGACGACGTCGATGTGGTGGGCGCCGACTTTCCAGACGGCTTGTCCTGGGTCGAGGTTGGGGATCATGGTGATGGCCCAGTCGGGCAGGCCCAGGAGCGTGCCGACGAGGGCGGCTTCTTTGGGGCCGAGGCGTCCGACGTGGGCGACCTCGCACAGCCGGGCGAGGTCCTGGGCCCGTCCCTCACCGAGGTCGGAGAGGGTGTGCATGACCGCGTGCAGCGACAGCCCCGTTTTGCGGGAGTTCTTCAGCAGGCGCTGGATCAGCTCGCTGGTGTCGGTGGACAGGAGGATCTGCCAGGCCTCCTCGATGACCAGGTGGCGGTGCACGGCCGTCGACTGCGGCAGCCATACGTGCTCCGCCCAGCACGACACCGCCGCCATCAGCGCCGGAATCGCCGGGCTGTTGCGGTCGAGGCCGGTGAAATCGAAGGAGAGGATGGGCAGGTCGGTCTCGGGCAGGCTCGCGTCCTGTCCGTCGAACAGGCCGCTCAGCGAGCCGTCCGTGTAGCGGGAGAGGGCGAGCGCGGCGGGCTCGCCCCACTCGGCCAGTCGCGCGGCCGGCCACCGGCCGTCCTGCGGGGCGACGAGCGCGTCGATCAGCCCATTGAGCGACGTGGCCTTCGGGTGGTTCAGAGCGTGCTGGAGGGCGTGGGTGGCGTGGTGGGTGAGGGTGCCGGGTTCGGCCGCGACGATCAGCGAGCGGACCAGCTCCTCGCGCACGGGGGGCGGGAACAGCTCCGAGCAGGGGTTGAGGGTGAACTCGCCGGCGCGGATGACCCGGCCCCCCAGGGAGCGCGTCACCGGCCCCCACTCGCCGACATTGTCGTTGTTCTGACCAGAGTCGATGACGACGGCCTGGTGCTGGTGCTGGAGGATCTCGCGCCGGATGCACACCTTCTTCGTCGCGGACTTTCCGGACCCGAGCCCACCCAAGGCGATGCTGCTCGTGGAAGGCAGGAGCGCCGCGTCGGCCTGGACGGGGGAGAGGCAGAACTGCCGGCCGTCCAGCAGGGAACGCCCGATCGGGATGCCGGGAAAGGCGGTGTTGGAGGCGATGAGGGGGGCGGTGATCGCGGCGTGGCTGGAGGGCAGGCGGATCATCAGAGGATGGCCCCTTTCCTGGTGGAGGCTCCGTGCGGGGTGGTCATGACGTGGGCGCGGTGCTGCTGGCCGGGCAGCCAGTCGAGGCGGATGCGGTGGCGGTCCGCGCTCAGCGAGGCTTGCCAGCGGGCCTCGCGTACGTCCTCGGGACTTGGCCCCCACACGGTGAGGTAGGCGTCGAGGTCGACGAGGGCGGCGCCCTGGACCAGGGCGCCGTGGGTGGCGCCGTCGGCGAGCTCGTGGGCGGCGGCCTTGACCTTGTCGGTGGTGAACGCCTCCCCCGCAGCCGACTGCCATTTCGCGGAGCGCCGTGACTGCGCGGCCGGCAGCGGCCGGTACAGAACGGCCAGGGAACGGTCCGTGCCGTGCCCGAGCAGGAGGCGTGCCATGAGGTCGCCGCTGGCTTCGTCGGGCCAGGCGGTGATGCGGGCTGTCGAGGCGTAGCGGCCGTCTTCCAGGGCGACCCACCCCGGGCCACGGCCCGTGACTACGGGGACGGGCTCGGGGGTGAGAGGCGTGAGGGCGCCGAGGTGGGCGAACTCGCCCTGGACGGTGTCCAGGATCCGCTCTGGCTGGCTGGTCAAGCCTTTGGGGACGTGGACGGAGACGGTCTGTGTGTGCTCGGTGTATTCGCGGACGGTGGCGTGGTGGGTGATGTGGACCTGGATGCCGGCGTTGCGGGTCTGCCCGCCGGCGAACGTCAGCGCGTGGGAGAGCGCTTCGTGGAACGCGGTTCGGCGGGAGGTGTCCTGCATGGTGCCGTGCTCGGGGTACACGCCCCACGTCGCGGTGGTGCCGGCCTGGCCCGTCATGGCGTCGGGCACGGTGCGTTCGCGCAGGTGCCGGTAGCCGACCGTGGCCCACCGGGCGATCGAACGCGGCCCGGGCGCCACGTTGATCAACGCGGCAGCCGCGCCGACCGCGCCGAACGTCCAGGCGGGCGGGGGAGCAAGGAGCGCCGACATGAGCATGGCGCCGCCCAGACCCGCGTTGGCCTTCGTCAGCAGCGATTCAGTCGGGCTCAGGCCGCGCTGCAAGGCGGGGATCCGGTAGCCGGGTGTCAGCGTGTACACAGGGTTCCTCCATCAAGAATGTGTGGGCCGACAAGGCCGGCCCCCGGCGGCCACCCTGAGGGGGGCCCCCCGCGAAGTCGACTGTGCCCGCGGCTACCCCGCGTCGCCGGCCACGCCGCCCACGCCGGGGGCGCCCCGGTTCGCACACACGCT
>NZ_JAIUKE010000531.1:4548-7553 GCF_020176795.1 Streptomyces sp. 8L
TGGGGGTGGCTGGTCTCTTGTGCTCGGTTTTGTCCATACGGGCCGGTCGGGCCTGGGCGCGGCCCCGCCGGCCCGGCCCTGCCGGCGCCGCCCGCCCCCCCCCGGGGCCGGGTGCCTGCCGTGGGGGTTACGGGTTGCGCGGTCCCGGCGGCGTCGGCCGGGCGGCCGGCGCCGGAGACATCCGGTTCGATGCCGGAGCCGTGTTGCCTGATGCCGGAGTCGGCTGACCGCCCCCGCCGTTCCCGCCGCCCGGCGGGGTGGTGCGGAGTTCTGGGGTGGGGGAGCCGGTCGCGGCGGCTCGTGCCTCGCGGCGCGCCTGGCTGATCTGCGCGCTGCGTCCCGCCTCCCGCGTCGCGTTCGCGACAGCGGACTCGGTCGTCAGCCGTGGTGAGCGCTCGCGCTGCTTGATCCCGTAGGCGGCGAACAGCACGCCGCGGTCCTGGTGCACGGCCCGGCCCGGTGTTTCCACCGTCCGATGCCCACGCGGCGCGTTCTCCTGCTCATACACGCGCGGCACCCCCGCTCGCACCACGGCGTGGCCGACCGGGTGGGTCGTGTGGCGCTCCACCAGCTCCCGCACCGCGCCGGCCACCCGAGGACCGATGTAAGGGACGCCGTGGAAAATCATCCGCAGCATGAGCGCGTCCGCGGCGACCAGCAGCACTGCGTCCCCCACGAGCGCGCCCTGCGCGGCCTTCACCAGCGGCGCCACCAGCAGCAGCGCGAACGGGCAGAACATCAACCCCAACAGGCGCTGCGCCCAGGCCCTGAGCGCCGACGTGTCCCCGCTGCGAGCCAGCGAGGCCAGCACCAGGGGCGCCATGCAGACGAACGCGAGGATCCCGAGGTTGCGGGTCAGGAACACCAGCGCCGCGAACCCCAACGCGATCACGAGCGCCCCGAGGATGATCAGGATCGCCAGCGGATTCTGGGCATCCGCGCCGTGCTCCATGTCGCGGGTGATCGCGCCGAACAGGCTGGACTCGTCACTGTCGAACATGGCGGAGAACGAGGCGCTGACCGCTCTGTTCAGCAGTGCCACCGCGCCGGGGACGGCGGCCATGCCGGCCACCGCCACCAGCGCCGAGCCCATCGAGGCGCCCATCTGTCGCAGGCGGGGGGCGCCCTGCCATGCGGTCAGGGCGCACACCACGACCACGCACACGAAGATCGCGACCGCGAGGTGCTGCCCGAGCCACATGAACGGCGTATAGACGCCGCCGCTGGCCTTCTGCGGCGCCCAGGTGCTGCCCGGGGCCACCAGCTCGGTCAGCGTCTTGATCAGACTGTGCACGAGGCCCTGGAGCCAGGAATCGGCGTTGCCGAGCGTGCCGCCCCCGCCCCCGCCGGCGCCGCCGCTTTCGCAGAGCGCTTTGGCGGGGCCGGGGATGTTGGCGCAGTGGTCCGTGCCGCCGCTGTGGGTTCCGCTTCGGCAGTAGTCCAGGGCCAGGCCGGTGAGCTTGGCGCACGGATCGCCCGCCGCCGTGATGATGTTGGGCATGCCGGTCCTCAGCTCTTGGCGCTGGTGACGGTCGCAAACAGCTCGCTGCCGTAGAGGGCGAGGATCACGGCGACGAACAGCGTGCCCAGCGCCGTCGAGCCCTTGCGCAGGGCGCCCTTGGGGTCGTGGGAGAGCGACAGCAGCATCCGCAGCGCGATGATCGCGATCACCGCCGCGATGCCCTTGGTCACCAGACCACCGCCCGTCATGCCGATCGTCTTGAAGAAGTCGGAGAAACCGCCGGACATGTCGACGGGCTTCGCGAGGGTGATGAACGTACGCATAAGTCAGATCTCCTTCTGAGCGTGGGGTACAGGGCGGGCGATGGCATACAGGTCAGTCATCGAATTCAGCGGATCGAACCTGACCTTCGTGCCGGGCTTCGGGGCATTCAGCATCCAGCCGCCACCGACATAGATCCCGACGTGGTGGATACTCGCGGGGCTGGAACCGTAGAAAACGAGGTCACCGGGCTTCTGCTCTCCGGGCTTTACCGGCTCGGAAGCGGTGTACTGCTCGGCCGCCGTGCGCGGCAGGTAGATACCGGCCTGCGCGTAGGCGTAGAGCGTGAGCCCTGAGCAGTCGAAACCGACGATGCTCGCACCGGAATGACCGGCGGGAGAGCAGCAGATTCCCGTACTCGGGCCGTTGGCGTTTCCGCCGCCCCACGAATAAGGGGTGTCGAGCATGTGCTGCGCGGCATTGATAGCAGTGACCGTCTGCGTCGGATCCAGGCTTTTCCCGCCGGGCGCAGGCTGACGGGCAAGTGCACCGATCGTCCGGACGTAGTTCTGTGTCTCTTTGTACGGGGGAACGCCCCCGTACTTTCGAACCGCGGCCGTGCCGGAGTTGTAGGCGGCAAGCATGTTGTCCTGCTTGTTCCCGGGCACGTCGTTGACGCTTTTCGCTATGTCGCAGAGGTAACCGGCTGCCGAAGGGATCGCGTCCCGCGGATCCCAGATGTCCCGCTTCCCGTCACCGTTTCCGTCGATTCCATGGGATTTCCAGGTGGCGGGCATGAACTGCGCCACGCCTTCCGCGCCGACCGGCGACGTCGCTTTCGGGTTGAACCCCGATTCCTGCGTGATAAGCGCGGCCAGGAGATTCGGAGTGACCTCGGGGCACATGTTTCCCGCCGCCTCGATCAGTGACTTGTACGAGCCGGGGACGGCCAGGGTGAGCGCGGTCGACAGGGGATCGCCGCCGGCGCCTTGGACGAGCGCGGCCACGATCACGGCCGCGGTCGCTCCCACGCCGATCGTGACCGCTGCAGAGGCTTTCAACGCCTCATCCCTCCTTCTCAGGGGTTTTCGGTGTTTGTGCAGTTCAGGACCGTCATTGGTATCTGCCAGGGATCTGCCAGGGATCTGCCGTGAACCGCCCGGGGGGGGGGGGGGGGGGGGGGGGGGGGGGGGCGGCGCGGCCGCGGCCCCAAGAGAGCCGCGGGGCCGAGGAGGACGCGGGCGCCGGCGCGGGGGGGGGGGGGCGCGCGGGGGCGGGGGGG
>NZ_JAIUKE010000532.1 GCF_020176795.1 Streptomyces sp. 8L
GGACACGGGAAATCAGGGAGGTACGGGGCAGGGGGACGCCCGCACGCGCTCAGGTCATCTCACGGTACGCGACCGGACTGACACCGACCAGGCCCTTCGCGCGTCCGCGACGCGAAGCCGCCGCCGCACCCGTGGGACGCGGGTTATGGTCGACGCCCAGCACACAGGAGGAACCGAGTTGATCTACGGCGCGATGAAGGTCTCCCTCGGCGGTTCCTTGAAGCTCGCCTTCAGACCCTGGGTGGAGGGCATCGAGAACATCCCGGACGAGGGCCCCGCGATCCTGGCGAGCAACCACCTGTCGTTCTCCGACTCGTTCTTCCTCCCGGCCGTACTGGACCGCAAGGTCACCTTCATCGCGAAGGCCGAGTACTTCACCTCCCCCGGCGTCAAGGGCAAGCTGACGGCGGCGTTCTTCAAGGGCGTCGGCCAGCTGCCGGTGGACCGCTCGGGTGCCAGGGGCGCGGGCGAGGCGGCGGTCAACAGCGCCCTGAAGGTGCTGGAGCGCGGGGGGCTGTTCGGCATCTATCCGGAGGGCACGCGCTCGCCCGACGGCCGCCTCTACCGCGGAAAGCCCGGCGGCCTCGCCCGGGTCGCGCTGCTGAGCGGCGCCCCCGTCATCCCCGTCGCGATGATCGACACGGAGAAGATCCAGCCGCCGGGCAAGGTCGTCCCCAAGCTGATGCGCCCCGGTATCCGGATCGGCGCGCCCCTGGACTTCACCCGGTACCTGGGCATGGAGAACGACCGGTTCATCCACAGGTCGGTGACCGATCAGGTGATGTACGAGATCATGAGGCTGTCGGGGCAGGAGTATGTCGACATCTACGCGACGGCCGCGAAGCGGAAGATCGCGGAGGCGGAGAAGGCGGCGGCGGACGGCAGGGGCGGCGCGCGGAGGCCGTCCCGGTAGCGGTCGCGCCGCACGGAGACGGGGGGCGGGGCAGATGGAGAGGGCGCGGCGGGAGCCGGTCGTCCGGATGTCGGTCGAGGTGCCGCTGTGGCGTGCGCTGGCCGCGTACCGGCTGCTGACGATGGTCTACACGATCGTCCTGTTCGGGTACGAGCGCCACCGCTACGAGCGGCTCTGGCTCGGTGTGGCCTACCTCGCCGTCCTGCTGGTCTGGACGGTGGCGACGCTGCCCCGGGTGTCGGGCGCGGCCCGCTGCACCCGGCCTTTCCTCGCCTGCGATCTGACCCTCGCGCTCGCGGGCATCCTCCTGACCCCGCTCGCCGACGTGCAGGCGCGCGGCGCCGACGTGACGACGCTGCCGTCGATATGGACGGCGGGCGCCGTCCTCGCCTTCGCGATCAAGGGCGGCTGGCGGATGGCCTGCGCGGCCTCCACCCTCGTCGCCGTCGCCGACATCGTCGAGCGCGCGCACCCCAGCAAGGACACCCTGCACAACGTCGTGCTGGTGTGGGTCGCCTCCATCGGCATCGGATACGTGGTGGAGGTGGCGCGCGCCTCGGAGCGCACGCTCGCGCGCGCCCTGGAGATCGAGGCCGCGACGCGCGAGCGCGAGCGGCTCGCCCGCGACATCCACGACAGCGTGCTCCAGGTCCTCGCGATGGTGCAGCGGCGCGGCACCGCGCTCGGGGGCGAGGCCGCCGAGCTCGGCAGGATGGCCGGCGAGCAGGAGGTCGCCCTGCGGACGCTCGTGACCAGCGGCCTCCGTCCGGACATCCCCGCCGCGAGAGAGACGCAGGGGACGCGGGGGACGCGAGGGACAAAAGAGGCGCAAGGGATCGAAGAGGTGCAGGAGACGCGGGAGGTGCCGGAGACGCAGGGGGTACGGGCGGAGTCCGCCGTCGCGGAGACCCCCGGGGCCCGGAGAGCGCCGGACCCGCCGAATGCGCTGGGCCCGCCGGACCCGGCAGATGTACCCGACCCGCCGGGCCCGCCGGCTGCGACGGACGCGACGGACCCGCCGGAGGCGCAAGGCGCGCCGGACTCGACGGACCCGCCGGACGCGCGAGGCGCGTCGCAGGACCGGCCGCGTAGCCCGGACGCGGCCGCCCGCCGTGCCCGTACCGCGCCCCGTGCCAGGACCGGTGGCCGGAAGGGCGACGACGGCCCGATCGACCTGCGGACGCTCCTCGCGCCGTACGCGGGCGCCCGGGTCTCCTTCGCGGAGCCCGGCGCACCCGTGGCGCTGCCCGCGGGGGCCGCCGCCGAGCTGGCCGCCGCCGTCGGCGCGGCCCTGGACAATGTCAGACGGCACGCGGGCCCGGACGCGGGCGCCTGGATTCTCGTGGAGGACGAGCCCGGCGGAGTGACCGTGACCGTGCGCGACGACGGCCCCGGCATACCCGACGGCCGCCTCGCGCAGGCCGAGGGTGAGGGCAGGCTCGGGGTCGCGCAGTCCATCCGCGGACGGCTGCGGGACCTCGGGGGCACCGCGGAGCTGGTCTCCGTGCCGGGACAGGGCACGGAAGTGGAGTTGACGGTCCCGCGAGGGGCCCCGGTGAAGCCCGTACGGGGGAGAAGGACATGACCGCGCAGGACGGAACGGCACGCGAACAGGACGGCGGCGCGCCGGTGACGGTGATGGTCGTGGACGACCACCCGATGTGGCGGGACGCGGTCGCGCGCGACCTCGCGGAGGCGGGCTACGACGTGGTCGCGACGGCGGGCGAGGGCGCACAGGCCGTCCGCAGGGCGCGTGCCACCTCGCCGCAGGTGCTCGTCCTCGACCTGAACCTGCCGGGCCTGCCCGGCGTCCAGGTGTGCAAGGAGCTCGTCGGCACGCTGCCGGGCCTGCGCGTCCTCGTCCTGTCCGCGAGCGGGGAGCACGCGGACGTGCTGGAGGCCGTGAAATCGGGCGCGACGGGCTACCTGGTGAAGTCCGCCTCCACCGCCGAGCTGGTCGAGGCGGTGCGCAGGACGGCCGTGGGCGACGCCGTGTTCACCCCGGGCCTCGCGGGCCTCGTCCTCGGCGAGTACCGCAGGCTGGCCGCGGGACCGGGACCGGCCGCGCCCGGCGAACCGAAGGCGCCGCAGCTGACCGACCGGGAGACCGAGGTGCTGCGCCTCGTGGCCAAGGGACTCTCGTACAAGCAGATCGCCGAGCGGCTGGTGATCTCGCACCGCACGGTGCAGAACCACGTGCAGAACACCCTCGGCAAGCTCCAGCTGCACAACCGCGTCGAGCTGGTGCGGTACGCGATCGAGCGCGGCCTCGACGACGACTGAGCACCGCGGCGGCCGGGGCGCGCACGGCCCGCGAGGCGTCGCGCGGCGGCCCCGGTGACGCCGTGCGACAGTGGCAGGCAGGGGCCGGTGTCAGGCCGGCCGCCGCTCGCCGGGCAGCCGGCGCGCCCCCACCGCGGCGGAGGGAAGTCCCATGCGGGTCGGAGTACTGACCGGGGGCGGCGACTGCCCCGGGCTGAACGCGGTCATCCGTGCCGTCGTGCGCAAGGGCGTCCAGGAGTACGGCTACACGTTCACCGGGTTCAGGGACGGCTGGCGCGGACTCCTTGAGGGCCTCGGCCGGCCGCTCGACATCCCGGACGTACGGGGGATACTGCCGCGCGGCGGCACCATCATCGGCGCCTCCCGCACCAACCCGCTCGCCGCGGAGGACGGCGTCGCCCGGATCAGGGAGAGCCTGGCGCGGGCGGAGGCCGACGCGCTGATCGTGATCGGCGGCGAGGACACGCTCGGGGTCGCGGCCGAGCTGGGCGAGCGGCACGGCATCCCGTGCGTCGGCGTGCCCAAGACCATCGACAACGACCTGTCCGCCACCGACTACACCTTCGGCTTCGACACGGCGGTCGGGGTCGCGACGGAGGCCGTCGACCGGCTGCACACCACGGCCGAGTCGCACAGGAGGGTCCTGGTCTGCGAGGTGATGGGGCGGCACTCGGGCTGGATCGCCCTGCACGCGGGGCTCGCGGGCGGCGCCAACGCGATCCTCGTCCCGGAGCGGCCGTTCGACGTGGACGAGGTCTGCGGCTGGGTGGAGTCGCGGTTCCGGTCCTCGTACGCGCCGATCGTGGTGATCTCCGAGGGCGCGAAGCCCCGGGAGGGCCAACTCGTGCTCAAGGACGCCTCGAAGGACTCGTTCGGCCATGTGCGGCTCTCCGGCGTCGGTGAATGGCTGGCCCGCCAGGTCGAGGAGCGCACCGGGCACGAGGCACGGACCACGGTGCTCGGCCATGTGCAGCGGGGCGGTACGCCGAGCTCGTTCGACCGGTGGCTCGCCACCCGCTTCGGACTGCACGCGGTCGACGCCGTACGGGACGGCGACTTCGGGACGATGGTCGCGTTGCAGGGCACGGACATCGTGCGCGTCCCGATCGCGGAGGCGGTGGCCACGCTGAAGACGGTGCCGCCCGCGCTGTACGAGGAGGCGGGCGTCTTCTTCGGGTGACGCGCTGGCGGGCACGCCGCCGTCCGCCCCCGGCGGGTTCTTGCCCGCTCCGGCGGACGGGCGTAGCTTCGGTCCGCACGAACATCCCATGTCCTACGTCTGGGGATCAGCGGCGAGAGGAGGACCGAGGGCCCATGAGAAGCGAACCGGCCGTCGCAGGGGTCGTCACGGGAGTCGTCCCTCCGGTGTGCACCCCGCTGACCGAGGACCGCGAACTCGACGTGGCCTCCCTGGAGCGGCTGTGCGCCTTCCTCCTCGACGCGGGGGCCACCGGCCTTTTCGTCGGCGGCTCGACGGGCGAACTCGCCTACCACACCGACGAGGTACGGCTGCGCGTTCTCACGGTCGCCCGCTCGGTCGCGGCGGGCGCGGTCCCGGTGCTCGCGGGCGCCGTGGACCTGTCCACGAACCGCGTGATCGCGCAGGCCCGTGCGGCCGAGGCGGCCGGAGCTGACGCGGTGGTGGCGACGGTGCCGTTCTACTCACCGACCCACCCCGGCGAGATGCTGGACCACTTCACCACCGTCAGCCGGGCGCTGGGCATCCCGCTGTGGGCGTACGACATCCCGGGCAACGTGCAGCGGAGACTGCCCGCGGAGGTCACGGCCGAGCTCGCGGGGGCGGGACTGATCGCCGGCCTCAAGGACAGCAGCGGCGACCTCGACGCGCTGCGCACGGCCCTCGACCTGACGGCCGCCAACGGCGCGCGGGCGCGCGGCTTCTCGGTGCTCACCGGGTCCGAGGTGATGGCGGACATCGCTCTCGCGCTCGGCGCTGACGGCATCGTGCCGGGGCTCGGCAACGTCGATCCGGGCGCCTACGTCGCCCTGTTCGAGGCGGCCAGGCGCGGCGACACGAAGGAGGCCGCGCGCCAGCAGGAGCGGCTGCGGGCCCTGTTCGCCATGGTGCGGGTGGGGGACACGGCAAGGATCGGCGGCTACGCGTCCGCGATCGGCGCCTTCAAGGAGGCGCTGCGGCTGCGGAAGGTGATCGCCCACGCGACGACACCGCACCCGATGGGCGCGCTGTCGGCCTCCGAACGCGAGGCGGTCGCGGCCCACCTGCGTGGCGCGGGCCTGCTGTAGTCCAAGCTGCCCGCCGCCGTCCGCGCACCGCGTGGCCGCGTGCGTGCGGCGGGGGCACCCGCGCGGTGTCGCGGGCGCCCCCGGCGCTGAGGGTCAGCCCGCCGCGTCCGCGCCCGCCCGCAGGGCGTGGTCCAGGAACCGGGAGGTCACGCCCACGCCGTCGAGGGTCAGCACCGACTCGGCGTGGAACTGCCACGACGCGAAGCCCGGGCCGCGCGCCGCGTGCACCTCGCCCGTGACCGCGTCCCGCGCGACCTCGATGCCGTGCGCCGCGAGCTCCCGCGCGGTCTCGTCGTCGCATCGCGCGGTGAAGCTGTTGTAGAACCCGACCGTCTCGGGCCGCCCGAACACGTCGAGCGTCAGCTGCACGCCCTGGTGCGGTTCCCGCTTGCGTACGACGTCGAGCCCCAGCTCCGCCATCAGCAGCTCATGGCCGAGGCACACCCCGAGCAGCCCGCGCTTGCGCGCCCTGACGAGGTCCGCCGCGAGGCCCCGCATGATCCGGATGCGGCGGTCCGCCCGGTCCGCCGGGTCGCCGGGGCCCGGCCCCAGCATCACCGGGCCCCGGTGCGCCAGCGCCGCCTCGCGCAGGCCCGGCTCGTCGTACCGGCGCACGGTCACCGCGAGCCCGGACGAGCGCAGCAGGTGCGCCAGCATCGCCGTGAACGTGTCCTCGCCGTCCACCACGAGCACGTGCTCCCCCGAAGGCCGCGCCACCGGCTCTTCCTCCTCCGTCCGCATCCGCAGCCAGAACGGCGCCAGGCCCGCCCGGCGCGCGTCCAGCGCCGCCCGCACCCGTGGATCGCGGGCGAGTCCCGGCCCCTGCGCAGCGCCGGCCGGCCGGGGCCGCGCGGGCTCCCGTACGCCCAGCGCGGCGAGCACGCCCGCCGCCTTCGCGTGCGTCTCCGCGACCTCGCCCGCCGGGTCCGAGTGGCGCACCAGCGTCGCGCCCACACCGACGCGCAGCGCGCCCGTGTCCGCGTCGATGTCGGCCGTACGGATCAGGATCGGCGAGTCCAGCGACTGCGCGCCGCCCGCGTCCCTGCCCAGCAGCGCGAGGGCGCCCGCGTAGTAGCCGCGCCCGCCCGGCTCGTACCGCTCGATGACCCGGCAGGCGTTCTGCACCGGGGACCCGGTGACCGTCGCGGCGAACATCGTCTCCCGCAGCACCTCCCGCACGTCCAGCGTCGACCGTCCGCGCAACTCGTACTCCGTGTGCGCGAGATGGGCCATCTCCTTGAGCCGGGGGCCGACCACCACCCCGCCCCGGTCTCCGACCGTGCACATCATCTTCAGTTCCTCGTCGACGACCATCGACAGTTCGTCCGTCTCCTTGCGGTCGCCGAGGAACGCCAGCAACTCCTCCACCGTCGGCCCCTCAGGACCCTGCGGGTAGCGGAAGGTGCCGCTGATCGGGTTCATCACGACCGTGCCGCCGCTCATCCGCACATGCACCTCGGGGCTCGCCCCCACCAGTACGCGCCCGCCCTCGCCCGTGTGCACGACGAAGGTCCAGTACGCGCCCTGCTCGCCCACCAGCAGCCGCCGGAACAGCGCCAGCGCGTCCGCCCGCCCGAACCCGGGCACGCGCCCCTCGAAGGTGCGCCTGATGACGAAGTTCGCGCCCTCCCCGGTGCCGATCTCGTCCTCGATGACCCGCCGGACGATGTCGGCGTAGGCGTCGTCCGCGACGTCGAACCCGCCGTCCGCGACGTGGACGCCGTGCGCGGGCAGCGCGTCCAGCACCTCGTGGAGGGGCAGTTCGTACACCTCGTCCGCGACCAGCACGGCGAGCGGCGTGGCGTCGTCCCGTACGTCGAACCCGCGCTCCCTGATCTGCCGGAACGGTACGAGCGCGAGCGAGGGCCGGTCACCGACCGGGATCTGCGCGAGCCGGTCCACCACGCGGACGGAGCCGGCCAGCACCTCCACGACGTCCTCGGCACGGCCGGGCGTACGCCGGCGCAGCAGGGCGAACGGCGGGGCACCGGCGGCCGTCAGCCGCCGCAGCAGCGCCGCCGCGGTCGGCGTGCCGGAGGCAGGGGGAGAGGACGGCGGTACGGGAGAGGGCGGTGGTACGGGGGAGGGT
>NZ_JAIUKE010000533.1 GCF_020176795.1 Streptomyces sp. 8L
CCGACTGCGCATCGCGATCGGCGGGATCGGCATCGAGTCCTCGACCTTCTGCCCGCACCGCCCCGCGGCCGACGACTTCTGGCAGACCCGGGTGCAGGACCTCCTCGACCGCTACACGTGGACGCGGCCGGACTCCGACCTGGCGGAGCTCGTGGAGTGGGTACCGCTGCTGCACGCGACGGCGCTGCCGGGCGGCCCCGTCGAGGCCGACTCGTACCTGCGGCTCAAGGACGAGCTGGTGGAGCGCATCCGCTCCGCGGGCCCGCTCGACGGCATGGTCTACGACCTGCACGGAGCGATGAGCGTCATCGGCCTCGACGACGCGGAGGGCGACCTCACCGAGGCCGTGCGCGCGGCCCTGGACTTCGTCGGCACCCCGGACGACCCGGCGCACGGCAGCCCGCTGGCCTCGGCGGCGATGGACCTGCACGGCAACGTCTCGCGCCGCTTCGCCGAGCCGCTCGACCTGCTGACCGCGCACCGCATGGCGCCGCACGAGGACGCCTGGGACACCCGCGAGCGGGCGGCCCGCAAGCTCGTGGAGCGCCTCCTGCTGCCCGAGGGGCGCCGGCGTCCGCACCGCGCCTGGGTCCAGGTGCCGGTCCTGCTGCCCGGCGAGAAGACCAGCACCCGGCTGGAGCCCGCCAAGGGCCTGTACGGGCGGCTGCCCGGCATCGAGGCCGAGCCCGGCATCGTGGACGCGGCGATCTGGGTCGGCTACGCCTGGGCCGACCAGGCCCGCTGCCGCGCCGCCGTGGTGGTGACGGGTGACGACGCCGAGCTCGCGGCGGCCAGGGCCGAGTCGCTGGCCCGGCAGTACTGGGACGTGCGGCGCGACTTCGTGTTCGTGGGCCCCACCGGCAGCGCGGAGGAGTCCATCGAGCGGGCCGTGGCGTCCGACAAGCGCCCGTTCCTCATCTCCGACTCGGGCGACAACCCCACGGCGGGCGGTGCGGGCGACCTCGCGTACATGCTCGGCAAGCTGCTCGAACGTGAGGAGATCGCCTCGGGCAAGGTGACGGCCGTGCACCCGGGGATCATGGACCCGGCCGCGGTGGCCGCCTGCTTCGAGGCAGGCGTCGGCGCGGAGGTCACGCTCGGGATCGGCAACAAGGTCGACACGACACAGGGCGGCCCCTACCCGCTGACCGGCACGGTCACAGCGCTCCAGCGCGCCGCGGACACCGACGGCGCCGGGGGCGGCGCGTACGACCGCGGCTGCGACATGGCCGCCATCACCAGCGGCGGCCTCACGGTCGTGGTCACCGAGCGCCGCAAGCCCTTCCACACGCTCGCCGACTTCATGGGTCCTGCCCGGGGCGGTCTCGGCATCGACCCGCGGACCTTCGACCTGGTGGTCGTGAAGATCGGCTACCTGGAGCCCGAGCTGTACGACATGGCCGCGGACTGGCTGCTCGCGCTGACGCCCGGCGGGGTCGACCAGGATCTTCTGCGGCTCGGGCACCACAAGGTGGCGCGCCCGCTGTACCCGTTCGACGAGCACGCCTACGAGGACGGCGAGGGCCCCGACCTGACGCCCGTCCTGCTCTGACGCGGCCTGCTCCGACCTGCTCCGGCCACGGCCGGGCTTCGGCGGGCGGGGGCGGCCCCGGTGCGGTGCCGCCCCCGTCAGCCCGCCGCGCTCCCGCCGGACCCGGTCGCCCTGCGGGCCTGGTGGCGGCGCGCCTTGAGACGGTTTCCGCAGGTCGCCATCGAGCACCAGCGGGCCGTGCCGGCGCGGCTGCGGTCCAGCAGGAAGAGGCGGCACTCCGGGTTCGCGCAGGGCCGCACCCGGCCGGGCAGCCGCTCCGCGAGCTCCGCCCAGGCCAGCACCGCCCGCACGGTCAGGGCCCGGTCGCCTGCGACGTCGAGCCGCCAGGCCACGCCGTCCCGGCCCACCGCGGGCCGCTTGACGACGCCCTCAAGGAACGGGCCGAGCGCCTCGGGGTCCCGCTCGCCGCGCACGACCGCCTGGAGCAGCCCCCGCAGTTCCCGCAGCCGCTCCGGAGCGCCCTGGTCCGCGCGTCCGCCGTGTTCCACGATCCAGGCGCGCGCCGCGTCGTCGCCGGCGAGCCGGTCGGCGGGTACGCCCTCCACCACAGGGGTCGTGTTCAGCAGGTCCATCAGCAGCGCGCTGTCGTCGTCCATCCGCGGCCCCTCCCCTTCTCCGGTCGTTCCGGGCCTTCCGGTCCTTTTCTCCGGGCTCTCCCGGGGTCTCCCCCGCCGGTCCCGGAACCTTTCGCGAATCCGCCGGCCCGTCGGACCGCCCTCCGGGCCCGCCACGCTAACCACTCTAGTCGAATGAAAGAGTTAGCCAGGCCGCGTCCAAGACCGGCGCTCCGGCCAGGCCGCGAGCCCCTGCCAACTATGTCGGCTGCATCTTGCCGGGTACGCGCGGTGATCCGTAGGCTCGCGGGCCGTCAGCAACCGCTTTCCCCACTTCCCCACTTCCCCGCTTTCTCCGTTTTGCCGCTTTCCCGCTTTCCCCCGCTTCCTCCCGACGACCTGCCGCAAAGGACCAGCCATGGCCATCAGCATCGCCGCGGACGCCGCGCGTCCCGGCTCGCCCCTCGCGCACTCGTGGTCGGAGGTCGTCGGTGCGGGCCGGGCCGCGGAGGGGCTGCGCGCGGGGTGGCAGGAGCACCTGAAGGACGCCGCCGGGCGGTGCGGTTTCCGGTACGTGCGGTTCCACGGCCTCTTCCACGACGACATGTTCGTCCTGCGCCAGGACGCGGCGGGCCGGATCTACCACACCTTCCACTACGTGGACGATGTGTTCGACCGGATGCTGGAGTCCGGTGTCCGGCCGTTCGTCGAGTTCGGCTTCTCACCGGGTGCGCTGGCCCGCGAGCACGCGACGACCTTCTGGTGGGGCGCCAACGGCGCGCCGCCCACCGACATGGCGGCCTGGACGGACCTGATCACCGCGACCGTGCGCCACTGGATCGGCCGCTACGGGGCGGACGAGGTCGCGCGGTGGTACTTCGAGGTGTGGAACGAGCCGAACCTGCACAACTTCTTCCGCGGCACCCGAAGTGAGTACTTCGCGCTGTACGAGGCGACGGTGCGCGCCGTGAAGGCGGTGGACCCGCGGCTGCGCGTGGGCGGCCCCGCCACCTCCAACTTCGTACCGGACGCCCGGTTCGCGGGCGAGCGGGAGGACACCGCGCAGCACGCGGTGGTGCTCGACGCGGAGAACCTGGACGCGCTGGACTGGCGCCCGGTGTGGCTGGAGGAGTTCCTCGCCTTCTGTGCCGCACGCGGCCTGCCGGTGGACTTCGTGTCGACCCACCCCTACCCCACGGACTGGGCCCTGGACGGACACGGCGGGCAGCACAAGGAGTTCGTGCGCGGGTCCGACGCGACGGTCAGGGACCTGCGGCTGCTGCGCGAGATCGTGGACAGCGGCCCCTACCCGGACGCGGAGATCCATCTCACGGAGTGGAACTCCAGCCCCTCGCCGCGCGATCACGCGCACGACCACATGCCGGCGGCGACGTTCGTCGTCAAGTCCCAGGTCGAGTCGGCGGGTCTGGTCGACTCGCTGGCGCACTGGGTGTTCACCGACGTGTTCGAGGAGGGCGGCGCGGGCGACGGCATCTTCCACGGCGGCTTCGGCATGGTGACCTACCAGGGCGTGCCCAAGCCGGTGTTCCACGCGTACCGCATGCTGCACGCGCTCGGCGACGAGCTGCTGGGCCGCGCGCCCGGCGCGGTGGCGACCCGGCACGGCGGCACCGGCGCGCTGGCCGTGCTCGCCTACCACTATCCCGAGCAGCAGCGCTCCGCACCGCCGAAGGCGGCCGTCCGCGACGAGGCGCTCGCCGTGCAGCAGGTGGGCGAGGACACCCCGCTGCGCGTGGAGTTGCGCGGCCTCAGGCCCGGCGCACGGATCGTGGTGGAGACCCTCGCGGTGGGCAGCGGTGACGCCACGACGGCCTGGCGGGCGATGGGTTCGCCGGACTTCCCGACCCGCGAGCAGACCGCGGAGCTGCGCGCTGCCGCCGAGGACGTGCGGCGCCGCGAGCTGGCCGCGGACGGCGCGGGGACCTTCGTTCTGGCGGAGACGGTGACGCCCTGGAGCGTGGTGCTGGTACGCGAGGAGCGCTGAGGGCGAAGGCCGGCCCCCGCTTTGGGAGACCGGCCTCCGCCGTGCGGGAGGAGCTCGCTCAAGGCGGCCCTCCCGCTGTTCAGTTGTCGTCGGGGCAGAGGTGCAGGGCGAGCACACCGTCGCCGGTGACGGAGGTGTGGACCCGTCCGATCGTCCCCGTGTCGCCGCTGTTCGCCAGACGGAAGTCCGTCCCGGCGTTCTCACCGCCCGCGAAGGCCGCGTCGTCGACCGTGAAGGTGGCGGTCTTCCATGTGTCGGTGCCCGTCTTGGCCACCGGCGCGGTCGACTTGTAGGCGTTGCCGACGGCGTCGTACTGGAGGGTCCAGCTGCCGGTGCCGTGGTCGTAGTAGTCGACGGTCACCGTCGCCCTGTACGTCCCGCCGGGGACGGTGGTGTTGTCGATGTCGAAGTACTCGAACGGCGAGCCGTCCGTCGTGGAGCGGCCCGGCCGGCCGCCGACGGTGACGGGGGTGGTGTGGCCGTCCCCGTTGTCGCGGAGTTTGAGTCCGCACTCGGTGTCCGTGCTGCCGAGTGTGTCGCAGGCGGTGGCGGCACCGTCGGCGGCCGGCACGGTGATCACGGCGGCGCCACCGGGCAGCGCCTGCCCGCGGGCGGTGCGGAAGGTGATCGTGACCGGGTGGTAGCCGGACGGTGTGTCCTGCCCGACCTTGATCGTGACCGGCGTCTTCGCGGTGGCGGCATGCCTCAGGTCGAGCGTGCCGGAGGACGGGGTGACACTCACCCCCGCGACGTCGGAGTGCGCGCTCCAGCCAACCCTGCCCGCGCCGCCCGCGAGCGTCGAGACGCCGATGGTGGCGGCCAGGCTGGTGCCGCCGGGCGCCACCTGGGTACCGGTCGGGGTCAGATAGCCGATCGCCGGGCCCTCGTACGCGCGGTACGAGGGCGGCGCGTCCGCGGCCGAGGTGGCCCGGTGCGTGTCGGGCCGGGTGGACAGCGCGACACCGAGATCGCCGCCGCGGGTGGCGAACGAGGCGGGCAGCGCGGTCGATTCGTACGAACGGCCGTTCAGGGTCATGCGGGTGACGTACGGGGCGTCGGTCGCCGCCTTCGGCGCGTCGATGACGATGTGGTGTCCGGTGCCGAGGCTGATGTCGGCGGCTCTGAACAGCGGGCTGTTGAGCGCGAGCGTCGGTGTGCCGGGCGTCGCGGGCATCATGCCGAGCGCCGCCCACACGTACTCGGACGACAGGGCGCCGTTGTCGTCGTTGCCCGGCAGGCCGTCGGGCTCGGTGGTGAACAGCTCGGTCTCGAACCTGCGGGTGACCTCCTGCGTCTTCCACGGCTGGCCCACGTAGTCGTACATCCACGGGGCGGTGGTGTCGATCTCGTTGCCCGCCCAGTCGTACGGGGCGTTGCCGCCCGCGTTCAACTGGCTGAAGAAGGTGTCGAGGCGCGGGATCACCTTGTCCTTGCCGCCCATCGCGGCGACGAGGCCCGCGATGTCCTGCTGTACGGACCAGTTGTACTGGGCGGCGTTGCCCTCGTCGTAGCCGTCCTGGCCGAAGGCGCCCGCGGGCGGCGTCCGGAAGCCGGGGCCCGCGGGGAAGGAGCCGTTGTCGTCGCGGGGGCGCAGGTAGCCGGTGGCGGGGTCGAAGATGTTCTGCCAGTTCTGGCCGCGCCGGGCGTACTCGGCGGCGGTACCGCGGTCGCCCGCCTTCGCGGCGAGCTGGGAGATGGTGAAGTCGTCGGTGGCCCACTCCAGGGTCTCGGACGCGCCCTGGAGGCCGTGGTCGCCCTGCGAGACCGCGTCGTTGGGCGCGTATCCGAGGCGTACGTAGTCCTCGACGCCCGGCCGTTCGGTCCAGCCCCAGCCGACCTTCTGCGAGGTGGTGGCGCCCTTCTCCATGATGGGCAGCGCGTCCTTGATGTCCACGCCCTTCGCGCCGAAGGCGACGTACTGGGCGAAGAGCGGCACCCCGTTGTCGCCGTTCATGACGTTGCCTGTCATGTTCTGCGAGGGCCACTTCGGCCACCAGCCGCCCTGCTGCTGGGCGTCCCGCAGCAGGGAGTTGGCCATGTCGCCGGCCTTCCGCGGATAGATCATGGTCTGGAGCGGGGCGAGCGAGCGGTAGATGTCCCAGTCGGAGAAGGTCGCGTACTGGGTGTGCCCGGGTGCCACGGTGTGGATCTTGTCGTCGAAACCGATGTAGCGCCGGTCCACGTCGTTGAAGACGCTCGGCGACTGGAACGAGCGGTACAGCGATGTGTAGAACGTCGTCAACTGGTCCTTCGTGCCGCCGCCGACGCGCACCTTGCCGAGCACGCCGCGCCAGTCGGCGCGGGTCCGCTCCTGGACCTGCCGCACGTTCCAGCCGGGGATCTCCGCCGCCATGTTCTTTGCGGCGCCGCCCGTGCTGACGTACGACATGCCGACCTTCGCCGCCACGGACGCCGTGCGGGAGGTGTCGAACGTCAGGTACGCGCCGGAGCCGGCGCCCTGCGCGCTGTCGGCGCCCGCGGTGACCCGGCCGCCGCCCCAGGTGCCGTGGGCGGTGAACGGCCGGTTGAAGGTGATGTCGAAGTACATCGTGTACTGGCTGTTGTTGCACAGGCCGTGCGGGGTCGTGGTGCCGCGCAGCTCGTGGTCGTTCACGACCTGGACCCGGGCCGCGAGGTCACCGCCCAGGCTGGTTCCCGACTTGACGAGGACCTGCGCCCGGCTCCCCTTCGGGTACTGGAAGTTCGCGATGCCGGTCCGGGTGGACGCGCCGATGTCGGCCTGGACACCCGAGTCCTTCAGCTTGACGGAGTAGGCGCCGGTGGAGGCGTGCTCGTCGTCGTGGGAGAAGTGCTCCGTGCGGGCGGCCGGGTCGTCGCCCACCGCTCCGGTGACCGGCAGGATCGGGATGTCGCCGAACGACGAGCAGCCGCCGGAGAAGTGGTCGAGGCTGAAGCCCTTGATGGTGTCCGAGGTGTACTCGTAGCCGGTGGCACCGCTGGTGGTGTCGGGGCTGAACTGCATCATGCCGAAGGGCGCGGTGACGCCGGGGAAGGTGTTCTCGGCGTCGACCCCCTTCTTCGTCCCGATCATCGGGTCGACGTAGGCCGTCGGGTCCTGCACGAGGGACGTGTGCCCGGAGGCCAGCGCCGAGGTGTGTCCCGGCGCCGCCGAGGCCGTCGCCGGAACGGCCGTCACACACGCGGCGATCGCCACCGCGCCCATCCCGAGTCTGCTCCATTTGCCGCGTGGTCGGTGCACCGAGGCCTCCCTGTCACGCCCTGCGTCCGCCTGCTCTGGGTGACATCGTTGTCACCCATCGAGGCAGTCTTGTCGGGCACTGATCACCCGTCAAGGTGCGGGACGGAACCCTGATGCGCCGATTCGTCCGCAGACGGCACCCGCCTGGCCGAGGCTGCCGCCGCCGGAGGTGGGGCCTGGGGGCGGCGTCGAGCCGGGGCCGAG
>NZ_JAIUKE010000534.1 GCF_020176795.1 Streptomyces sp. 8L
GATCTGGGGGTCCAGGGCTCCGGGGCTCCAGGGCTCTGGCGGTCGAGGGGGAGGGGGCACCGATCCTCGTGCGCACCGGCGCCACGTCAGTGGTGGGGACGAGGGGTTGGCCGGTCGCCCCGCACGGCGGGGTCGCCTTTTACCGCACGCCCTCCGCCAGGGCGAGCGTGGCGTCCGTCTTCGCCCGGATCTCGTCGGTGTCCACACCCGGCGCCGTCTCCACCAGGACCAGACCTTCCGGGGCGACGTCGAGGACGCCCAGGTCGGTGATGATCCGGTCCACGCACGACCTGCCGGTCAGCGGAAGCGTGCACTCCTTGAGGATCTTCGCGGTGCCGTCCCTGGTGGTGTGGGTCATGACCACGATGACCGACCGGGCGCCGTGGACGAGGTCCATCGCCCCGCCGATGCCGGTGATCATCTTGCCCGGGACGGCCCAGTTCGCCAGGTCGCCTCCGGCCGAGACCTGCATGGCCCCGAGCACGGCGACGTCGATGTGGCCGCCGCGGATCATCGAGAAGGAGAGTGCCGAGTCGAAGAAGGAGGCGCCCGGCAGGACCGTCACGGTCTCCTTGCCCGCGTTGATCAGGTCGGGGTCGACCTGGTCCTCCCGGGGATACGGCCCGGTGCCCAGGATGCCGTTCTCCGACTCAAGGATCACCTCCACGCCCGGCGCGAGGTGGTTGGGGATGAGCGTCGGCAGGCCGATGCCGAGGTTGACGTACTGGCCGTCGCGGAGTTCGCGCGCGGCCCGGGCGGCCATCTGCTCACGCGTCCAGGCCATCAGGAACCCGCCTCCTCTTGTGACGACCGTGCCGAAACCGTGCGCTTCTCGATCTGTTTCGCACAGGCCTGCTCGGGGGACAGGCCGATGACCCGCTGGACGAAGATCCCCGGCAGATGCACCGCGTCCGGCTCGATCTCACCGGGTTCGACCAGCTCCTCGACCTCGGCGATGGTCACCCCGCCCGCCATGGCCGCCAGTGGATTGAAGTTGCGGGCCGACTTCGCGAAAACCAGGTTGCCGTGCCGGTCGCCCCGCGCCGCGCGTACGAGGGCGAAGTCGGTGCGGATACCGCGCTCCAGCACGTACTCCTCGCCGCCGAACTCCCGTACCTCCTTCGGTGGCGAGGCCAGCGCGACACCGCCGGCGCCGTCGTACCGCCAGGGCAGCCCGCCCAGCGCGACCTGGGTGCCCACGCCCGCCGGCGTGTAGAAGGCCGGGATGCCCGCGCCGCCGGCCCGCAGCCGTTCGGCCAGAGTCCCCTGCGGGATCATCTCCACCTCCAGTTCCCCGCCGAGGTACTGGCGCGCGAACTCCTTGTTGGCGCCGATGTAGGACCCGGTGACCCGCGCGATGCGGCCTGCCGCCAGCAGGGTGGCCAGGCCCGACTCCATCGCGCCGCAGTTGTTGGAGACCACCGAGAGTCCGCCGACTCCTCGTGCGTGGAGCGCCTGTATCAGCACGTTCGGCACACCGCTCAACCCGAAGCCGCCCACCGCGAGCGACGCGCCGTGCCGTACATCGGCCACCGCCTCGCCCGCGGTGGCCACCACCTTGTCCATACGGGAACGCCCCCATCTCTTCCACGTCTTCAGGAAACGAGATACTCAGGGCACTGAGTATTCACGTGCAGCTCCCCACACGCTGTCACCCCCCGTTTGAGAGGTCAAGAGCCCAGGTGAGCTGAAGAAAGAAGAGATGCGTGAGCCCGTGGGACTCTTGGCGCATGCTATATCGTCAGGGTACGTACGAAATGACAGGAGCGCACATGGCCGCGGTCGACCTGACGACCCACCCCGGGCATCTGGCCCGGCGGTTGCAGCAGGCGCACTACCTGCTGTGGAACACGATGGTCTCCGAGGAGATCACCTCCCCTCAGTTCGCGGTGCTGAACGCGCTCGTGGCCGAGCCAGGACTCGACCAGCGCACCGTGGGAGAGCGGGTGGGACTCGACCGCTCCACCATCGCCGAGGTCGTCAGCCGCCTCGACCGCCGTGAGCTCCTGGACAAGATCCGCGACCCGCAGGACGGCCGTCGTTTTCTGCTGCGCCCGACGGACGAGGGACAGCGGGTCCACCGCAGGCTGACCGTGCGCACGGCCCGGATGAACCAGGTCTTCCTGGCTCCGCTCTCCGCCGACGAGCAACGCGCCTTCTTCGACCTCATCCAACGGGTGTCGGATGCCGCGGAAGGCCTGCGCAACCCGCTCGAAGCGACGGCACCGCGCGCGTGACACCACGGCCCGCCGGGGGCCGGGCCGGCCGCTCGGCGGGCCGATACGGGGCCCGCGCCTCGTCCGGCACGGTCTAGCATCGCGGAAAGACGGACGGCGGGTGGAAGGGCGGGGCGGTGGAACGACAGGACAGGCCGGCGGTCGAGCGTGCGACCCCCGCCGGCGGGCCGCACCGCGTGGCGGACACCCTCGGCTATCTCGCCGGGAGGTGGCGGGTCGAGCGGATCGTGTACGACCTGTCCCAGGATCGGTGCGGCACGTTCCGCGGCACGGCCGACTTCGTGTACGGGGAGCCCGGCGCAGGACTGCGGCACACCGAGCGGGGCGAGTTCACCTGGCAAGGGGTGGCCAGGCCCGCGTCCCGTGAGCACCTCTTCGAGCCGGCCGGCGAGGGGGCGGCTTTCGTCAGGTTCGCGGACGGCCGCCCGTTCCACCCCCTGGACCTGCGGGAGGGACACTGCGTCGCCGACCACCCGTGTGCCGAGGACGTCTACCGCGGCGAGTTCAGTGTGCTGGCCGCGGACCGCTGGCGGGTGGTGTGGACGGTACGGGGCCCGGCCAAGGACCTGCGCCTCGTGACCCTGCACCACCGGATGGGAGCCCCGCCCGAGCGGCCGGCCCGGTAGCCACGCCGCGAGCCGGTCCGGCCACGTCAGGGTGGCGCGTGCAGGCGTCGGAATCACCTGCCCGCGTGGGAATCAAACGTGGTCGTAGGGCGCTGCGCACCGTGTGAAGAGGATTGGATTTCTTTCGTTCGGCCACTGGTCGCCGAGTGAGCACTCCGCGACCCGCTCCGCCGCCGACTTCCTGCACCAGTCGATCGATCTGGCGGTGGCCGCAGAGGAGCTGGGCGTGGATGGCGCGTACTTCCGCGTGCACCACTTCGCCCGGCAGGCGGGGAGCCCGTTCCCGCTGCTGTCAGCCATCGGCGCGCGCACGTCGAAGATCGAGATCGGCACCGGTGTGATCGACATGCGGTACGAGAACCCGCTCTACATGGCCGAGGACGCCGGCGCCGCCGACCTCATCTCCGGAGGCAGGCTCCAGCTCGGCGTCAGCCGCGGATCACCGGAGCAGGTGATCGACGGCTGGCGGTACTTCGGCTACGCCCCGGCGGAGGGCGAGAGCAGCGCCGACATGGCCCGCCGGCACACCGAGGTCTTCCTCAAGGTGCTCGACGGTGAGGGCTTCGCCGAGCCGAGCCCGCGGCCGATGTTCGCCAACCCGCCGGGGCTGCTGCGCGTCGAGCCGCACTCCGAGGGGCTGCGCGAGCGGATCTGGTGGGGCTCCGGTTCGAACGCGACCGCCGTGTGGGCCGCGAAGCTGGGGATGAACCTGCAGAGCTCCACACTGAAGGACGACGAGACGGGGGAGCCGCTCCACGTCCAGCAGCGCAAGCAGATCGAGGCGTACCGCGAGGCGTACCGGGCGGCGGGACACGAGCGCGAGCCGCGGGTGTCGGTCAGCCGCAGCATCTTCGCCCTGACCAACGACCTGGACCGGGCCTACTTCGGCCGGGACCGCGACTCGCGCGACCGGGCCGGCATGATCGACGAGACGACGAGGGCGATCTTCGGGCGCTCGTACGCGGCGGAGCCGGACGTGCTGGTGGAGCAGTTGCGGGAGGACGAGGCCATCCAGGCCGCCGATACCCTGCTGCTGACCATTCCGAACCAACTCGGCGTCGACTACAACGCACACGTGCTGGAGAGCGTCCTCACCCAGGTCGCCCCGGGGCTCGGCTGGCGCTGAGCAGCACCCCACTGCCTCGGGCCCGGGCGTTCCGGGACGCTGCCCCGGGCCGGGGCTTTGCGGGACGGAGCGGCGGGCCGTACCCGGGGGCGGCCCGCTCGCTCCGCGCTCCGGGCCCGGCGCCCCGTCCGTCGCGTTCTGCCCGGCCCGGCGCCCGGCCGGTGGTCCGGTAGGCACCGGGCAGGCCCTCCGGCACCGCGACGGGCTCGCCCGGCACGTGTCGCCGAGAGGGCGCCGAGAGGGAGAGTTCAGCCCTTCAGCGCGCCGCCGAGCGCGAACCCACCGCCCAGCTTGCGGGTGAGCAGGAGGTACAGCATCACCACGGGCAGTGTGTAGATGATGGAGAACGCCGCCAGCTGCCCGTACTGCGTCTGGTCGTGGGCGCTGAGGAAGGTGAACACGCTCACCGACGCCGGCAGCTTCTCCGGCGACAGCAGCAGCACGAACGGGACGAAGAAGTTGCCCCACATGCTGATGAAGGTGAACACGGTGACGACGATGACACCGGGCCACATCAGGGGCAGCACCACTCGCCACAGGGACTGCATGGCGTTGGCTCCGTCGATCCGGGCCGCCTCCTCCAGGACGATGGGCACACCGTCCATGAAGTTCTTCATCAGCCAGATCCCGATCGGCAGCGCGGACGCCGTGAGGAACAGCGTGGTCGCGCCCATCGAGTCGATCAGGTCGACCTGTACGAACATGCTGTACACGGGGATCATCACCGCGGTGATGGGCAGCCCGGTGGTGAACAGGACGGTGTACAGGAACGGGCGGCGCAGCCGGGAGCGGTAGCGCGACAGCGGATACGCCGCCAGGATCGAGACGACCACGCACAGCAGGGTCGCACCACCGCACAGCAGCAGGCCGTTGAGCAGCGGCCGGAAGGTGGTGTCGGTGTTGAGGACCGCGTGGTAGTTGTCCGTCGTCGGCGAAGGCAGGTGCAGCTCGAAACTGGCCGTGGAGCTGATGGACGCGAGCACCATCCACACCAGCGGCAGCACGAACAGCAGACAGATCGCCAGCAGGACCAGGTTGACCGCGACACGCGCGGGACGGACCCCGCGGCGCCCGGTACCCGCGGCGGACGCCGGGCGGGCGCCCCCGCCGCGCCGGCCCGCCGTGGCGGGCGGCCTCAGGCCGGTGGTGGCCATCAGTCCTCCTCCACCTTCAGCAGCTTGAGGTACACGACGGAGAACAGGGCGCCCACGACCAGCAGGACGAGCGCGATCGCCGTGCCGTAGCCGATCAGGCTGTTCTGGAACGCCTGCTGGTACATGAAGACCGGCAGGGTCTGGCTCTTGTTGCCGGGGCCGCCGCGGGTCATGGCGTAGACCAGCCCGAAGACGGAGAGCGTCTGCAAGGTGATCAGCATCAGATTGGTCATGATGGTGCGCCGGATGACCGGGAGCGTGATGTGCCACAGTCTGTGCCACACGCCCGCACCGTCCATCTCGGCGGCCTCCAGCAGATCGCGCGGCACCTCGTTGAGCGCGGCGGAGTAGACCATCATCGAGAACGCGGTGCCGCGCCACACGTTGGCCAGGCACACCGCGAGGATCGGCAGGGTGTACAGCCAGTTCTGCCGCGGCAGCCCCAGCAGGTCGAGCACGTCGTTGAGTGAACCCTGCTGGTAGAAGAACGCGTACATCAAATACCCGGCGACGATCTCGGGCAGCACCCAGGCGGCGATCACCACGCCGTTGGTGAGCGAGCGCACCGGGCGGGTGGCCTTCTCGGCGAGGACCGCGAGGCTCAGCCCGAGTGTGTTCTGCCCGACGACGGCGGAGCCGACGACGAACACCAGCGTCAGCCACAGGGCGTTGAGGAAGTCCGGGTCGCCGAACGCACGCGTGAAGTTGGCCAGCCCCACGAAGTGTGTTTCGGCCGCGCCGGTCAACTGGGCGTCGGTGAAGGCGTCGTAGACGCAGTAGAGGATCGGACCCGCGAGGAACACGGCCAGCAGGACGAGGGACGGCAGCAGCGGGAGACCACGCAGGAGCGACGAGCGCGCCGCGCGTCCGCCGGCCGCACGGCCCAGGGGGACGGCGGCGTCGGCGGGTGCGGCGGCGGATTTCATCGCGAGCCCTTGGCCGTGCTGTCGGAGCCGACGGCCGTGGCCACATCCTGGTCGTACGCCTTCGCGGCCTCCGACACCGAACTCTGCCCGGTGGTCACGGACTCCATGGCCTTGGTGATGGCGTTGGAGACCTGCGGATACTTCGGCAGCGCCGGACGGAAGTGGGTGTACTTGACCAGACCGGTGAAGAACTTGTTGGTCGGCGTGGCGTCGAGGTACTCCGGGTCGGCGGCCACGTCGGTGCGGACGGCGGTCGTGGACTCGATGATGTTCCACTTCGTCGTGTTGTCCTTGTTCTTGATCGCCTTCGTGAACTGCCAGGCGAGGTCGGGGTTCTTGGCCTTGGCCGGGATGGACCAGGCCCAGCCGCCCGACATGCTGACCTGTCCCGGCGCCTGGCCCTGCTGGGTCGGCATGGCGGCGGCGGCCATCGTTTTGGTCCACTCGGGCCAGGGCCGCGGTCCCGTCTTGAGCCAGCTGTTCGCCGTCCACGATCCGTCGATGGAGATCGCGAGCTTGTTCTCGGGGATCAGCTTCGTGTCGATCTCGGCGTCCGCGTTGGGGTCGAGCGCGACGGACTTGGACGGGCCGAGGCCCTCGCCGTAGACGGTGTGGACGAACGACAGCGCGTCCTTGAAGCCCTGGGAGCCGACGATCCACTTCTTGTTCTTGGCGTCGTACAGGGAGTCGCCCGCGGCGGTGGTCCCGTACAGCAGCATCTCGAAGCCCTGCATGGTGGACCGCTCGCCGCCGGCCTGCCCGGTGTAGAGGTTCATCGGTGTGACGCCCGGCAGCTTCTTCTTGATCGTCCGGGCCGCGTCCAGGATGTCCTGCCAGGTCTTGGGCTGCCAAGGGGTCGCGATCCCCGCCTTCTTGAGCAGGTCCTGGTTGTACCAGATGCCCCGGGTGTCGGTGTCGTCCGGAACGCCGTAGGTCTTGCCGTCGGTGGGCGAGGAGACGGCGCCCTTGGCGGCCTGGGCGAAGGAGCCCCAGTCCGACCAGCTCTTGACGTACGAGTCGATCGGTTTGAGGTATCCGCTGGCCATGTCGGAGTTGATCAGCGCGGTGTCCTCGTAGACCAGGTCGGGAGCGGTCGAGGGCGAGCGCATCATCAGCTGGATCTTCGTGTAGTAGTCGTTCTCCGACGCCGTGACCGGAACGATCTGGATCTTCTTGCCCGGGTGGGCCTTCTCGAAGGACTCCTTCATCGAGGCGAGGAACTTCTGCTGCTTGTTGTCGTTCTGGTCCAGGTGCTGCCAGTAGACGACCTTGATCGAGTTGCCGCCGCTGCCGGAGCCGGAACCGCCGCAGCCCGCGGCGGACAACGTTGTCGCGATGGTGATCGCGAGGGCGGCGAGAAGTTTCTTGCGCAAGGGAATCCTCCGAAGGGTGCGGCTCATGCGTCTGTCTCCGGCGGGCGGCCGCGGGTGGTACGGGTCGTAGCCGAGGGGGGTGGGGGAC
>NZ_JAIUKE010000535.1 GCF_020176795.1 Streptomyces sp. 8L
GCCCCCCCCCCCGCGGCGCCCGCGCCGCGCTCAGGGCCCCCGGGCGGGCACGCCGCCGCCGGCCACCGGGGCCGCGGGGACGTGTCTTCGCCATCTCGTCCGCCCGGGCCGGCTCGTTCGATCGTACCGGCACGGTGACCGGCGCCCGGGGGGCCGGGGGGGCGGCGGTACCCGCCGGGACCTGCGCCGACGGCCCGGGGGCGGCTGGCAGGGCGGCGCGGCGGACCCGCGCCGGTGGCCGTCCGCCGACATCGAAGGGCCGTCCTGGCGACGTCTTCCCGCGCGCGGGCCCGGCGCGTACAGTCGTTGATCTTGCGCCGCCCGGGGTCGGAGCGCAGCGCCCCGCCGAACCCGCACCGCCCCGCGCCCGGCGGCGGCATCCGTCCACGCCCGTCCACACCGTTCACGGAGGTCGAGACCACGATGACGTCGCAACTGCGCAGCGCCCAGTGGTACGGCGGCGACGACCGCGACGGCTACATCCACCGCGCCTGGATGCGCAGGGGGCTGCCGTCCGACGCGTTCTCCGGCCGTCCGCACATCGCCATCGCCAACACGGCGTCCGACCTCACTCCCTGCAACGCGCACCTGAACGAGGTCGCGTCGTCGGTCAGGGACGGCATCCACGAGGCGGGCGGCATCCCGCTCAACCTGCCCGTCGTCTCCCTCGGCGAGACGCTGCTGCGGCCGACGGCGATGCTGTGGCGGAACATGGCGGCGATGGCCACCGAGGAGATGCTGCGCGGCAACCCCGTCGACGGGGTCGTCCTGCTCGGCGGCTGCGACAAGACCATCCCCGCGCTGCTGATGGCCGCCGCCTCCGTGGACCTGCCCGCTGTCGTCGTCCCCGGCGGCCCGATGCTCACCGGCACCTTCCGCGGCGCCGCGCTCGGCTGCGGCACCGACGTCTGGCGGCTCAGCGAGGAGGTGCGCGGCGGGACCCTCAGCCGCGAGGACTTCATCCGCTCCGAGTGCGCGATGATCCGCAGCCGAGGCCACTGCAACACCATGGGCACCGCCTCCACCATGGGCCTGCTCGCCGAGGCGCTCGGCACGGTCGTGCCCGGCCTCGCGGGTACCCCGGCCCCGGACAGCAGGCTGCTGGAGTCCGCGCACGCCACCGGGAAGCTCGCGGTGGAACTCGTGCACGAGGACCGCACGCCGGGAACGCTGCTGACCCGCGCCTCCTTCCACAACGCGATCGTCGCGCTCGCCGCGATCGGCGGCTCCACCAACGCGGTCGTGCACCTGCTGGCGATAGCGGGCCGCCTCGGCGTCGAGCTGACGCTGGACGACTTCGACCGCATCGGCTCCCGCGTGCCGCTGCTCGTCGACCTCCAGCCCGCCGGCCGGTTCCTGATGGACGACCTGCACCGCGCGGGCGGCCTGCTCGCCGTGTTGCGGGAGGTCCGCGACCTGCTCGACCCGGACGCGCGCACCGTCACGGGGCGGCCGCTCGTGGACCACCTCGACGACGCGCGCGTCTGGGACCGCGAGGTCATCAGGGCACGCGAGAGCCCGCTCAAGGAGGCGGCGGGCATCGCCGTGCTGCGCGGCAACCTCGCGCCGAGCGGCGCGATCATCAAACCGGCCGCGGCCTCCGCGCACCTGCTGAGCCATCGCGGGCGCGCCGTCGTCTTCGACAGCATCGAGGACTTCCACGCCCGCATCGACGACCCGGATCTCGACGTGGACGCGGACTCGGTGCTCGTCCTGCGCGGCTGCGGGCCCAAGGGCTACCCGGGCATGCCGGAGGTCTCCAACATGCCCCTGCCGAGGAAGCTCCTGGAGAGCGGGGTACGCGACATGGTGCGGGTGTGCGACGGGCGGATGAGCGGCACCGCGTACGGGACGGTGGTCCTGCATGTCGCGCCGGAGGCCGCCGCGGGCGGTCCGCTCGCGCTCATACGCACCGGGGACGTCATCGAACTCGACGTCGCGGCGCGGACGTTGACCGTCGACGTGCCGGACGCCGAACTGGCCGCACGGACCCCGGGCCGGGCGACGACGGACGGCTACGCCGCACCGGCACGCGGCTGGGAGCGGCTCTACATCGACCATGTCTCGGGCGCTGACACCGGCGCGGACCTCGACTTCCTGACCGGTTCCACGGGACCGGCGGTCGGCCGCGAGTCGCACTGAGGCGCACGGTCCCCGCTCGGCCCGCCCGGCCCGCCCGGCCCGCTCACCCGGGCGGCGACCGGGGCCCACGCCGGTGACACGCCCCGGCGGCGGCTCGTACGATCGGGGCATGATCGAGACGGAACGGCTGATGCTCAGGCCTCTGACGGTCGCGGACGCGGATCGGTTCGTGGCGCTGCACGCGGACGAGCGGGTCAACCGCTTCGTCGGCTCGTACACCCGTGAGCGGGCCGAGGAGCGGCTCGCCGGCATCGAACGGCAGTGGGCGGAGCGCGGCCACGGCCTGTGCGCCGTGGAGTTGAAGGAGACGGGCGGGTTCATCGGGCGCAGCGGGCTGCAGTACTGGGAGTCCTTCGACGAGACGGAGCTCGGCTGGACCTTCGCCGCGGAGGCGTGGGGCAAGGGGTACGCGACCGAGGCGGCGCGCGCCGCGCTCGCCTGGGGCTGGGAGGCGCTGAGCGTCCCGTACGTCACGGCGATGATCCGGCACGGCAACACGCCGTCCGTGCGGGTCGCGGAGCGGCTCGGCTTCACACCGCTGCGGGAGGACGAACTGGGCGGCAACCCGGTGACGGTGTACTCCTGCGCGCGGCCCGCCGTGTGACAGGTTGTACGGCGTGAACGTCATCGCGTGGATTGTCGAAGGCACCTGGCCCGCCTGTGTGGACGCCGTACGCGCCCACGCGCCCGAGGACGCGTCCCTGACGCTGCTGCACGTGAGCGACGCGGAGGTGCCAGGCGTCGCCCACGGAGCCTTCGCCGGGCTCCTCGGCCGGGGGCACCCCGGGCACGATCCGGGCCGGGTACTCGAAGGCCTGGAGGCCGAGTCCGCCGCCGCGCTCCTCGCGGAGGCGGCGGAGCGGCTCGGCCGCCCGTGCGCCACCCGTGCGCTGTCGGGCCGGACGGAGCGCGTGGTCGTCGCCGCCGCGCGCGACGCGGACCTGCTGGTGCTGGCACGCGACGGCGACCGGGCACGGCTCGGGCCGCACAGTCTGGCCCCGGCGAGCCGGTTCGTCGTGGACCACGCGCCCTGCCAGGTCCTGCTGGTCTGGCCGGAGAGCGTCCCCGACCTCACGACCCTCCCCCCGGAGCCGCCGCGCCCGCCGGAGCACCCGGGCCCGCCGGAGCACCCGGGCCCGCCGCACCGGCCGTGAGGGGCGCACCGAGGCATCGGGATACCGGGTACGAGGGGGGCGTGAGGACCGCTGCCGTGCGGGGCGACCGGGATACGGGCGGGGCGCGTGCGGACGGCTGTCGCCCGGACGGTCACCCGGGCCGGTCGCTCAGGAACCGGCCCAGGAACTCCCGGGTACGGGGCTGCCGCGGGTGGTCGAGCACCTCCTCGGGGGTGCCGCTCTCCAGGACCTGGCCCCCGTCCATGAAGACCACCCCGTCGGCGACCTCCCGGGCGAACCCGATCTCGTGGGTGACGACGATCATCGTCAGACCGTCCCGCGCCAGGTCGCGCATCGTCGCGAGGACCTCGCCGACCCGCTCGGCGTCGAGAGCGCTGGCGGGCTCGTCGAAGAGCATGAGCTTCGGCTCCATCGCCAGCGCGCGGGCGATGGCGACGCGCTGCTGCTGGCCGCCGGAGAGCTGGCGCGGGTAGACGTCGGCCCGGTCACCGAGCCCCACCCGGGCGAGCAGCGCCCCGGCCCGCTCGCGGCCCCCCCCCCCCCCCCCCCCCCCCCCCCCCCCGCCCCCCCCGCCCCCCCCCCGGCGGGGGGCCCGCCCCCCGGCGCTCGCCCAGCACCCCGCAGGGAGCCTCGATCACGTTCTCCATGACCGTCAGGTGCGGGAACAGGTTGAAGTGCTGGAAGACCATGCCGATGTCGCGGCGCTGCCGGGTCACCTCGCGCGGCTTGAGATGCCGGACACCGGTACGGGTGCGCCGGAACCCGATGAGTTCGCCCGCGACGCGCAGGGAGCCGCCGTCCGGCACTTCGAGGTGGTTGAGGCAGCGCAGGAACGTCGACTTGCCGGAGCCCGAGGGCCCGAGCAGCACGACCACCTCGCCGTTGCCCACGGTCAGGTCGATGCCCTTCAGCACCTCCAGGTGGCCGAAGTGCTTGCGCACACCGCGGGCGGCCACCATCGGGACCTCCGGCGCCGGGGCGGAGCCGGACCGTTCGGGCGTGGTGCTCATTTCTCCTCCTGGGCGGCGGAAGCGGCGTCTGGAGCGGCGTCCGAAGCGCCGGCGGGAAGGCCGGGGTCGCCGGAACAGGCGGGTGCGGTGGGTACGGCGGCGGCCCGGCGGCGGAAGACGGCGAAGTCCCAGAAGCTCTGGCGCGGGTTGCGGGTGGCGCCGCGGGCGTAGTGGTGCTCGATGTACGACTGCCCCACGTACAGCACCGACGTCATGATCAGGTACCAGAGGCACGCCACGATCAGCAGCGGAATGGTCTGGAAGGTGCGGTTGTAGATCGACTGGGCCGTGTACAGCAGATCGGCCAGCGCGATCACACTCACCAGCGACGTGGCCTTCAGCATGTTGATGATCTGGCTGCCGGTCGGCGGCACGATGAACCGCATGGCCTGCGGCAGGATCACCCGGCGCAGCACCCGCCCGGAACTCATGCCCAGCGCCGCGGCGGCCTCGCTCTGGCCCGGATCGACCCCGAGCAGGCCGCCGCGCACGATCTCCGCCATGTAGGCGGCCTCGTTGAGGCCGAGGCCGAGGATCGCGGCGAGGAAGGGAGTGATCAGTGTGTTGGTCTCACCGCTCACGAACGAGGGCCCGAACGGCACCCCGAGCGACAGCTGCGGCAGCAGCGCGGACATGTTGTACCAGAACACGAGCTGGACCAGCACCGGGATGCCGCGGAAGAACCAGACGTACGCGCCGCACACCGAGCTCAGCACCCGGTTGTCGGACATGCGGCCGACCGCGACGAGGACACCGCCGCCGATGCCGATGGCCATGGCGACGACGGTCAGTTCGAGCGTGGTGGCGATGCCGTGCCCGATGACACTCGCGTTCAGATACGAACCGACCACCGGCCATTCGAAGTTGGAGTTGGTCACGAGGAAGTGCGCCAACTGGGCGGCGAGGACGGCGAGGACGAGGACGGCGAGCCAGCGCAGCGGATGGCGCACGGGCGCCGCGCCGGCCACGTCGACGGGCGCGGACGCGTCCCGGCGGGCGTCCGAGGTGTGCGGCGGATCGAGTTTTCCGGTCAGGGCGGCCATGTCGGCTCACCTCCTGTGCTGACGGCGGTCGGGTGGAGAGGCGCTGCGCGGTGTCGTGCGACGTGCGGTCCCGCGCGGCGCGGTGCGGGACGGTGTGTTCGCGTGTGGTGTGTATGTGCGCGGCGGGTTCGCGTGTGGTGTGTTCGTGCGCGGCGGGTTCGCGCGGGCCGCATCCGTGTGGTGGACGGAAACGGCGACGGCGACACCGCCGGGGACGGTGCGGACGGTGTCCCTCTGCATCCGGGGCGCCTCAGGAGACGGCGAGGTTGATGCCGGCCTTCTTGATCTCATTTCCCTTGAGACCCCATTTCTCCATGATCTTCTCGTACGTGCCGTTGTCCATCAGCTTCTGGACGGCGTCCCTGAGCACCCCGCCGAGCGGCGAGCCCTTGCCCACCACCGCGCCCTGGTAGAGCGTGGTGAAGCCGTTCGCCTCGCCGACACCGGCGAGCTGCAGCTGATCCTTGGCCTGGGCGACGAAGTACGTCAGCGGGGACTGCGAGGAGAAGAACGCGTCGGCCCGGCCCGAGCGCACCGCCAGGATGGAACTGGGCTGGTCCTTGTAGGACTGGACCTGGACCGGCTTCGCGTGCCGCGCCGCGCACTTCGCGGCCTGGCCCTTGATCACCTTTTCCGCTGAACCGCCGGACATTACGGCGATCCGGGTGCCGCACGTCGAGGCCAGGGACGTGAGGTGGTGCGGATTGCCCTTCGGCACCGCGAACACCACGAACTCCTGCACCCAGTCGACGAAGTCGTCCGAGCCCTGGCGGTCCTTGAAGTCGCCGATGGGCCCGAGCGCGAAGTCGAAGCGGCCCGCCTTGATACCGGTGAGCTGGGTGGGCAGCCCGTCGGCCGACACGTCCTTGATCCGCACACCGAGCACATGACCGAGGGCGGTGCCGAGGTCCTCGGTCGCCCCGGTGAGCCCCTTGCCGTCGTCGTTCACGATCTCGTACGGAGGGAACGAGCCGTTGTTGACCGACACCAGGGTCCCCGAGGCCCGGTTCTTCGCGGGCAGTCTCGCGTGCAGCGCGGGGTCCAGGGGCTGGTCGAGGTCGACCCGGACACCCCGCGCGCCGCTCTGCACGGTGTCCACGGCGCCCGGCGGGTTGGCGCCGCAGGCGGTGAGGGCGGCCCCCAGGACGAGGGCGAGCGCTGCCGCGCCCAGCGGTGTCCGGCGGCGGACTGGCTTCATCGGAGACCTCCGGATCGGGTGTTGGTGCGGGTTGGGTGTGCTGGTGGTTGGTGTGATGCGGTCGGGCTCGGCGCCGTCCGTCAGGTGGTGAGGGCGGGGAGCCCGGCCGGTACGGTCCCGGGCGCGTGCACCCGGGCGTCGACGGCGAACCTCCGGTTGGCCCGTACCGGCAGTGTCTCCCGGGCGGTGGCGGTGAAGGCGGGGTCCGCCTCGGCCCACGCGAGGCCCGGGGCGGCGCCGAGCCGGGCGCGTACCGTACCCAGCGGATCGACCACCAGGCTGTTGCCGATGTTGCGGGGCCCGCACTCGCCGCTCGCCGCGACCCAGCAGGTGTTCTCCAGCGCGCGTGCGGCGATCATGATCTCCCAGTGCCGTTCCTTGGCGGGGCCCCTGACCCAGGCGGCGGGGAGCGCGAGGACGTCGGCGCCGGCGTCCGCGAGCAACCGCGCCATTTCGGGGAACCGTACGTCGTAGCAGGTCATGAGGCCCACCCGGGTGCCGGCGTGGTCGAAGGTGACGGGTGGTTCCGCGGCCGGACGCACATGGGCCGACTCCTGGGTGCCGAAGGCGTCGTACAGGTGCAGTTTGCGGTAGACGGTGACGATCTCCCCGCCGGCCAGCACCACGAGTGTGTTGAACACCCTCCCGTCGTCGGACGGTTCGTGGATGCCGACGACCACGGCGGTGGTGCCGCCCGTGGTCGCCTCGCGCAGTCCGGTGACGAACGGGCCGTCCAGCGGCTGGGCCACCTCCCGGATGCGGTGGCGGTCCTCGGTGAACCGGGCGAGGACGCCCTCGGGGAGGACGAGCAGGTCCGCGCCGCCGTCCTGGGCGCGGGCGGTCAATGAACGGCAGATGTCCAGGTTGGGTGCCCAGTCGGGGGTGGCGGCGAACTGGCCGGTGGCGATGCGCATGGAAGACGCTCCGGGGATCGGGACGTGAGGGACGTGTGGGGGAGAGC
>NZ_JAIUKE010000536.1 GCF_020176795.1 Streptomyces sp. 8L
AGCTCCTCGTCCGCGAGCGCGAAGGCCGGCGTGGCCGGCGGGCGGCCGGCCGGCCGCCCGCCCCCCGCGCGCGCGCCCCCCCCCCCGGGGGCCGCGGGGGGGGGGGGCGGCCGGCGCGACCCGCGGCTGCCCGCCTGGACGCGGGGCATGACGGCGGGTCACCGGGCGGGCGGCACCGCGCGATCGCGGCGGCCCGCGCCGGGGGCCGTCGAAGCGCTCACCGGTGCCTGGACGCGTGCCGTGCCCGGCGGGCCGCAGTCACCGGCCACCGCCCAGCGCCCCGAGCGGCGTCCCACCCCCACGCCGGAACGGCTCGCCGCCCTCGCCGACCGGCACCGCGCCGGCCTCGGCCTCGGCAGGCTCGGGCACTGGGACGAGGCAGGCGAGACACACCGCGCCGTCGCCGCGGAACGGGAACTCTTCCTCGGCCCCGACCATCCGGACACCCTCGACAGCCACTACGAACTGGCCTTCGCGCTCGGGCGGTCCGGCAGGCCCGCCGAGGCGCTGGCCCTCTTCACACGGGTCGCGGAGGGCAGGGAGCGCACCCTCGGCCCCGACCATCCCGAGGCGCTCGCGGCCCGGCAGGAGACCGCGTACGTCCTCGGCAGACTCGGCCGTCATGTCGAGGCGCACGAGGTCTACGCCGCGGTACTCGCCTCCCGGACCCGCACCATGGGCCCCGACCACCCCGACACCCTGCGCTGCCGCCACAACCTGGCCTTCAGCCTCAGCCGCCTCGGCCGCGTCGAGGAGTCGCTCGCGATGGCCCGCCAGGTCGCCACCGCCCGTGCCCGGGTCCTCGGCGACGTCCACCCCGACACCCTCGTCACCCGCTACGAGGTCGCCTACGCGCTCGGCAGGCTCGGCCGCTGGCAGGAGGCGCTCACCCTGTACCGGGAGGTCGCCGCCGCGCGCGCCCAGGCCCTGGGCGTCGACCACCGCGACACGCTCGCCGCGCGCTACGAAATCGGCATCTGCCTCGGCCGGCTCGGCCGCAGCGACGACGCCCTCGGTCAGTTCCGGGCACTGATCGGCGACCGGGCCCGCATCAGCGGACCCACCGATCCGGAGACGCTGCGCGCCCGGCACGGCCTCGGCGTGAACCTCGGCAGGCTCGGCCGCTGGGAGGAGGCCCTCGCGGAGGCCCGCGACGTGGCCGCCGTGCGCGGCCGGGTCCTCGGCCCCGACCACTTCGACACCCTCGTCAGCCGCCGGGAGGTCGCCGTCGCGCTCGGCTGGCTGGGCCGCTGGTCCGACGCGCTCACCGAGTACCGGGAGGTCTCCGCCGCCCGCGCCCGGGTCCTCGGCGAGGCGCACCCGGACACACTGACCGCCCTCGGCGACGAGATGCACTGCCTCCAGCAGCTCGGCAGCACGCAGGAGGCGGAGCGGCTGCGCCGCCGGATCGCCGCGCTGGGGGAGGGGCGCGGCCCCGCGACGGCTTGACCGCGCAGGCCGCGTATGCCGCGCGCGCCTCGTAACGCCGCACACGCCTCGTCCGCCGCACACGTCTCGTACGCCGCGCGCGCCTCGTTAACGCCGCGTACGCCGCCGCGCTGGGGCGGATTCCGGCGGATCAGGGCCTGGCAGCCAGCTCGATGAGGTGCCGGGCCGTACCGGCCGGGTCGACGATCTGATGGAGGTGCGCGCCGGGCAGGTGCGCAACCCGCCAGCCCCGTTCCCCCGCCTCGGTGGCGAGATCGTCGTACGGAGGGCCGAAGAGCAGGTAGGAACAGGGGTGGTCGTCCCAGCCGCCCGGCACCGGGACGTGCTGTTCGTAGTAGGACAGCGGCAAGGTGGGCTGTTCCCCGACGACCGTCTCCCGCAGCGCGGTGCCCTCGAACATGGGCGCGACGTCCGCCTCGTCCCACCAGTCGGTCCAGCGCGGCAGCCTGCCGTTCAGCGCCTTCGGACGGAGGAACTCCAGCAGTCCGGCGGTCGCGACCGGAGTGGAACCGGTCCTGGCGGGGAGCGCGGCGTCGACAAAGACCGAGCCGGCCACCGGGTGATCGAGGCCGCGGCGGATCGCGGGGACGAACAAGCCCGCGTTGCTGTGCGCCACCAGCACCACGGGCCGGCCGGCCGGAAGGGAAGCGAGGCCGTCGCGCACCGCGCCGACGACCGCGGGCCAGAACGGCGGTGCCCCGGAGCACACCCGCACCAGCGAGGGGAGCCGCACCTCGTACCCGGCCGCCGTCAGGTGGTCGGCCACCGGGCGCCAGGTCGAGGGGCCCACGGAAGGGCTGTGCACAAGGACGAACGTCGGCTGCATACGGGGAGCCTGCCGCCGCGGCACCGCGAAAAGCCACCGTGTCGGCCGACAGCGAACGGGTGACTCCGCCCCGGCAGCACGGACCCCGGCCGCCGGGGCTTCCCCTCGGCGTCCCGGCCGACCGGGTCCCGCGGCCCGTCAGGTCTCCGACCGCGTCCAGCCGTCGGCGGTGACCCGGGACGCGTCGCTCCGGCGCGTCTCGTCGAACGCCGTACGCGTTCCGTCGGCGACGCGCTGCCCGGCCACATAGACGCCGCGCCCCACATAGAGCGGATCGGTGGTGTACCGCCACCTCAGCCGCACCGGGGCGCCCCGACGGGCCGTCAGGTCGGCGGTGAGCGCATGCCAGACCCGGCCCGACCAGCCCGTCGCCATGCCGTCTTGATGGTCCTGGGCCGTCCCGCCGCCCGTGGTGGTGAACGGGACCGGCTGCCATGTGGTGCCCGCGTCCTGCGACGCCTCCAGGAACACGGCGTCGGACGCCGGCTCGGTGTCCCACCACAGCGAGGCCTCGTAGCGCGGGTGCGCCGCGGACAGCGTGAGGTCCGGAAGGGCCAGCGTGGCGGTGGTGGCGCTCGCCATGCCGGAGAACCAGGCCGCGCGCCCGTGCGGCGGAGTGACGGCGACGGCCCGCGCCATCCGGTTCCCCGCGGCCACGCGTGGGGCGCTGCCCGAGGGCCAGGTGCGCACCGGGTGGACGGAGTTGCCGAGTGCGATCAGGAACGAGTCGCTCGTCGGGTCGATGACGATGCTCGTCCCCGTGAAGCCGGTGTGGCCCGCGGTCGTCGGTGTGGCCATCGCGCCCATGTACCAGTGCTGGTAGAGCTCCCAGCCCAGGGCGTGGTCGTCGCCGGGGAAGTCCTCGTTGAAATTGGTGAACATCAGCTTCACCGACTCCGGCTCCAGGATTCTCGCCCCGCCGTACGCGCCGCCGTTGAGGAGCGTACGGGCGAGGATCGCGAGGTCCCAGGCGCGGGAGAACACCCCGGCGTGCCCGGCGACACCGTTGAAGGCGTACGCGTTCTCGTCGTGCACCTCGCCCCACACCAGGCCCCGGGTGAGGGGGGACCGCGGCGGGCGCTCGACCTCCGTCGCGGCGATCTTCCGCCGCCAGGACGCGGGCGGGTTGTAGCGGGTACGGGTCATGCCCAGGGGCTCGGTGATGCCGGTGCGGACCAGCTCGTCGAGCGGCCGTCCGGTGATCTTCTCCAGCACCAGCTGGAGGGAGATCATGTTGAGGTCCGAGTACAGGTAGACGGTGCCCGGGGTGTGGATCGGCGCCTCGTCCCAGAGGAGTTTCAGCATCGCGGCGCGGTCGGGCTCGTCGTAGAACGGCAGGTCGGCCTGGAGCCCCGAGATGTGCGTGAGCAGCATCTTGACGGTGATGTCCTGCTTGCCGCCGCCCGCGTAGGCGGGCAGGTAGCTCGCGACCTTCGCCCCGGCGTCGAGGCGGCCGTGTTCGATCTGCTGGACGGCCACGACCGAGGTGAACAGCTTGGACAGCGACGCCAGGTCGTAGACCGTGTCCTCGGCCGCGTCGATCTGCTGCCCGGCCGGGAACTCGATGCCGGTGTCGGTGGCGTCGTCGTAGCCGCTGTAGCGCACGGCCTTGCCGATGGGGTGGTGCAGCGCGACGGTGCCGCCACGGCCCGCGAGCAGCACCGCGCCCGCCCAGTACGGATGCTTGGGGGAGGGACCGAGGTACGCCTCCGCGTCCGTGACCAGGTGGTCCAGCTCGTCGCCCAGCAGGCCCGCCTCGCGGGCGGTGCCGCGGCGCAGTGTGGTGGTCGCGCGTCGGCGCCGGGCCGCCGCGGCGGACGGCGTGTCCCCGGCGGCGTGCGCGGCACCGGCGAACGGCAGCGGGCCGAGTGCCAGGGCGCCGCCCAGCGCCAGTGCCGCACCGCCGAAGAAGCGCCGGCTCACCGCTCTGTCCGCGCGGGCATGATCCTCCGTCAGGTCCTCTGTCATCGGGCGCCCTTCCCTGAAAGTATCTTTCGGGACTCAGCAAACAGCTGAAACTTTCTTGCGGGCGGACGGCACTGTCAACCCTCGGGCGGTGAGTCCCGTGAGACCGGGTGGGACACGCCGGACCATTCGGGCGAACGGCTGCCGGGTGGCGCTCCTCGACAGGCGGACGGCCGGTCCCGGCCCGGCGGCACCCCGGCCGCGCGGTGGGCCAGATCCGTCCGCCGGCCGGAAGGCGCCGCGGCTGTGTCCGGCGCGCACACGTCATGCGCTCCCACGAGAACGACTGGTGAGACGTGCTGTGCGAAGGGTTGCATCTATGCATGGATGCAACACTGGTACAGTGGCGATCATGCCCGACCCCACGCACCCGGCCAGGACCTCGGCGTCCGACACCGCCTACGCGCTCACCAAGGAACTCATCCTCACCGGCCGGCTTCCCGGCGGAAGCCTCATCAGCGAGGGCGAGATCGCCGAGCGGACCTCCCTCAGCCGGACACCCGTACGCGAGGCGTTCCTGCGGCTCCAGAGCGAGGACCTGCTCGAACTCCACCCGAAGCGCGGCGCCGTCGTCGTGCCCGTCACGCCGGGCGAGGCCGAGGACGTCCTCGAACTGCGCCAGGCGCTGGAGACCGCCGCCGCCGCGCCGCGCGCGCGGCGCGGCCTCGCCGCCCACCACGAGGCGGCGCTCAGAGAGCTGATCGAGCGCCAGCGCGACCGGGCTGCGGCGGCCGACGTCGAAGGCTTCGCGGCGGTGGACGAGGCCTTCCACCGCGGCCTCGTGGACGCCTCGGGCAACACCCTCTCCAGCCGCTTCTACGGCACGCTCACCGACCGCCAGCGCCGCATGAGCGTCTTCGCGCTGGCGCCCAGGCCCGAGCGGCTCGGCCTGCTGGTCGAGGAGCACACCCGCCTCCTCGGCCTGCTGCTGGAGCGGGACGCGGCCGGTTTCGCCGCCGCGCTCGACGCCCACCTCACCGGCACCCACCAGGCCGGAGCGGCGCGGAGCGGGGGGACCGCGTGACCGGCACCGCGGTGAGCGCCGGCTCGGGCGCCGGCGACCGTACGTCCAGCGGCGGCGCGAGCGGCACGGACAGGGGCACCGGCGGCGGAAGCGGCACGGGGAGCCTCGCCCGTACGGCAGCCGCGGCGATGTTCGCGTGCGGCTGGGGCGGCAACCAGTTCACCCCCCTGCTCCTCATGTACCGCCGCACCGGCGGCTACTCGGTGCTCAGCGTGGACGCGTTCCTCGGCGCGTACGTCGTCGGGCTCATCCCCGGGCTCCTCCTCGCCGGGCCCCTCTCCGACCGTTACGGCAGGCGTCGGGTCATGGCCGTGGGCACCGCCGCGTCCGCGGTGGCCAGCGCGGTCCTCGCGTTCGGCGCGGACGGCGCCCTGCCCATATACGCGGGCCGGCTGCTGACCGGGGTCGCCGTCGGCATCGCCATGTCCGTCGGCAGCAGCTGGGTCAAGGAGCTCTCCGCCGGCGCGGAAGACCCGACCCTCGGCGCCCGGCGCGCCTCTCTCTGGCTCACGGCCGGGTTCGGCCTTGGCGCGGGCGTCGCGGGCGTCCTCGCCCAGTGGGGCCCCTGGCCGATGGTCCTGCCGTACCTCGTGCACATCGCGCTCACCCTGCCCGCGCTCGCGCGGCTGCCGCGGGTGCCGGAGACCCGCGGCGCACCGGCGGGGGCCCGCCGCGGCCTGCTCGCCGACCTGCGCGTGCCCGTCCACGGCCGCCGCCGCTTCCGCCTGCTCGTCCTGCCCATGGCGCCCTGGGTGTTCGGCGCCGCCGGGCTCGCGTACGCGGTGATGCCCCAACTGGTGGACGACCGGCTCGGCAGCTGGGGGCTCCTCTACGCGACCGCGCTGACCGTCCTCTACCTCGGCACCGGGGTCGCCGTGCAGCCGCTCGCCAAGCGCCTCGACCGCGCGGCGGCCGGGCCGAACCCCGGCGTCGTCGCCATGACCGTGCTCCTCGCGGGTGCGGCCCTGTGCGCTGTCGACGCCGGGCTGCGCTCGCCCTGGCTCGCGCTGGTGGCGGCCGCGGTGCTCGGCGCAGGCTACGGGGTCGCCGTGGTCACCGGACTGCTCCAGGTCCAGCGCATCGCGTCGGCCGACGACCTCGCCGGCCTGACCGGCGTGTACTACGCGCTCGCGTATGCGGGGTTCCTGCTGCCCACCGTGCTCGCACTCGTCTCCGCCTGGGTGCCGTACCCCGTGCTGCTCACCGTGGTGACGCTGATCGCGGCGGGCTGCCTCGCCGTCGTCGCGACCGGTGCGCGCGGACGGCGTGCGGAGGCCCGGGCGCCCGTGACGACGGGCGGCTGAGCCCGCCGGGCCCGCCGTCCCGCGACCGGGCCGGCGGCGCCGCCGCACGGACCCCGTACGGCTCAGCACCCGGCCTCGGCCCACGTCGCCGACGCGCGCGGACGGCCGGGCTCTGGCAGCGTGTCGCGTATGACGACGAGCACCACGCCGCGGTCCCTGCTCTCCCGCTGGACCGTCGCGGTACCCGTCGTGGCCTTCGTCGCCCTGCTGCTCAGCTGGGGCCGCAAGGGCCTGCCCGGTTTCGCCGTGGCGCTCATCGCGCTCTGCCTCGCCGGTGCGGTGCTCGCCGCCGTCCACCACGCGGAGGTGGTGGCGCACCGCGTGGGGGAGCCGTTCGGATCGCTCGTCCTCGCCGTCGCCGTGACCCTCATCGAAGTGGCGCTCATCGTCACCCTGATGATCGACGGCGGTGGCAGGAGCCACGCGCTCGCCCGGGACACCGTCTTCGCCGCTGTCATGATCACCACCAACGGCATCGTGGGCCTCTGCCTGCTGATCGGCTCGCTGCGCCGCCGGGTCGCCGTGTTCAGCGCCGAAGGGGCCAGCGCCGCGCTCACCACCGTCGGCACGCTGGCCGCGCTCGGTCTTGTCCTGCCGACCTTCACCACGGGCACGCCGGGCCGGCGCTTCTCCGGCCCCCAGCTGACCTTCGCCGCGCTCGCCTCACTCGCCCTCTACTGCCTGTTCGTCACCGTGCAGACCGTGCGCCACCGCGAGTACTTCCTCCCGGTCGAGGACTACGGCAGGCCGTACGAGGCGGAGGACGGCGACGTGGACGGCGGCGGGCGGGACGGCGCGCGCCGGGCGGGCCGCGCGGCCGAGCGGGAGGGAACGGGAGAAGGCCCGGACGCCGAGGTGACGGAGGGGACCGGGAACCGGGA
>NZ_JAIUKE010000537.1 GCF_020176795.1 Streptomyces sp. 8L
GGCGGGGGGGGGGGGGGGGGCGGGGGCGGCGTGCCCAACGAGCCGTCCCGGCCCGCCGGTTCGTCGACCGAGATACCGAAGTCCGTGGCCAGTCCCCCGAGTCCGGTGCTGTACCCCTGCCCCACGGCGCGGAACTTCCACTCCCCCTGGCGGCGGTAGAGTTCGCCGAGGACGTACGCTGTCTCCACCGTGGCGTCCGCGCTGTCGTAGCGCGCGATCTCCTCGCCGGTCCCGGCGTCGGTGATCCGTACGGACAGCTCGGGCACCTGGCCGAAGGTGCCGCCGTCCGCGGAGGCGGCGAGCACGATGCGGTCGACGGCGGGCTCGACCCGGGCCAGCTCCACGGCCAGAGTGTCCGTGACGGTGGTTCCACTGGGGCGTTTTCCCTCGTGGCGGACGGTGCCCGCGGCGTCGGCCGGCTGGTTGTAGAAGACGAAGTCGGCGTCCGACCTGACCCGGCCGGAGACGAGCAGCAGCGCCGACGCGTCGACGTCCGGCACGCCGGGCTGCGAACTCCAGCTCAATTCGACGCGTACGGCGGGCGACGGGACCCGCACATTGGCCCCTTTAAGCATGGACATGATCTCCCCCATCGCGCCGTGTCCGTACCCGGTTTTCCATCTCCCCAACGTAATCGCGAAGGCGTCCGGGCGCCGGGCGCGACCCGTCAGTAACCCGTGCCTCCCTTGCCCTTTACGCGATTCAAACGCGCCAGGGCGACCGATTTTGGCAAGTTCGCTCGCATTGGCGATCCGAAGTAACGAAGAGCTGCCTAAAGAACCGTCTAACCAGACTCCCCAATCGACACATGGTGGGCTTAATCTCTGTGCCATGACCTCCCCCCGCTCCTACGGCGGCGGTTACTACACCGCGCCGTCGTTTCCGGACACCCCGATCTACGATTCACTCGTCGCAGAGCGAGGCACGCCTCAGATCGCACCGATCCGAGTGCCCTCCGCGTACGACTCGGGTCCGAGCTACCTGCCGGCCCTGCCGTCGTCCCTCCCCGCGCTGCCCCCGGCCCCCTCGGGGCCCGTGCCGCAGCAGTACGGGTACCCGCAGCCGATGCAGCAGCCCGTCCCGCTGCAACAGGCGCCCGCGCCGTACATCCCGCAGCAGGCCCAGCAGCCGCGCGGCGGCTACCCCGGCCAGCAGCCCGGCTACCAGCAGCAGCCGCAGCGGCCCATGCCCCAGCGCCCCGCTCCGGCCGGCTACGACGGGATGCGGCCCGCGGCCCCGATGCGTCCGGCCCCCGCGCCGTCGGCTCCCGGACCCTACGAGGGAGATCCGTACAACAGGCCCTACCAGGGCAGGGGGTACTGACCCGTAGCAGACGGGCACGCACCGGACCCATGGGAGGTCCCGTACGCCAGGCAGGGCGGCTTCGCTATGAAGCCGCCCTGTTTTTGTGAGCCCCCTGTGTGAGGCGTGCCACCACGGGAACCCGAGCCTCCGGCAGGTGCGTTGCTTCCGACGGAAGGGGGTGCGGGACGGTGAGAGTGGTACTGGGTATCTGGCGATGGCGGCACAACCCCCTGCGCCGTACAACCGACCTGATCGAGGCGTGGCTCGCGGTCCTTGTCGCCGCACTGCTGGTGTTCGGGGCGCCCGCGGCGGGCTGGCTCAGCGGGTCCGCGCTCAACTCCTCGCTGCAACGGACGGTGGCCACGCAGCAGCAGGAGCGCCACGAGTCGACGGCCGTGATGGTCACCGACTCGAAACAGCACGGGAACACCGGCTTCTTCGACCCCGACTCGGCCTCGGTACAGAGCTCCGACGCGCGGGTGGTCGCACAGTGGACCACAGCGGGGAACGCCAAGCACGTCGGCACGGTCACGGCGCCGCGCGCCCACCTCGCGCCGGGCGACACCTTCACCATGTGGACGGACACGCACGGCACGCAGGTGCCCGCACCGCTGAACGGGGATGTCGCGCACTTCCACGCCGTGTTCTCCGGGATCGTCGCGGCCCTCCTCACCGCGGTCCTGCTGCTGGGCGCCTGGCGGCTCGCCGTATGGCGCCTCGTGCACCAGCGGTACAAGGAGCTGGACCGCCAGTGGGCACACGTCGGACCCGACTGGGGACGCACGGGCACGGGCAGTTGAGGCGGGGGGGGGGGGGGGGGGGGGGGGGGCCCCCGGGGGGGGGGGGCGGCGGGGGGTGGGGCGGGGGGGGCGGGGGGGGCGGCGGGGCGCCCGGCCGCCGGTTGGGCGGCGCCCCCGGCCGCCCCCCCCCCGGATCGCGTTCGCCCGCTGCCGCCGCCACCGGCCGCGACGTCAACTCGCCACCGCCACGCACGCTAACGTGGTGCGCGGCCCGGTCCGGAAGCCGCGGCCGGGAGCACCACAGTCGCACGAGGTGGGGGCAGCACAGCGCCATGGCACAGGGCACGGTCCAGGTGACGCACTCGGGTACATCGCGGTGGCGGCGCCGCACGGGTGAGTACGCCTCTCTCGCCGCTGCCCTGGAGGCCGCCGCCGACGGAGACGTCCTGACGGTCGCTCCGGGCACCTATCGGGAGAACCTCGTCGTCGGGCGGGCGGTGACGCTCCGCGGCCCCGAGGGCTCACTCGGCTCCGTCCGCATCGCACCGTACGACGGGGTGCCGCTGACGGTGCGCGCCTCGGCGACCGTGCAGGACATCCATGTCGAGGGGCAGGACTCCGCGGCGCCCGCGCTGCTCGTCGAGGACGGCACACCGGAGCTGCTGGACCTGCGGATCGTCACGCGCTCCGCCACCGGCATAGAGGTGCGCGGCGCCGCCAGGCCCACGGTGCGCCGCGCCACGGTCGACAATCCCGCCGGCGTCGGGCTGGCGGTGCTGGACGGGGCCGGCGGGGTCTTCGAGGAGTGCGAGATCGTCGCGGCCGGACAGGCGGGGGTGGCGGTCAGCGGCGGGGCGCGTCCGCGCCTTGAGCGCTGCCGGGTGCACCACGCCTCGGGCGCCGGAGTCAGCGTCGCGGGCGACGACACGGGCCTTGAGGCGATCGGCTGCGAGGTGTACGAGATCAAGGGCACCGGCGTGCAGGTGGCCTCGCGCGGCGTCGCCCACTTCACCGACTCCACCTTTCACCGTACGACAGCGGACGGCATCACGCTCGACACGGACGCCGTGCTGACGCTGTCGGACTGCGACATCCACGACGTGCCGGAGAACGCGGTGGACCTCAGGTCCCGCTCCGTCCTCACGCTCACCCGCTCGACCGTGCGCCGCTTCGGACGCAACGGCCTCTCGGTCTGGGACCCGGGCACCCGCGTCGACGCGAACCAGTGCGAGATACATGACGCGACGGGCGACTACCCGGCGGTCTGGGTCAGTGACGGCGCGACGGCGGTGCTCGACGCCTGCCGCGTGCACGACGTGCCGGACGCGCTGTTCGTCCTGGACCGGGGCTCGCGCGTGGACGTCGTCGACAGCGACCTCACCCAGGTGCGCAACACCGCCGTCTCCGTCAGCGACGGCGCCACCGTGCAGCTCGACGACTGCCGGGTCAGCCACGCCTCGACGGGCGCCTGGTTCCGCGACCACGGCAGCGGCGGCACCCTCGCGTCCTGCACGATCGACTCCGTTCAGACGGGCGTGATCGTCACGAAGGGCGCCGACCCGGCGATCGAGCGCTGCGTCATCACCTCGCCGTCGGAGGCGGGCTTCTACGTGTCGGCCGAGGGCCGTGGCACGTTCAGGAGCTGCCGGGTGACCGGCAGCGGCGGCTACGGCTTCCACATCATGGACGGCTGCCGCACGACACTCAACCGGTGCCGCACCGAGCGGTGCGCGCGCGGCGGTTACGAGTTCACGGACGAGGGGCCCGTCGTGGAGGACTGCACCAGTGACGAGAGCGGGATCGTGGCGGCCGGGCCCCAAGCGCGGGGCGTGCTGACCGCGACCCAGTCCCCCGCGCTGCTCGCCCCGGTGCCCGCGCCGGCGCCGGCGGCGGTGGCCGCCCCCGACGCGGCCCCGGTGCCCGCGGAGCCCGCCCGGGCCTCGGACGACGTACTGGCCGAACTGGACGCCCTGGTGGGCCTGGAGAGCGTGAAGCGCGAGGTGCGCGCGCTGACCGACATGATCGAGGTCGGCAGGCGGCGCAGAGAGGCCGGCCTGAAGGCCGCGTCCGTCCGCCGCCACCTGGTGTTCACCGGCTCCCCCGGCACCGGCAAGACCACCGTGGCGCGGCTGTACGGCGAGATCCTGGCGTCCCTGGGGGTGCTGGAGCGCGGCCATCTGGTCGAGGTGTCCCGGGTGGACCTCGTCGGCGAGCACATCGGCTCGACGGCGATCCGCACCCAGGAGGCGTTCCAGAAGGCGGCGGGCGGTGTGCTGTTCATCGACGAGGCGTACGCGCTGTCGCCCGAGGACTCGGGCCGGGACTTCGGCAAGGAGGCCATCGACACCCTGGTGAAGCTGATGGAGGACCACCGGGACGCGGTCGTGGTGATCGTCGCCGGGTACACCGCCGAGATGGAGCGGTTCCTCTCCGTCAACCCCGGTGTGGCGTCCCGCTTCTCACGCACCATCACCTTCGGCGACTACGCGCCCGAGGAGCTGCTGCGGATCGTGGAGCAGCAGGCCGAGGAGCACGAGTACCGGCTCGGCGAAGGCACACCGGAGGCGCTGGTGACGTACTTCTCGGTCCTGCCGAAGGGCCCCGCGTTCGGCAACGGCCGCACGGCGCGCCAGACCTTCGAGTCGATGGTGGAGCGGCACGCGGGCCGGGTCGCCCAGCTGCCCGAGGCCAGCACGGACGACCTGACCCTCCTCTACGCGGACGATCTGCCGGAACTGCCCTGAGGCGGGCCGCACGCCGGGGCGCTCTTTTCGGGGCCTGAACGCCCCGGGCGCGGTCCGGCGGCGTCACGCGCCCCACTCGTACACCGCGCCCGTCCCGCGCCCCGCTCCCACGCCGCCGTTCCGCGCCCCACTCGTACACCGCCGTCGCGCAGATTTCCCGGGCCCCACGCTGCCGTTCAGGCCGCCGTCAAGCGCCGCCGTTCCCGCTGTCCTTCGCCGTACCGCCCGTGGCCTCCTCGTGCGCCACGCCGTCCGGGCGCCGCGGCTGCCCGGGAACGGCCGGCAGCGGGGCGCGCAACAGGGTGGCCCGCTCCTCGGCGAAGGCCGGATCGGCCTGGTAGTCGCCGTGGCCGTTGATGCCCTCCGGCAGCGGCCGGTCCGTACGGCGGCCGTAGGACAGCGGGTCGCGCAGCGGTCCCCTGTCGACGTCGGGCAGCGCGCCCCCGTCGGTCGCGCCGACGGGCCCGCCGATCGCGTCGGTGTCCCGCCACAGGTTGCGCCAGCTGGGCATCTCCCGGTGCAGCGCGGTCAGTTGGGGTTCGCCGAAGTAGGCGGGGAACCAGCGCCCGTACAGGCGTTTCAGCGGTGCGCCGTAGGTGAGGAGCGCTGTCCTCTTGCGGGTCGCGGCGTCCAGCTGCCACACGGTGGCGGCGGCGAGGACGGTCCCCTGGGAGTGCCCGGACAGCACCAGCCTGCCGCCGGTGGCCCGCGTCCAGGTGCTGATGCGCCAGATCAGATCGGGCACCGCGCGCTCCGCGTAGCAGGGGGGCGCGAAGGGGTGGGCGGCGCGCGGCCAGAACGTGCCGACGTCCCACAGGATTCCGACGGTCTGGCGGATGGCCGGCCGGCTGTACGCGAGCCTGCCGAGCGTGACGAAGGCGAGGAAGCCGATTCCGACGAACCAGGACCCGAGTCCCTGCGCGGTCTCCGCGACGCCTTGGAGGAACGGGCCGGTGTGCTCCGCCGCGCGCCCCGGCACCTCCCCGGAGATCCATGACAGCGCCACGGCCGCGGCGCCGAGCAGCAGGGCCGCCCCGGCCAGGACACCGACGAGCCGGGGCGCCTGGTCGGTGAGGCGGACGAGCGCGCGGCGATCCGCGATCTGACCGGTGCGCGCGGCGTCGGCACGCTCCTGGCCCGGCCCGCCGCCCACCCCGAAGTCGGCCTCCACGCGCGGCCGTTCCGCGCGGGCCGCACGGGCCGTCCGTACGGCGAGGACCCCCACGGGCACGAGCAGCAGCACCAGCAGGACGGGGATGACGGATGCCTGCCAGCTCAGCAGGGGCGGTGGCGCGGGCGCCGCGGCGGCGCCCATGCCGGGTGTCGCGTCGCCGTCCAGCCAGTCCGCGACGCGCTGGGCCACACCGCCGGTCATCACCCCCGCGATGGCGCAGGCGAACATCGCGACGGCGGGTCCGCCGAGGCCGCGCAGCGCGGTGCCCGGCCTGCGGGTGGTGCGGTGCAGCACGAGGGCGCAGCAGGCGAGCGCGACGACGAGGACCGCCTGGGCGAGGGCGACCACGCGGAAGGTGCCGTCCCCGGTGAGGGTGCCGGAGGAGTGCCAGCCGGTACGGGACCATCCGGCGTAGGCGCCGCTGAGGACGAGCAGGGCGAGCGCTGCGCCCGGCAGGGCGGCGGTCAGCTTCGAGTCGAGCCTGAGGTCGCGGACGGATTCGCTGCGCCCGCTGCGGCACACCACCCACACGACCGTCAGCGCGCAGCAGGCGAGGGCGGCCTGGAGCAGCCGTCCGAGGAGTTCGGCGCCGCCTGTCGCGGCGTCATGCCGCACCGCGGCGCCGGCGAGGGCCGCCGCGACGGTGACGAACCCGGCGGCGGTGTGCGCGGCGCGCAGGCGCGCGACGATCCTGCGGCCGTACCAGAAGCCGGGGCGGGCGAGCGCGGGCCGCGGTGAGGCGGGGTCGGTGTCCGGGTCGGCGTCCTCGTCGGCGCCGGGCGGGCGCTGGGTCTCGTACATCGCCCAGGTGCGGTGGGAGAGATACCACAGGAGGCCGACGAGCGCCGTGGGCACGACGGCGGCGAGCGCGAGCCTGCGTCCGGGCTGGGACCACCAGCCGTGGTGGGCGGGCGAGAGGAACGCGAGCCAGGACCGCTGGGCGCCGCACAGCGCCGAGCCCGCGCACTGCCAGGCCGTCAGATCGAGCGCGACCTCGCAGGCCGACGCGGTGAACAGCACGGTCAGCGTGAGGGCGAGGAGCCGTACGAGCACTCCGTACAGCCGTCGCACGCGCGTAATTCCATGGGTGTCGGGGCGCATCCAGTGCGCGATGTTGACGACCATGAACGGCAGCAGGAGCAGCCACAGGGCGCGCGTCCCCCCGCCCGAGGTGAGCCCCGACCAGCAGTACGCCTCCTGGATGGGGCCTTCGGGGCGGTCGGCGGGGTCCGTGCGCCGCTCGGCGTCGGTGTCGTCGACCCGCCGGTGGAGGGCGGCCGTGGCGTCGCCGCTGACCCGTACCGTACGGGCGCTGTCGAGCATCTCGCCCGGGGTGTGCCCGCCGACGCCGTGGACGAGGAGTTCGAGGGTGGCGTCGGGCTGCCTCGTGGGGCCCACGGCGGGCAGCGGGAAACCATTTCGCGCGGGCGGAGGATTTTCCGTGGATACCGGGCCGAGGCGGCGCGTGATTGGTG
>NZ_JAIUKE010000538.1 GCF_020176795.1 Streptomyces sp. 8L
CATCCATCACAACAGGTCAACGGAACAAGCGATCAAAGGGACACGCCACCGGCGAGTGAACCTGACCAGGCCCTACTAGAGCCCCAGGTCCAGGGCCAGGCAGTTGAAGTGGTTCCACGAGGCCTCGGGATCGGGGCCGTTCCTCGTCGCGCCGTTCGGTACGGCCTGCTGCTCCTCGACCAGGTCCTCGTAGCGGACGCGCTCGGGCAGTGTGCCGAACCGGGCGCGCCGTGCGGCCGCCGCGCTGTCGGTGGTGATCCTGGCTTCCATGGGGCCTCCGCTCCTCCGGCGATCGCGCTCCGCGCGCGACAGGCGCCGTAACCGGTATCAGCGTCACCCCTTCCGCGTCACCTGTCAAGGCGGTGACGGTCAGAGTCTGCGACCTGTGCCCCATCGGGGACGACCTCAGGGCCGCGCGCGCCGGGCGGCTGCGCGGAAGAAGTTCCCGGTGAGCCGAGCGGCTGTCCGCCACGGGAGCACCCGGCTGAACACGAAGGCCTGGAGCGCGTAGCCCCCGCCGTCGACAACCGAGGGGGCACGCCCGCGCAGAGCAGCCACGACCGTGTCGGCGACCTGTCCCGGCCGCCGCTTTCCCCGGCCGCGGCCGGGGTTCATGGGGGTCTCGACCGCGCCGGGGCTGACCGCCACCACACGCACGCCCGTGCCCCGGGTCTCGTACCAGAGCGCCCGGCTGAAGGAGAGGACGAACGCCTTCGACGCCGCGTAGGCCGCGTTGTAGGGCGCGGGCGCGTACGCGGCGGTGCTCGCGATGTTCACGATCGCGCCCTGCCCGCGGGCGAGCATGCCGGGCAGGAAGAGCGCCGTCGTCTCCGCGACCGCCCCGGCGTTCAGGTCGACCAGCGCGCGGGTCCGCGCCGGATCGGCGTCACCGACCGCCCCGACGAGTGCGACGGCGGCGTTGTTGACCAGGATGTCGACCTCGGTACCGCTCTGGCGCAGGAGTTCGGCCAGGTGCGCGGGCGCGCCGTGCCGGGAGAGGTCCAGCGGCACGGTCCGCACCTCGGCCCGGTGCTCGGCGCGCAGCCGCGCGGCCACCGCCTCCAGCCGCACCACGTCGCGCGCCACCAGCACCAAGTCCACTCCCCGGGACGCCAGTTGCTCCGTGATCGCGGCTCCGATGCCGCTTCCGGCCCCGGTGATCAGTGCTGTGCCCCTGGCCCCGGTCCACTGCCGGATTCGTGTGCTCGTCATGCCCGGTACGCTAAAGTCTCACGTTGACGTCAATGTCAAGCTCGCAGGCGGGGGCCCGGAGGAAGGAACGGCGGAACGGTGCGGATCGGGGAACTCTCCAGGGCGACCGGGACCAGCACCCGCGCGCTGCGGTACTACGAGGAACAGGGCCTGCTCGCGCCCGAACGCCTCGCCAACGGCTATCGGGAGTACGACGAGGAGGCCGTGCGCCGCGTGGCCTTCATCCAGGACCTGTACCGCGCGGGCCTGTCGTCCGAGGTCGTCCGGGACATCGTCCCCTGCGCGGGGGTGGAGCGGCCGGCGGGGGACTGCGCCGGCCTCCTCCGCCGCGTCCGGCAGGTCCGCGACCAACTGGCCGAGCAGGAAGCACAGTTGGCGGCTCGACGCGAGATGCTCGAACGCTACCTGGCGGGCGCCGCACTCCCGGCCGGCCTCGACTCCCCTCTCGACAAGGACGCGTAGCGGCCCGCCCTGCGACAGCCGACGCCGCCCGCCCCCCTCTTCCGCGGGCGCGCCCGGTCCGTGCGCCCGGGGTGTGTGGGAAGCTGTTCGCGGTGGGGCGTGCGGGTCCGGGGGCCCCGGTGGCTGTGGGGAGGCGTGCGGGATGGCTCGGAGGAGTTTCCACCGCGACGAGATCGACACCAGCAAGCCGCATCCGGCGCGCGTCTACGACTATCTGCTCGGTGGCAAGAACAATTACGAGCTGGACCGCGCGGCCGGGGAGCAGTTGATCGCGGTGGCGCCCGAGGCGCGGATCGGGGTGCGGGCCAACCGGGAGTTCCTGCGGCGCGCCGTCGAGTATGTGGTCGGCGGTGGCGTACGGCAGATCCTCGACATCGGCTCCGGGCTGCCCACCTCGCCGAACGTGCACGAGATCGCCCGGCAGGCGGCGCCAGGTGTGCGGATCGCGTATGTCGACAACGACCCGATCGTCAACACGTACGCCGATGTGCTGCTCGGCCCCTCGGCCGCGACCAGTGTCGTGCTCGGCGACCTGCGGGACCCGGCGGCCCTGCTGGACCACCCCGACGTGCGCCGGGTCATCGACTTCGGCGAGCCGGTCGCGCTGCTCCTGGTCGCCGTCGTCCACTTCCTCGCCCCGGCCGACGAGCCCGGGCGGATCGTCGCCACCCTGCGCGACGCGCTCCCGCCCGGCAGCTTCCTCGTCCTCTCGCACGCGACCGGCGACTTCGCGGCCCGGGACGCGGCGCAGGCGGTCTACGACCAGGCCACGGCCAGGCTGAACCTGCGGTCCCGCGCCGAGGTCGAGGCGTTCTTCGGCGACTTCGCGCTGGTGGAACCCGGCTTGGCCCAGGCCCCGTTCTGGCGCCCGGACGGCCCGCCGCCCGAGGGGTCCGAGCAGATCGGCTTCTACGCGGGCGTCGCGCGCAAGCCCGCCTGAACCGGCGTGCGGCGGGCCTGACTTGGCCGCCGCCGACGCCTCGGCGCGCCCGCGCTCCCGGCGCCGCGTTCGGCCGCGCGGAAGCGGAGGCCGGGCGGACACGGAAACGGAAGCGGCGCCGCCGTGCCCGCCCCGCCGCCCGGTTGGCCGCGGGGAACCGCCCGCGAGCGGTTGCCCCGGGCGCGCCCTTCGCCCCCGGCGGTGTCCGCCGCAGACGCGGTGCCCGGCGCACCGGCGCCGTCGGGCAACCGGCGTGGTCACCGGTGCGCGGACGGCCGCCCGCCCGTCCCGAGGCGTAGCCGGCGGGGCCGGTCCGGTGCGGCAGTGCAACGGTGCGCCGGTTGTGGGGTATTGCGGTCGCCGCGCCCGCTTTTCGGCGCGCGGGTGTGACTTTTACCGCGTGCCGTCCGCGTTCTCGACCGAGCGCATGAGGTTTGTCACAGCCCGTCCCGGTGTGTCTCGGCGGCGGCTCCCCGCGGGGAATTCCGCATGAATTCATGTCCAGGAATTCGATGGGCGGAGCCGTATGCTCCGCTCTGCCGCCCACCCCATGCGGAATCCCGGCTACTCCAGGGCAAGTAGGGGCGTACAGGGGGTAACGGAACGTCATCTTTGTCCAGATGTGTGGGGGATGGCCCGTTTGTCCTTACGTGACCTCGACGCTGTCTGTTTGTACACAAATTCGCCCTCGCGGGAGACTCCCAAGATTTACCGGGGGGTGGGTGCGAGTTGCTCAGGCATCCCTATAGTTGATAACCCATAAAGCGCGCGTGGAGCAGGAAAGAGGGCCGATTTGAGCACCGTGGTCGCTAAGCGCCCGCCACGTGCCGAGGCACCCCACATGCCCGAGGGCCAGGTCGAGCTGGCCGAGCCCCCGGTGCTGGGAGAGCCGGCGACGGCGGACTTCGGCTCTGCCCTCATGTACTTGCCGATGGGGCTCGGCGCCGGCGCGATGGTCCTGATGTTCTCCCTGCGCGGCGGCGGCCCGACGACGTACATGATGTCGGGCATGATGGCCGTCGCCATGGTGAGCATGACGCTCACCCAGGTCGGCCGGAACAGCGCGGAGCGGCGTAAACGGATGCGCGCCGAACGCCGCGACTACCTCCGCTACCTGACCCAGAAGCGCATCCAGGCCCGGCAGGCCGCCGAGGAGCAGCGCGCCTCGCTGCTGTGGGACAACCCCGAGGCTCCCGACCTGTGGGCGCTCGCGCTCGGCCCCCGGCTGTGGGAACGGCGACCCGCGCACGAGGACTTCGGCCGGGTGCGGATCGGCCTCGGCGTGCGCAGGGCCGCGTTGCAGTTCCTGCCGCCGCAGACCAAGCCCGTGGAGGACCTGGAGCCGCTGTCCGCGATCTCGCTGCGCCGCTTCACCCGCGCCCACCAGACCGTGCCCGGCCTGCCGGTGCCGGTGGCGCTCGGCCGCTTCACGAGCGTCGAGTTCGCGGGCGAGGCCGAGAGCGCGCTCGGCCTGATCCGGGCGATGCTCGCCCAGCTCGCCGTCTTCCACTCGCCCGACGAACTGCGCATCGCGGTCCTCGCCGACGAGCAGGGGCGCGCCGAGTGGGACTGGCTGAAGTGGCTGCCGCACAACGCCCACCCGTCCGAGCAGGACGACGCGGGGCCCGTACGGCTGTGCTCGGACGACTACGACGCCCTGTTCGACCTGCTCGGCCAGGACGTGCAGGGCAGGCCCGACCACGATCCGGCCTCCACGCCCGGTGTGATGGAGCCGCTGGTGGTGATCGTCGCGCAGGGCGTACGCATCCCCGACGGTTCGCGCCTCATCGGCGGGGGTATCCGGGGCGTCGTGCTGCTGGACGCGACGGGCGCCATGACGGGCGGCCCCAAGGTGCTGCGCCTGACGGCGCGCGGCGGCGAGGTGGAGTTCCCGAGCGGCAGCGACATGGTGACGGCGCGCGCGGACACGCTCACCGCGACCGCGGCCGACAACCTGGCGCGCATCCTCGCGCCGATGCGCACCGGCGGCAGCGTCGACCTGTCGGACCGCGCCCTCGACTCCGACTTCGACCTGACGGCGCTGCTCGGCATCCGCGACCCGCACACCTTCGACGTGCCCGCCAAGTGGCGCCCGCGCACCGAGCAGGCCGCCCGCCTGATGGTGCCGCTCGGCGTGACCGACGACGGCGAGGTCGTCCAGCTCGACATCAAGGAGTCCGCGCAGGGCGGCATGGGCCCGCACGGCCTCCTGATCGGCGCGACCGGCTCCGGCAAGAGCGAGCTGCTGCGCACCCTGGTGATGGGCCTCGTCGCCACCCACTCCTCCGAGGTCCTCAACCTGGTCCTGGTGGACTTCAAGGGCGGCGCCACCTTCCTCAACATGGACCGGCTGCCGCACACGTCGGCCGTCATCACCAACCTCGCGGACGAGATCCACCTCGTGGACCGGATGCGCGACTCCATCAACGGCGAGATGATCCGCCGCCAGGAGCTGCTGCGCGAGTCGGGCTACGCGTCCCTCTTCGACTACGAGAAGGCGCGCGGCGCGGGCGCCGAGTTGACGCCGCTGCCCTCGCTGCTGATCATCGTCGACGAGTTCTCCGAACTGCTCGCCAGCAAGCCCGAGTTCGTCGACCTGTTCGTGTCGATCGGCCGCCTCGGCCGAAGCCTCGGCGTGCACCTGCTGCTCGCCTCGCAGCGCCTGGACGAGAGCCGCATCCACAAGGTCGAGGGCCACCTGTCCTACCGGATCGCGCTGCGGACGTTCTCCTCGATGGAGTCCCGCAGTGTGATCGGCGTGTCCAACGCCTACGAGCTGCCGTCCGCGCCCGGCAACGGCTACCTGAAGGTCGACACCACCAACCTGGTGCGCTTCAAGGCGGCGTACGTCTCGGGTGCGGCGCCCGCGCCGACCGGCACCGGCGACCCGTACGCGGAGGGCGGCGAACTCTCCACGGAGGTCGTCCCGTTCGGCCTCGCCCAGAGCGGCGAGCTGCGCTCCGCGCGCGAGGACGAGGAACTCGCCGCGCTCGCCCAGCAGTCCCTGGGCACCGGCGGCGACGAGGGCCAGGGAGCGGAGGAGAGCGACGAGAGCCTCCTCGAAGTCCTCGTGGACCGCCTGGAGGAGAGCGGTCCGCCCGCCCGGCAGGTGTGGCTGCCGCCGCTCACGTCCCCGCCCAGCCTCGACCAGCTGCTGCCCGGCATCGTCCCCGACCCGGTGCGCGGCATGACGGCCCTCGGGCACCCGGCGCTCGGCTCGCTGCGCATCCCGCTCGGCATGGTGGACCGGCCCTTCGAGCAGCTGCGCGAACTGCTGGTCGCGGACCTGTCGGGCGCCGACGGGCACATCGGCCTGGTGGGCGCCCCGCAGACCGGCAAGTCGACCATGCTGCGCAGCCTGATGCTGTCGCTCGCCCTCACCCACACCCCGGAAGAGGTGCAGTTCTACTGCCTCGACTTCGGCGGCGGCGGTCTCGTGTCGACCGCGGGCCTGCCGCACGTCGGCTCCGTCGCCACCCGCCTGGAGCGCGACCGGGTGCTGCGTACGGTGGCCGAGCTGACGCAGCTGCTCGAACGCCGCGAGCAGCTGTTCACCTCGCGCGGCCTGGAGTCGATGGCCGCCTACCGCGCCCTGCGCGCGAGCGGCGAGATCGACGACCCGTACGGTGACGTCTTCCTCGTCGTGGACGGCTGGGGGACCCTGCGCCAGGACTTCGAGGATCTGGAGCCGCGCGTCAACGAACTCGCCGCCCGCGGCCTCTCGTTCGGCCTGCACGTCGTCGCGTCCGCGGTGCGCTGGTCGGAGATCCGCTCCCGCCTGCGGGACATGCTCGGCACCAAGTTCGAACTGCGCCTCGGCGACTCGATGGAGTCCGAGGTCGGCAACAAGGCCGCCGCGGGCGTCCCGCACCAGCCGGGCCGCGGCCTCACCTCGGCCGGCCACCACTTCCTCTCCGCGATACCGCGCCTCGACGGCTCCTCCGGGACCGCCGACCTGACCGTCGCGACCAAGTCCGCCGTCGTGGAGATCGACACGTTCTGGACGGGCCGCTCCGCGCCCGGCGTACGGCTGCTGCCCACCGAACTGCCCGTCACCCAGCTGCCGGCCGCCGAGGGCACCGACGACCTCAGGGTCTGCATCGGCCTCGACGAGCAGCGCCTCGCCCCGTACTGGCACGACTTCGGCGCGACCCCGCACCTGATGGTGCTGGGCGACGGCGAGACCGGCAAGACCAACGCACTGCGCCTCGTCATCAACGGCATCACCTCGCGCTACACACCGGACGAGGCCCGCATCATGGTCGCCGACCCGGGCCGCGGCCTGCTGAAGTCCGTGCCCGAGGAGTACCGCGTCGGCTACGTGGTGGACTCCGAGGCCCTCGTCCAGCTGTCGAACAACGCGGCCGTCTCCGTCGGCAAGCGCGTCCCCGGGCCCGATGTCACACCGGAGCAGCTCGAAGCGCGCGACTGGTGGAGCGGACCCAAGCTGTTCGTGCTCATCGACGACTACGACCTGGTCACCGGCGCGCCGGGGATGGCCTCGCCGGTCGGCCCGCTCACCCAGCTCCTCGCGCAGGGCACGCACATCGGCCTGCACGTTGTCGTCGCCCGCAGCACCTCGGGCGCCATGCGCGCCATGATGGACCCGATGCTGCGGCGCCTGTGGGAACTCGGCAACCCCGCCCTGCTGTTCTCCTACCCCAAGGAGGAGGGCAAGTTCCTCGGCGAGGCCAAACCGCGCACCCTGCCGGTCGGCCGCGCCCAGCTCGTCACCCGGCGCGGCGTCCGGCTCGTCCAGACCGGTCTGGTGGTGCCGCCCACATGACCGTGACGCCGCGCGGCCCCCGCCCCCCCC
>NZ_JAIUKE010000539.1 GCF_020176795.1 Streptomyces sp. 8L
ATCTGGACGAAGACCGCCGACGACATCCTCGACACCCTCGCCGCATACTGCACACGAATTAACGACTCAGGACACTAGATCCATGATCCTAGGTCCTAGATCCGTAGCGTGAAGTGTCACCGCCCCTTCACGGAGACCTCGCTGCTCCCTCGCGGAGGACTCTGTGAAATCGCTCTGACCTGCTGGTTCGTCGGCATCGATGCGATTCGCCGCGGGTTGGGGCACTTGCTGGGAGCCTTCGCGGAACGGTGCCTGAGACCGCGGTGAGGGCTCCGTGACGCTTCCTCCCGCAGGCGCTGAGACGGCGCTCCGTGCGGTGCGAGCCGACCCGTCGTGGTGCGGACAGGCAGGAAGGCGGCTCACGCTGGGTCGGTTGATCTTCTGATGCCGCCGCCAGGTGACGATGTGCAGGTAGCACTTGTCGTCCGGCCCCTTGTAGCGGCATATCAGCCCCGCGTCGGCGAGCTGGGCGAGATCCTGCTCGACGTCGGAGGGCGTGTGCTCCGGGCGCAGGACCCACAGCTGTCCGGCGATGATCGCGGCGTGGTCGCGGTGGCGTCCCTGGTCATCGGCCTGCGTGAGCAGACCGAAGAAGGTGCGCTCGGCGGGCAGGGAGACGGTGGCCAGGGACTCGGAGACGAAGGCTTCGGGCTTGATGGTGCGGATTCGTGCCAAGAGGGCGGTCCTCACTCGGTTGCCGTCGGGCGGGCGGTGACGGCCCACCGTCGGGTCGGGCGGACGTGAAGGCAGCGGAGAGGCCCGGCTGTTCGCGCGTGAGCGCTGGGAGCCGGTCGCGTTTCCTGGGGGTGACGTCAACATAGCCACACCCAAGGTGTGCAAGTCCAGCCCGTCGCGGCCGAATCTCTGACGGCAGAAAGGCCACCGAGAATCGGGCTGCGTAGAGCCGTGGGAAAACGGTAAGGCGTGATCGGCTTCTGACCAAAAAGTTGCTCCGGATACCGAGCCAGAAGCATCACATCGTCAAAGCGTTGACCGGCCGGCGGGGAGGAAGCTACAACACAACACCGCATGCCAGGACGCTGTTTGGCCGCCCCCAGCCATTGGGGAACTCGCACCCGTAGCGCCGATGACCTGTCCCGGCACGAGTCGTGCGCGACGCAACATAGACGACGATCGCCGGTTAACCAAAACGGCGAATGCGCGCTGAACTGGAGCCATGACAGCACGATCAGTCGAAACCGGGACCGCGGGAATACGAGCCGCCTCACCCAACGAAATCCTCCGCGCCGAACGAGGGATCTCCAGAGCGAGTTGGCCACCCGGGTGGACCCTTCCGCCCTCCTGTGCCGAATGAAGCGTTGTCCCGGATCGAGCGCCTCAGGCGCTGCGGCGATGTCGACGACCTCGTCGCGACCGGAGAAGAAATCCTCGCCTCGGCCGCTCGTCCTGCTCCAAGGCCCGAGCGTCCCGCTACGAGGCCGGCTCCGCTCCCGCGACCGCATCCGCCCGCTACCGAGATAGGACCCTTCGCCCTTGCAGCGTCACTCCGCGATACCCCCTGCCCTCACCTCTGGCCTCTCCGGCACTCAGGGCGAAGCCTCCCCGCCCCGCCTCTACCGACCCGAGGAGATCGCCGAGACCCTCGGCTGCTCGGCCTGGTGGGTCAAGGACCGAGCCCGGCGCCGCCTCATCCCCCACACGCGAATCGGCCGCTCCTACCGCTTCACCGCCGGCCACCTCGTCGAGATCGTCCGCCTCTACGAAGAGCGTCCTCCGCAAGCACGGACAGCGACGGCTGCTCCCGCACCGGTACCGCCAGCTGCTACAGCCGCCATGCCACCTCCCCGGACATCCGGCGCCTCGACGCCGGGCCTGCGCTCCCGGCCGCCTCGTCGGGCGCTGTACGACGCGGTCGTGTAGCGGGTCACCTGTCAGCCACAGCGGAACAAGGAAGAGGACGTCAGGAATTGGGCTTCGCGGAGAAGCGCGCAACCTACTGGCGCGGCCGATACAAGGTCGCGCCCGGCAAGCACCTCACTGTCGTCGACGAACGCGGCAAGGCGATCAAGTTCGCCACCAAGGGCGAGGCACAGCGCGCCGCGAGCGAGGCCGAGAACAAGTACCGACGTGGCGACTGGCGGGACCCCGCGCTGGGACAGGAGACCTTCGGCGAGTACGCGAACCGCTGGTACGCGTCCCAGGACTTGGCCGCGTCGACCATGCAGAACTACAGGCGCCACATCGAGGAGCACCTGCTGCCCGAGTTCGAGGACAAGGCGCTCGCCGGCATCCTGCGCACGGACGTCGACCTGTGGGAGAAGAAGGAGAAGGCCGCCCTCTACGCGGCCTCCAGCGTCAAGACCTGGCGCTCGACCCTCCACCTGATCTTCGAGGACGCGATCGACGAGGGCCTGATCACCTCGAACCCGGCGGCAAGGAGACGCGGGCGCGGAAAACGGGCCGGTCGTTCCCGAGACCGGGGACCGGAGAAGGTCGTCACCGACCCGCTCGGCATCCTGCTGACCGCGGAGCGGGCCGCTCTCCTGTCAGGCCGCGACGACGAGTTCGTCGCCGTCGTCCTCAAGGGCTACACCGGCATGCGGTGGGGCGAGATCGTCGGCCTGGAGACCGGGTTCGCCCGTCGCGACGCTGTCCGGGTGGAGTGGCAGTTGTACGAACTCGACACGGGCGAGCTGGTGCGCTGCCCGCCGAAGGACGACAGCTATCGCACCATCGACGCGACGGAATGGCTGGCGGCCCTTGTCGCTAACCACGTCGCTCGTACGAAACCCGCGCCGTGCCCCTGCCACGGCAAGACCTACGTCTTCCGAGGACAAGGGGCGGCGCGTACGGGCGGTCACCAAGGCGCGAAGCTCGTCGACGTCGCTCGCCGGGCCGGCGTTTCGGCAGGCTCCGTGTCCAACGTCCTCAACCACCCCGAGCGCGTCACCGAAGCCACGCGAGTGAAGGTCGAGCAAGCCATCGCGGACCTCGGCTTCGTGCGTGGTGGCGTCGTGTCAGAGCACGCCGCCCACTGGCGCAGGAACGGTTTCGCGACCTGGCTGTTCACACCGGCGGTCTCCGGCTGGTACCCGAAGAAGGCACCACAGGAAGCACGGCCGGTGCCGCTGCTCGGGGAGCCGTGGCCCGGTGTCCCGGCACGGGGGCGCGGCGCCGGCGATCGGGCCGACGCCTGCTGGCTCCCAATAGCCAAGGGCCTCACCCCCCACGGCCTCCGCCACACGCATCGGACCGTGATGGAGGACTTGGGCACCGAGAAGGTCCTCATGGACGAACGCATGGGCCACATCGACGGCTCGGTCTCGGCGCGCTACGCCCACGTCACCCCCGGCATGCGCAAGCGCCTCGTGCTGGGGCTGACCGAGCAGTGGGAGGCGGCGCTGGACGAACGGCTGGCTGTGTGTCCGACGTCGCCGGTGCGCGTGCTCAACGATCTTCTGCGCGCACGCACCGTCGCCGTCCGATAGGCACCCCGGGTGCAGCCTCCAAGCATCCGGACGCGGGAGCGTGCCGGGATTCACGTTACCTGCCTGAGGAAGCGGTGCGCCCTTCCGCGGAGTTCGCCCCGTGCCACCGGACGGCGTGAGTCCGACGGCACAGGGCGTAGCTCGCGCTACTTCCGCAGGCGGATGCTTCCCACCCAGAAGCCCCCCTTGATGAGATCAATTCCTGCTTCGTCGTGACCCTTCAGGCAGAGGAACGCGCCGGCGATGACGGCCGCTGTGGACAGCCCGAGCCCTCCCCAGGCGAGGGCGTTCTGCGCGTCCGGGTGCTCGGCCGGAGTCTGGGTCGGCGTAGAGGGCCCGCTCTGTGTGGCTCCGTGCGTCTGCGGCTCATCCGGCGAGTTATTTGTAGTGGGCATGCCAAACCTTTGTTTCCTTGTGCGTACTGCGGCACGCGGTGAATGGATGAACGGAGCATGCGACGGCGAGTAGCTAGCCGCGCAAGTCCAGTGGTCCTGTCCGGCGGCGCCCGGGACATGAAGGGGACTGCAGCGCGCGTCGACCTGATTCGAGATCCCGCGCATGTGCGGACCTCAGCTGCGTTGCCCACTGCTCACCGTGCCCATTCGCGGGTCCCTGACCAGCTACTTTGCTGAGTCCAATGCTTGAATCGGTCCGACGACCCAGCTATGTACCAGGATGTTCACAACCGCTTGACCCGGTTCGTCCGTCGGTACTGGGAAGTCGACCTCCTCCACTGCCCAGTGGCCCAAGTCCTCAGCTCCGGCGCTGTACAGGACGGGGAGTAAGTCGCGCAAGTAGCGGCCCGGGTACGCGTCCTGGGGTACCGGAGAGGCCAGTCGGCCAGTCATTCGGCCTCTGGTGCACGCAGTGAGTCACGGTGCACGCAGTGAGTCGCGTACGCCTGCAAGGCTCGATGACGGGCCTGGGCCCGGCCTCGCGCCAGAGGCGCGTATATCCCGCGATACCCGGCTGCGCAGCGTCAACCTCGTGCGCCCGACTCTCGTTGGGAGTTCTCGCAAATGCTCGGTGTCGGGACCACAAGACCTGGCTCAATAGGCACATGGAGATTGGCGAGCACTGGGCCTACCGCGCGAGGCCGAAGGAGCTTGGCGCCGCGGTTCGCCAGGTGGAGGTCGTTCGAGTGGGCGGCCCTGGCAGGTCTGGCTGGGTCCACGTGCGGTTTCTCGAAGGCGATGCCTCCGGCCTGCAGGAGTGGGTCAGTTCCGGCTCTCTCGTGGAGACATGGGCGGATGTCGATACGTTCCGCGCGGACGACGCGGCGGAGTTGGCGCTGGTGGAGTCCTCGCGCCACGTCCGGGGAAGCACGGAATTCGAGGCCGTCCGCATGATCCTCGGATTCGTTCGCCCGAAGAACAGGTTGCGACTGCGCCGAACGGTGGCGGACGCAGGCGTTCTGGAGCTGAGCCGCCTCGACGAGACTGCACCGCTCATCGGCATGGACGCCGCCGAACTACGCGGCGACACCATGGTGTTCGAGAACCACCGCGGAATGTGCCTGGCAGGGTGGCCGGTCACCGAGCGCATCGCCCGCCACGTGGCCGGACGCCTCGCCGACGAGATCCTTCCGGAGGTGGACCGCAAGCAGCAGGACATCGAGCAGGAGCGCGCCCAGCCCTCCTGGTACTCCTACAGCCGGCGTGACGAGCGCAAGCTGGACGCGGAGGCGGCAGTCCTTCGAACCGTCCGGGCGTGGTGCGGTCAGGACAAGGCCGACCGCTACGACGAGTTGGTTGCCCTGCGGGCCGAGGTCATCCGGCTCGGAGAACTGGTGGAGAAGGCGGTCAAGGCCCTACGTGACCGCGGCCACGGCGTCATCGCCTCCACCATTGAGCGCGACCTGGGCGTCCATATCTCCAGCCTTGATCCTGACGTGCGTCGATGAGGCCGCGCCACGGATCTGGCTCCACCTTGGGCGGCGCTGGCTGAACAGCGGGCCTCTTTTCCTTCTCCGGCCGGTGTGGGTGCCAGCCGCCGAGGAACGGCCGCAGTTGATCTCCCGTCGGCTCCGCATGGAAGTTGAGAGAAGCCAAGCCCTTGCCGCTAAGAGTGGGGTCAAGCAGGTCAGCCTCCGTCTTCCCCCAAGCCGACCACTCTCGCAGCCTCTCGGCTTCGAGGGCATCTTCCGACGCCGCGGCGGCATCATCCAGAGCGGCACAGAACATTCGGATCTCCCCTGCGGCCTGCCACTGCTCAAAGGCCGTGCCGAAGCGCTCGGCCCGTACTGCGTGAACCGCCTTGATCGAAGCCACGCTGACGGCGGACCCCCACTCCCGCCGCTCGCGCTCCTCTCGCTCCGCTTCCAGACGTCGGCGCTCGGCCTCCTGCCGCTCCCGCTCCTCCCGCAGGCGCTGCTGCTCCTCCTCGTGTTCCAGGCGAGCCCGCTCCTGCTCCTCCGCGCGCGCCTTCAACGCCCGGAAGACTGAACCGACCTGCTCCTCCAATGGTTTCTTGGCCGTGTCAGCCCATTCCTTCTTCCAGCCGTAGCCGTAGCCCGATGGCTGGCTGACCAGCAGCTCCAGTTCGCCGGACGGCTCGAACTTCTGGGCCGGGGTGACACGCTGCCAGTCGTACGTACTTCGGCCCGGCTGCTTGGGGACGTACCGGACCGGCTTCTGCCGTTCGCGGAAGCTGACCTCGTACGTCCTGCCGTGGACGGTGAGCAGCGGCCTCGGCTGTCTGCGCTTCTTCGACACCGCGATCTCGCCGTGGCGTGCGAGGGCTTCCTCGGCGAAGAGCCGGAGCAGCGAGAGCACCCGGGGGAGGACCTCCTCCGAGATCTCGAAGGCGCTGTGGTCCGTGCTGACTGCGGTGATCACGTCCTCGACATCGGTGATCACGCGGCTGCGCGCCAGCCGGATCCGGTTCCACTCGGTCTCGTCCTCGCCGGTCACCCGGAGCAGGCCGAGGAAGAAGTCCCCCTTCGCCCGCCCGCTGTACTTCAGGCTGTATCCCTCGGGGGCACACTGCCGAGCCGCGTCGAAGGCCCTACGGTAGCGGGCTCGCTCCTCGTCGCTGGGGTTCGGGATCCGAAGGAACCGTCCAGCCTGCTGTACCTCCGCGATCAAGGCGGCTCCGACTTCCGCTGGTGACGGCTGTGGGGGCTTGGCGGCGCGCTGCGGCGCCGGCTTCGTCGGGGAAGGGGCTGTGACTTTCTTCTGCGGGGGAGAGGCCGGTCGTGTCCGTTGGCCGGAGCCTGTTGACCGCTGCTTGCGCTGAGCTGGTTCCGGCCGGTCCGGGTGATGGCCGTGTTCTAGGTAGAAGCGCCCCGCGTCAGTGATCTCCGCCTGCCACTTTCCATCCTGCTTGGGCATGGTGATCAGGCGCCGCTCTTTGAGCGCGCGGGCGGTGAGAGCGAACTCGGGGCTGTCCGACGTGACGGGGTCGGCCCCGCCTCCGATGCGGGTGAGGAGTGCGAGCTGCCGGTCATTTAACGGAGACCATCGGTGCATGTCGATCGTCGTACCGTCTGGTGTCTCCTCGGCACAAGCCGTGGGGTGACTCTTGCGGAGCGCACGGCGCACTCGGAGGCGGAACACCTCTCGCTGGGAGCCACCGGGGAGCCGCTCCCTGAAGTCGGCTCCCAAATGGCTCCCAAAACAGGGCCGCAACGCAAATCAGGCCCGGTACTGATCTCTCAGTACCGGGCCTGACCTGGTCTTACTCTGTCGGGGTGGCGGGATTTGAACCCACGACCTCTTCGTCCCGAACGAAGCGCGCTGCCAAGCTGCGCTACACCCCGATCGCTGCCTCGTACTGTGGCAACGACGTTTACTTTAGCCCACCCGCGGCCCCAGGCGAAATCCGGTTCTGGTGGGGGTGGGGACGTGATCCGGCCCGCGGCGCGGGGGGGGGGCGGGGGGCGGGGCCCCGCCGGGGGGGGGCGCAAAGCCCCCCCCC
>NZ_JAIUKE010000540.1 GCF_020176795.1 Streptomyces sp. 8L
GGGGCGGGTCGCGGGCCGGGGACGCCGGGGTCAGCTGATGCCGCGGAGCTTGGCCGCGATGATCCGCGACCGGTCCTCCTCGGCCGCGGTGCCGCTCGCGCGGGCGAGGAGCGTCTCGCGCAGCCGGTCGCCGAGCACGGCCCGCGCCCCGCCGAGCACGGCGTCGTCCTCGACGCTGGTCACCCGCACCGCCGGGTCCCAGCGGGTGTGGTTGCGGATGGCCGTACGGGTCAGCTCGGCCAGCCGCGCGCCGCCCGCGCGTCCGACCGGGCCGCCGAACACGACGAGGTCCGGGTCGAGGACCCCGAGGACCGGGATGACGCTCTGCGCCAGCCTCGGCGCGTAGACCTCCAGTACGGGTCCCGGCAGGGTCTCGCCGCCGAGCACCCGCTCGAAGAGATGGTCGGGGAAGCCGGCCTCGCGGCCGATCCGGTCGAGCGCCGCCGCTCCGAGCAGTCCTTCGAGGTCCGCCGCGTCGGTGTCCGGGCCGAGCACCCCGCGCGGCACGGGCAGGTTGCCGATCTCGCCGGCGCCGCCCGACGCACCGTGCAGGACCGTGCCCGCGACGTCGACCGCGAGGCCGATGCCGTAGCCGACCCACAACAGCGCGACGGTGGCGCCCGGTTCGAAGGCGGCGGCCCTGCGCTCCGCGACCGCCGCGAGGTTCACGTCGTTGTCGACCTGCACCTCGCAGCCGAGCGCGGCCTCCAGCTGGTGTCTGATGCTCTTGCGCGACCAGCCGGGCAGCGCCTGCACCGAACTGAGTTCGTCCGAGCGCGGGTCGACGCTGCTCGGGACGCCGACGCAGACGTGCCGGATGGCGGCGAGGCCGACGCCCGCGGACTCGCAGGCGCTGAGCACCGCGCCCGCCACGTCGCGCGCCGCGCTGCGGTCGGCGGACATGCCGGACGCGGCCTCGCTCGCGACCGGATGGGCCGAGCCCTTCAGGTCGACGAGGCCGGACCGTACGCCGTCCTGGTCGACGTTGACGGCGACGCCGTACGCGAGGTCGTTGCGCACGCCGTACAGCGCGGCGCTCGGGCCCCGGCCGATGGACTCCTCGCCGACGACCTCGATGAGCCCCTTCTCCTCCAGCCGGGCGACCATCTGGGCCGCTGTCGGCTTGGAGAGTCCGCTGCGCTCCCCGATCCCGTTCCGGCTGAGGGGGCCGTGGTCGAGCAGCAGGCGCAGGGCCGTGGCGGCGTTCTGGTCCCCGAGCCAGGACGGGGTTCCTCTGACGGCCATGAGTGCTCTCTCTCGCCCTGCGGTTCGGTTGCCAGGAACGTATCAGAAACCTTCTTTATAGAAAGGGCTCGCACACTCCGTGATGCTTTCGTTATTAAAGAAGCTGAAGAAGAGGCACCACACGACCGATCCCTGCGAACATTCCACCCCTTGAAGGACAGTTCGGGCAACCGTCTCCGCCCCCTGGTGCGAACCGACCACCCGCGCCTAGTATCCGGAAACAAAGTTGTCAGTAACGGAGAGGAGGGCGGGATGACCCAGGTCCTGCGCGTCGGGATACTCGGCAGCGGCGGCATCGCCACCGCGCCGTACGGAGTGCTGCCGAACATCCACCACTACGCGGGGCGCGTCGAGGTCACGGCCATCGCCGACACCGCCCACGGCCAGGCGCGCGCCGTCGCGGACCGGTTCGCGATCCCCGCCGCGTACGACTCGCTCGACGCGATGCTCGACGGCGCGGAACTCGACGCCGTCGTCAACCTCACCCCGATCCCGGTGCACGCCGAGACCTCCCGCCGCATCCTGGAGAGCGGCAAGCACCTGGCGAGCGAGAAGCCGCTGGCCGCGACCCTCGCGGAGGCCGACGACCTGATCGCGCTGGCCCGCGAGCGCGACCGCGTCATCGTGTGCGCGCCGCCCGACCTGCTCTACGAGCCCTACGAGCGCGCCGCACGGCTGGTCGACGAGGGCGCCGTCGGCAAGGTCGCCTTCGCGCGGGTGCGCAGCTCGCACGCGGGCCCCGGCGGCGGCCCCGCGGGCTGGCCCTCCGACCCCAGCTGGTTCTACCGGGAGGGCTCGGGACCGCTGCTCGACATGGGTGTCTACGGCATCCACGAGATCACCGGCATCCTCGGCCCGGCGCGGCGCGTGGTCGCGTTCGCCGGGATCACCGAGCCGGTGCGCACCGTGCGCGGCGGCCCGTTCCGCGGCCTGGAGATGCCGGTGACCGCGCCGGACAACTGCCTGTTCATGCTGGACTTCGGCGACTCCGCGTACGCCGTGGTCGACGGCACGTTCAACGTGCACGCCGCCAAGAGCCCCAAGGTGGAGATCTTCGGCCGCGAGGGCGTGCTCAACATCCTCCGCCCGGACGGCCCCGACCTGGAGTTCTACCGGACCGGCATCGCGGACGGCGTGGACGGCTGGGTGGAGCCCGCGGCCCCGCTCGCCCGCAACGACCGCCGCGCCACCTACGGCAGGGCGCTGCTGGTCGGCCACCTCGCGGACGTGGTGCTCGACGGCGCCACCCCCGTCCTGACCGCGGAGCACGCGCGCCACGCGCTGGAGATCATGATCGGCGTCGAGGTGTCCGCGCGCGAACAGCGCTTCGTGGACCTGACGACGACGTTCTGACGCCCACCGGCCACGGCCGCTCCCGCGGCGGCCCTCCCCCGACCCGAACCCCGCCCCCGACAGAACCAGGGGAACCAGCAGCATGACCCAGCCCATCCGCATCGGCATCATCGGCTTCGACCACTGGTACGCGGGCATCCCCTTCGCCCGCAAGGTCGCCGCGGAGCCGGCCGTCTCCCTGCACGCCCTCGTGGACCGCGACCCGGAGCGGTTCGCGCACGTCGCGGAACTCACCGGCTGCGCCAGGACGTCGACCGACCCGGCCTTCGTACTCGACGACCCCGACGTGGACGCGATCGCCTGCTTCACCAGCGTCGAGCAGAGCCCCGAGCTGTGCGTGGCGGCGGCCCGCGCGGGCAAGCACATCGTCTCGGTGAAGCCGCTGGCCGTGACGCTGCCGGACGCGGACCGGGTGGTCGAGGCGGTCGAGGCGGCCGGCGTCGTGTTCGTACCGAGCGAGTCGCGCCACACCTCGCCGCTGGCGAGGAGGCTGTCCGGCCTGGTCGAGTCCGGCCGCCTCGGGGAGCTGCGCGCCGGCACGTTCGCCATGCACAGCGGCCTGCCCGCCCGCTGGCCCGGCTCCACCGCGGGCCCCGGCTGGTGGGCCGACCCCGCGCGGACCGCGGGCGGCGGATGGATCGACCACGCCGTCTACCAACTGGACCGGATGCGGGCGCTGTTCGACTCCCCCGTCGCAGAGGTCCAGGGCACCGTCGCGAACATCGCGCATCCGGGCCTGGCCGTGGAGGACTACGGGCACGCCGTGTTCACCCTGGACAGCGGCGCGGTGGTGACCGTGGAGGACACCTGGATCGCGCCCGCCGGGGCGTCCCGCACACAGGCGCACCTCGTCGGGTCGCGGGGCGCCGTCTTCCACGACACGGCCACGGGCACCTTCGGCTTCGCGGAGGAGGGCGGCGAGTGGACGTTCTCCAAGCTGCCCACCGACACGTTCGACACCCTGGAGGTGCTCGTCGCCGCGGTCGAGGACGGCGTCCCGCCGCGGTCCACGGTGCACACGGCCCGCGCCACGCTCGCCACCTGCCTCGACTTCTACGAGGCGGCGCGGCGCGGCGGGCGGCGGGCCTGAGAGGCCGGCGGACAGCGGACGTCACGGAAGCTTTCGGACTCACGTGGAAACCAAGTACATCGTCGGTGTGGACGCGGGCGGGTCGAAGACCCGGCTGCGCTTCGCGGCACGCGACGGCGCGACCGTCAAGGACGTCACCCACCCCGCGGGCGACTGGACCAACGAGGACGCGCGCGGCAAGGCGCGGCTGATCGCGGCGCGGATCAGGGAGGTGACCTCCCTGCCCCCGGCCGCCGTCGGCATCGGGGCGCACGGCTGCGACTCGGACGCCGAGTGCGCCCGGCTGCGAGCCGAGGCGGAGGCCGAACTGGGCGTGCCCGTACGGGTGGTGAACGACGCGTTCCTGCTCGCTGAGGCCGTGCCCGAGGGCGGGCCGTGCGTGAGCCTCGTCGTCGGCACGGGTTCGATCGCGGTGGCCAGGCAAGCGGCCGGCGGCGGGTCGCTCTACGCGGGCGGCTGGGGCTGGCTCGTCGGCGACCCCGGCTCGGCCTGGGGCACGGTGCGCCGCGCCGTCCAGGCCCTGTCCGAGACGGAGAACCGCACGGGGCACGCGGACGGCGACCCGCTGCTGCCCGCGCTGCTCGCGGCGTCCGGCACCGGGTCCCTGCGCGAGGTGGTCGGGCTGATGCAGCGAACTCCCGCACGCCAGTGGGCCGGTTGGGCGCCCGCCGTCTTCGACGCGGCGGAGGCGGGCTCCCCCGCGGGACTCGCCGCGCTGCGCGGGGGCGCGGCCGATCTGGTCGCCCTGGTGGGGGATCTGCTCGCGCGCGGCGCCGACGCGCGCCGCGTGGTGGCGGGCGGCAGCGTGATCGCGGGCAGGCCGTCGCTCGCGACGCGGGTGGCGTCGGGCCTGCTGGCCGCGCACGGCCTGCCGCTGACGGTGTTCGACGGGGACCCGGTGGCCGGCGCGGTGCTGCTGGCACGCCGAACCCCCGTGCGGTGAGCGGGACTTGTTGTGACCGCCCGGGTACTTTAGGTTGGCCCGCGGGCTGGGCGGGCCGGGCGTACCTCACTCGGCGAAGAGGGCCGCCCCTTCCACCACCGCTCAGAGCTCAAGACTCAAGGCTCAAGGGGAGACGCGCTCATGGTGTTACGGCTCACGGGGTTCCCGTTCCGCTCGGCCCCGCGCGGGCACGGCTGCGGGCGCGGGGCGCTCGGCGCGGCCGCCGCCGTGGCCGCGCTCGGCCTCGCGCTCACCGCCTGCGGGAGCGGGCACGCGGGCGGGACCCCGGCCGGCGGTGGCGCAGGCGCGAAGGGCGGCGCGGGGCACGCTCTGCACACCGTCATGGGCGAGGTGACCGTCGGGCCGCATCCGCGCCGGGTCGTCGTCCTGGACACCGACGCCCTCGACTCCGCCGTCACCCTGGGCGTCAGGCCCGTCGGCGCCACCACGGTCGCCGCGGGCGCGCCCGTCTCCACGTACCTGCCGAAGAACAGCACCGCCGGGATCAAGCCCGTCGGCGTCATCGGCTCGCCCGACCTGGAGGCCGTCGCCGCGCTCAAGCCGGACCTCATCCTCGGCAGCAAGGCGCGCGACGCGAAGAGCTACCAGCAGCTCAGCGCGATCGCGCCGACCGTCTTCACCGACACCACCGGGCCCGCCTGGCGCCAGAACTTCACGCTCCACGCCCGCGCCCTGGACCGCACGGGGCGCGCCGCCGAGGTCGAGAAGGCGTACACGACGCAGGTGAAGCACGTGGTCGCGGCGCTGGGCGGGGCGGCGAAGGCCAAGTCCACGACGGTCGCCTTCGTCCGGTTCGTCGAGGGCGCGAACACCCGGCTCTACCTCAACGACACGTTCGTCGGCTCCCTCTTCCACGACCTCGGCCTCGGGCGCCCCGCCGACCAGGACCGCGACGGGTTCTCGCTCGACGTCGGCCCCGAGCAGATCGACAAGGCCGACGCGGACGTCATCTTCCGCTCCACGTACGGCGATCCGGCGAAGGCCAGGGAGACCGACATCGTCGGCGGCCCCCTGTGGCACAAGCTCACCGCCGTACGCCACGGCAGGGCGTACGCAGTGGACGACAACCTGTGGATGCTCGGCATCGGCTACACCGGGGCCGGGCAGATCCTCCGCCAGATCCAGGCCGACTACACCGGCGGCGCCGGGTCCTGAGGCGCCGCCCGCCCCGGCCGCGCCGGGCCCTCGGACGGCAGCGGATCGCGGGGCGGCGCGCCGAAGGTCGTCCACGCGGTGCGCTCGGGCACCGGCACCACCGTCCTGCCCGCCACGGCGTTGAGGATCGTCGCCGCCCGCCACGCGCCGAGCGTCAGATCGGGCGCGCCCACACCGTGCGTGTGCAGCTCGGCGTTCTGTACGTACAGCGCGCCGGGCACCGCCGGGTCGAGCGCCACCCGGTACGAGCCGTCGACCCGGTAACGGCCCCTGTCGTCCCAGTCGATCAGCTTCACCAGGCCGTCGAGGAACGCGGGCCGCACCGCCGCGTACCCGGTCGCGCAGACCACGGCGTCCGTGCGCAGGGTGAAGGCGGTGCCCTGCTCCCGGTGGCGGCAGGCCAGTTCGTAACGGCCGTCGGGAGCGGCCTCGATCCCGGCGACCGTCACACCGGGATGCAGGGCGGCAGGCGCGGGCGCGCCGCCTATCGTGCGCTCGTACAGCAGGTCGTGGATGTCCGCGAGCGTCTCCTCGCTGACGCCCTTGTAGAGCTGCCACTGCTCCCGTACGAGCCGGTCCCTGCGGTGTTCCGGCAGTGACCGGAAGTAGCGGATGTAGTCGGGCGTGAAGTGTTCGAGCCCGATCTTCGAGTACTCCATGGGCGCGAAGGCGGGGGTCCTCGCCACCCAGCGCACGTACGGCCCCGGGGCGCCGGCCCCGCCGGAACCGCCGCCGGGGTGGCCGCGCTCCTCGTAGTGCCGCAGCAGGTCGAGCACGATCTCCGCGCCGGACTGCCCGCCGCCGACGACGGTCACGTCGCGGACGCCCGCGAGTTGGTCGCGGTGGGTGCGGTAGTCGGCGCTGTGCAGGACACGCCCGGTGTGCGCCGCCGCGCGCACGTACGGCCTCAGCGGCTCGGGCACGACGGGTTCCGTACCCACCCCCAGCACCACCTGCCGCGCCAGCACGCGGGTCGTCTCCCCGCCCGGGCCCGCGCGGTAGGTGACGGCGAACGCCGCCGCGCTCTCGTCCAGGGTGATGTCGGTGACGTACGCGCCGAACCGGCACGACGGCAGGGACCGGGCGACCCACCGGCAGTAGTGGTCGTACTCGCGGCGCGGTATGTGGAAGCGCTCGGAGAAGAAGAACGGGAACATCCGGTCGTGCTCCCGCAGGTAATTCAGGTAGGACCAGCGGCTGGTGGGGTCGGCGAGGGTCACCAGGTCGGCGAGGAAGGGCACTTGCAGGACCGTGCCGTCCATCAGCAGGCCCGGGTGCCATACGAAGTCGGGTTTGGCGTCGAGGAAGAGGGCGTTGAGGCCGGGCGCCGCGTCGACGAGCGCGGCGAGGGAGAGGTTGAAGGGACCTATGCCGACCCCGACGAGGTCGTGGACGGGATGTTCTGCCATACGGAGGTCCTCCGTAGGAGTAGGAGGGGGCGGGAGAACGACGTGCACGGTCGCGGCGGTGGCTGCCGCGGTCGGATGCCGGCGGCGGCAGTCGGCCGACGGCGGTGGGTGACTGCGGTGGT
>NZ_JAIUKE010000541.1:0-6946 GCF_020176795.1 Streptomyces sp. 8L
GCGGGCTCTCCCCGGGCCCGCGTTCCCCGGCCGGCCGACAGTTGTCCTGGTTCCCGGTCCGCGTGCGGGCCGCAGGTCAGAGGCGGGGCCCGTGTGCGGCCAGAGGTCGGGCCCGCGCGCAGGTCAGGGGCGGGGTCCGCGTGCGGCCCGGGGGCGGCGGCGTGGTGGTGTCCGGAGGGCGGACATGCTGGTTTCCGCCGGGGGACGGACGGCTGGCAAGATGGATGTATCTGCCCTCACGCGGCGGAGCCGCACAGTGGCCCTTCTCCTCGATTGCCGGACGGTTTCTCTTGGCTGAGTACATCTACACGATGCGCAAGGCGCGCAAGGCGCACGGCGACAAGGTCATCCTCGATGACGTGACGCTGAGCTTCCTGCCGGGCGCGAAGATCGGTGTGGTCGGTCCGAACGGCGCCGGCAAGTCCACCGTCCTCAAGATCATGGCCGGTCTTGAGCAGCCCTCCAACGGCGACGCGTTCCTCTCCCCGGGGTACACCGTCGGCATGCTGCTCCAGGAGCCGCCGCTGGACGAGTCGAAGACCGTCCTGGAGAACGTGCAGCTGGGCGCCGCCGAGATCATCGGCAAGCTGCACCGCTTCAACGAGGTGGCCGAGCTGATGGCGACGGACTACTCCGACGCCCTCATGGAGGAGATGGGCGCGCTCCAGGAGGACCTGGACCACGCCAACGCGTGGGACCTGGACACCCAGCTGGAGCAGGCGATGGACGCGCTGGGCTGCCCGCCCGGCGACTGGCCCGTCACCACCCTCTCCGGTGGTGAGCGCCGCCGCGTGGCGCTCTGCCGGCTGCTGCTCGAGGCGCCGGACCTGCTGCTGCTCGACGAGCCCACCAACCACCTGGACGCCGAGTCCGTGCAGTGGCTGGAGCAGCACCTCGCGAAGTACGCGGGAACCGTCGTCGCCGTCACCCACGACCGGTACTTCCTCGACAACGTCGCGGGCTGGATTTTGGAGCTCGACCGCGGCCGCGCCATCGGCTACGAGGGCAACTACTCCACCTACCTGGAGACCAAGCAGACCCGTCTCAAGGTCGAGGGGCAGAAGGACGCCAAGCGCGCCAAGCGCCTCAAGGAAGAACTGGAGTGGGTCCGCTCCAACGCGAAGGGCCGCCAGGCCAAGTCGAAGGCGCGCCTCGCCCGGTACGAGGAGATGGCCGCGGAGGCCGACAAGATGCGGAAGCTGGACTTCGAGGAGATCCAGATCCCGCCGGGCCCGCGCCTCGGCAGTGTCGTCGTCGAGGTGGAGCACCTGTCGAAGTCCTTCGGCGACAAGTTCCTCATCGACGACCTGTCGTTCACGCTACCGCGCAACGGCATCGTCGGCGTGATCGGCCCCAACGGCGCGGGTAAGACCACGCTGTTCAAGATGATCCAGGGCCTGGAGACGCCCGACTCGGGCGCCATCAAGATCGGTGACACGGTCAAGATCAGCTACGTCGACCAGGGCCGCGCGAACATCGACCCGAAGAAGACGCTCTGGGCGGTCGTCTCCGACGAGCTCGACTACATCAACGTCGGCCAGGTCGAGATGCCGTCGCGCGCGTACGTGTCCGCGTTCGGCTTCAAGGGCCCGGACCAGCAGAAGCCCGCGGGCGTGCTCTCCGGCGGTGAGCGCAACCGCCTGAACCTCGCGCTCACGCTCAAGCAGGGCGGCAACCTGCTGCTCCTCGACGAACCGACCAACGACCTCGACGTGGAGACGCTCTCCTCCCTGGAGAACGCGCTGCTCGACTTCCCCGGCTGCGCCGTCGTCGTCTCCCACGACCGGTGGTTCCTCGACCGGGTGGCGACGCACATCCTCGCGTACGAGGGCGAGTCCAAGTGGTTCTGGTTCGAGGGCAACTTCGAGTCGTACGAGAAGAACAAGGTCGAGCGGCTCGGCGCGGACGCGGCCCGGCCGCACCGCGCCTCCTACAAGAAGCTGACGCGCGACTGACATGGCCCGCTTCCTGTATCGCTGTCCGCTGCGCTGGGCGGACATGGACGCCTTCGGGCACGTCAACAACGTGGTCTTCCTCCGCTATCTGGAGGAGGCGCGCATCGACTTCATGTTCCGCCTGGCCCCGGGCGGCGGCTCGCCGTCGTTCGCGGGCGGGTCCGTCGTGGCCCGCCACGAGATCGACTACAAGCTGCCGCTCGTCCACCGGTACGAGCCGGTGCCCGTCGAGCTGTGGGTGACCGAGATAAGGGCGGCGTCGCTGACGATCGAGTACGAGGTCAAGGACCTGGCGACCGAAGAGGAGGCGGAGCGGGTGTACGTGCACGCCTCGTCGGTCGTCGTCCCGTACAACCTTGAGGCGCAGCGGCCCCGGCGGATCACCGCCGAGGAGAAGTTCTTCCTCCAGAAGTACCTGGACGACGAGCGATCGGTGACGGGCACCCGTTGACGAGTAACGACGAGTAACGACGAGTGGCCGAGTGGCACGCGGCGAATGACGACACGTAGCGAGTGACACGCAGCGAGTGACGAGCAAGGACGGGGTGGGGGTCCTCGTGGGACTGCCCGGAGACACGACCGGGGAAGCGGCACCGACGGTGCTGGGCCTCGCCGACGAGGGGGAGGCGGCGGACCTCGCCGCCTTCCTCGGACGTCTGCTGCACTACGACCGTGCGGCCGCGGTGCGCCTCCAGGCGGGCGACGGGGTACTCGCGGTGTTCGGCCGGCCGCCGTCGTTCGAGGTCGTCGCGGTCCGCACGGTCCGGCTGCGCGAGCCGGAGCCGGGCGGGGCGTACGGCTCGCCGCGCGGCCCGCTCGATGTCACGGTGTCCGCGGGCGACCTGCTGGAGAGCGTGGCGCTCGAGCGTGCCGAGGTGGGCGTGCCCGCCGCCGTGACCGGCCCGCCCTGGGCCGGTGTGCTGCCGCCGCGCGGCGGCTGGCGCCCGGTGCCCGGCCTGCCCGAGGTGCGGCAGCTGGCCCGGGCCCTCGCCGGCGCGGTCGCCGAATTCCGGCGCCGCGACGAGGAGTTGCCGGAGGAACGGCGCACCCGTGACGAGCGGGACCGGATCGGCCACGAGATCTGGTCGCGGACCCTGGGTGACACGGGCCTTCCGCTGCGCGCGGTGCACGCCGCCCGTTCGGTGGGCTTCCTGCGCCCGCCGGGGACCGCGGAGGGCGCGGGCGAGGCCGCCCTGTTCGCCGCGGGCGGCTGGCTGCGGCTGCGCACCGCGTACGGGTCGATCGCGGTACGCGTCGCCGCCACCGGCCTCGGCGCACTGCCGGGTCTGAGCGTCACACGCGCGTAGCGCCCGCCGGGACGGCGCGGACGCGTTCAGGTTTCCGGCGTCTCCTCGTCCGGGCGGACCTCTATGTGGTCGGGCCGCAGTTCCAGCAGCACGCGGTGCTCCATGCGCAGGGCCTCGGTGTACTCCTGGGGAAGCTGGAGGCGGCCCGCGCGGTCCAGCATCGCGTACTCCCTGGCCACCTGGGACTCCCGGCCGGTCGCCGCGTCGACCTCCGTGCGGCGCAGGACCTCGGAGGAGGTGCGGCCGTCGCGGATCGCGACGGTGCGGCGTACCTCGGAGGCGACCTTCTGGTCGTGCGTGACGATCACGATCGTCGTGCCGAGGCGTTCGTTGGCCGCGCGGAAGGCCGCGAAGATCTGCTCGCCCGTCGCGGAGTCCAGTTCGCCGGTCGGTTCGTCGGCGAGCAGGACGGACGGTTCGTTCGCCAGCGCCACCGCGATCGCCACGCGCTGCTGCTGGCCGCCGGACATCTGCCGCGGGGTCCGGTCCCGGCAGTCGGCCACCTCCAGGATGTCGAGCAGCGTCTCGGTGCGTTCCGCGCGCCGCGCGCGGGCCCGTCTGCCGCGCTCGCCGCCCTTCAACTGCATGGGCAGCGCGATGTTCTGGGCGGCCGTCAGGAAGGGCATCAGATTGCGCCCCGTCTGCTGCCAGACGAAGCCGACGACTTCGCGCCGGTACGCGAGGCGTTCGCGCGCGCCCATCGCCAGCAGGTCGCGGCCCGCGACCTTCGCCGCGCCCGCCGTCGGCTCGTCGAGACCGGCGAGGATGTTCATCAGCGTCGACTTCCCACTGCCCGAGGCCCCCACGAGGGCCATCAACTCCCCTTCCCGTACGAGCAGATCGAGGCCCTGCAAGGCCTGCACCTCCACCCCGTCCGTCGTGAAGACGCGGACCAGGCGGTCGCAGCTGATCAGCGCGTCGTGCCCGTACTCGGGGCGTTCGCGCCGCGCGGCGGCCCGCCGCTCCAGCTCGTCCAGGGACCGGCCGCCCGGGGTACCGCCGGTCGAGGTGCCGGCGGTCGGGGACGTGTCGTCGCTCATCTCGGGCCTCCTGCCCTCAGTTCGGTCGTCGCCCCGCGGCGCGTGGACAGCCAGGCCTGGACCGTCGCGACCCCGGCGGCGAGCACCACCACCGCGACCGCGGGTAGCAGCAGCGACCAGGGATCGGCCCTGAGCCGTACGGGCCCCGCCCCCGCCGCGTCGGAGAGCGCGAGCGGCGTGAGGTCGAGTCCCGGCGCGAGCAGGCGGATCGCGGCCCAGCCCACGAGCGCGCCGCCCAGCGCCGCGAGCAGCGCCTGCGGCAGCGCTTCGAGGATCAGCAGCCGCCTGCCCTGGCGGCGCGTCATGCCGAGCGTCCGCAGCCGCGCCAGCAGCGCGACGCGCTCCGGCGCCGCCTGCACCACCGACAGCAGCAGGGCGAGCGCGGCGTAGCCCGCGCCCGCGGCCACCGCCACCAGGTAGACGCGTTGCGTGCCGGTCTGGACCGGCGAGTCGGCGAGCGACGCCCGTGCCTCCGTGCGCACACGCACCTCGAGATCGGGTCCGGCCGCGCGGACGGTGGCGCGCAGCTGCCGCGCGTCCAGGGACGCGCCCGTCACCAGCAATCCCGTGTCCGCGTGCCGCGGCAGGTACGCGGCGTCGACCACCAGGAAGTCGCCGCCGAACAGCGCCGGGGTCGCCGTGCGTACGGCCGCGACCTCGACCTGGAGGCTCAAGCCGGGCTCGTCGACCTCGGTCACCGCGGAGCCGAGGCGCTTCGCGGCCCCGGGGGAGGCGATCGCCGGCAGGGCCGACGACCCGTCGCCGCCGGCCGAACCGCTCTTCTTGACCAGGGTGTCGGCGTCGAAGGCGCCCCGGCCGGTGCGGCGGGCGAGCCGGGCGTACGAGGCGGGGTCGACCGCCAGCAGCGTCACGCTCTGCCCGTCCGTCGCGTCGGTGCCCGTGTCCAGCACCTGGAGATCCTCGTGCTGCTCGACCGGGGCCACGTCCGTCACCCCCCGCACCGCGCGTACGGATCGGGCGAGGCCCTTCGGCAGGGTTTCCACGGCGCTCACCGCGGCGTCCGCGCCGACCGCCCTGAGCGCCGCGTCGTCGCGCGCGTGCGTGACGCCGGTGAGCACCGAGCCGCCGAAGGCCGCCGTCGTCAGCGCGATCAGCAGGGCGAGCAGCGGCAGCGCGGCCGCCGCCGGCGCCCGGCCCGCGCGGGCCAGCGAGAGGAACCCGGTCGCGCCCCTGCGCCGTGCCGCGGGCAGCGCCGCGAGCCGCAGCGGCAACGGGTAGAGCCGCCCCAGCACCAGCGCGGCGATCAGCCCGACCAGCACGGGCGCGAGGCTCACCAGCTGGTCGACGCCGCCGGCCGCGTCCGCGCCGCGCCTGCGCAGCGCGACCACGGCGCCCACCGCGAGGACGAGCGCCGTGAGTTCGGCGACCGTGCGCCGACGTGAGGGCCTCGCCCGCGCCAGGTCGGCCCGCGCCTCGTGCAGACGGGGCACCCGGTGCGGGACGGCGGCGCGTACCGGCAGCACCGCGCAGGCCAGCGCCGCCGTCGCGGCCGCCCCGAGCAGTGAGGGTGTGAGGGCCTGGCCCGGTACGAGCACGACCGCGAGCGCGCAGCCGATCGCCGCCGCGGGCACCGCGCTCACGGCCGACTCGGCCAGCAGCCGGCCCGCGACGCCCCGCACGGAGGCGCCGCGCGCCCGCAGCAGCGCCAGCTCGTCGCGCCTGCGCGCGGCGGCCAGGCCGCCCGCCATCAGCAGCACCACGGCCGCGACCGTACCCACGCCGAAGGCGCCGACGGAGACGACGGGGGTCACGGACGCGAACAGCGAGTCGACGTCCAGGAGGACGGTGTCGAGGCGGCTGTCGACGGTCAGGACGGGCGAGACCGCCCCGGTGAGCGCGGTCAGCCCCGGGCCGTGCTCGGCCGAGGCGACGGCCGACCTGAGCGCGGGCAGTCCGGCCGAGGTCAGCCCTGAGGTGTCGGGCGCCAGGCGCCAGAACTCCTCGGTCTTGGGCGACACGCCGGGGATCACGGGACCGGCCTCCGGCGGCAGCATCAGCGCCGCGTGCCAGTAGCGGGGGTCGATGATCCCGTCGCGGAAGTACTCGGGTGACGTGAGGTCCGGCTCCGACGCCCAGTACGCGAGCGACGGCCGCTCGGGCCGCACGATGCCCGTGATCCGGACCGCCAGACCGCTGCCCGCGCGCACGCCGGAGACCACGTGGACGACGGAACCCGCCTTGATTCCGAGGGCCTTCGCCGTGGCCTCGGTGACCGCGCCCTCGACCTGGCGGGTCGCCGCGGTGACGGAGCCGGGCGCGGCGCGCGGCAGCCGGCCGGCGGCGAGCCGGGAGTGCGCGGTGAGCCCGCTCTGGGTGGTCAGCGTGACGGACGGGGGCCGCCCTTCCGGCGCCGCCAGCCAGGTGTCACGCAGCGGTATCTGGCTCACCGTGCGCACCCCGTACGAGGACTGGTCGGTGCGCACCCGCACCGGGGCCGGCAGGGTGGCGATCGCCTTGCGGTAGCGGGGTTGGGGGGGGGGGGGGGGGGGGGGCGCCCCCCCCCCCCCCCCCGGGGGCCCCCCCCCCCCCCCCCCCCCCGCGCGCGCCCCCCCCCCCCGACGACGGAGAGGGCGCCGTGACGATGCTGCACGGGCAGGATCTGCGGGACAGCCTGGTCGACGAG
>NZ_JAIUKE010000541.1:6955-7333 GCF_020176795.1 Streptomyces sp. 8L
CGGCCGGGGGCGGCCCCCCCCGCCGGGGGGGGCGGGGGGGGGGCGGCGGGGGGGGGTGGGGGGGGGCGGGGGGGGGGGGCCGGGGCCGGGGGGCCCCCGGGGGGGGCCCCGCCGCCCTCGTACGATCCGGTGGACTCGACCGACGCGGAGAGCGAGAGGTCCGTCTTGTCGGGCGTCGCCGAGTCCACGGCGGGCCGCAGCGCCTCGTCCTCGTACGCGGCGACGGAGCGCGGGAACGCGGCGGCGAGGAACGCCGTCAGGAGTACGAGCAGGCCGAGCGCCGCGGGCAGTCCCGGCGCCGCCCGCAGCCGGGTCCGCACCCAGGGCGCGACGGCGCGCGCCCGGCGGCCGCCCCTGGCGCGGCGCGCGTCGCGCCAG
>NZ_JAIUKE010000542.1 GCF_020176795.1 Streptomyces sp. 8L
CCCCCGGGTTCCACCCGCACCTCCAGGACCCGCCCCTTGACTGATCTCTGCACCGCGGTCACGGTGAAGTTCCCGCACCGCAGCCGCCGCGGCATCCTCCTCGGCCTCTCCCTGCCGCAACTCAGCCTCGTAGCGGTCTCCTTGGCGCTGCTGTTGATGACGGTGATATCCGCCGGCCTGCTCGGCGCCGTCGTCCTGGCTCCGCTGTGGGCGGTGTCCGGCGCGCTCGTCACCATCCGCCGGCACGGCCGCTCCCTCATCGACTGGGCGCCGATCGTCGCCCGCTACGCACACCGCCGCCGCACCGGTCACACGCTCTGGCTGGCCCGGCCCGTCACGCGGCCCCGGCACGACGGTATCCTCCATCTGCCCGGCACCGCCGCCTCTTTGAAGGTGGTCACCCCGGGCGACTCCGCCAACGAGGCGGCGGCCGTGCACGATCCGCATCAGCAGAGCCTGACGGCTGTCGCCCGTGTCAGCTCGCGTGCCTTCGTCCTCCTCGACCCCGCGACCCAGAACCATCATGTGACCGGGTGGGGGCGCGCGCTGGCGGGCATCGCCCGCACCGGGCATGTCGCCACCGTGCAGGTCCTGGAACGCACCGTCCCCGACTCGGGCGACACCCTCACCCGGCACTGGAGCCACCACGGACAGCCACACACTCCGGTGGCCTCACAGGTCTACTCCGACCTGGTCGCCTCGGCCGGTCCCGCGGCGGCCCCGCACGAGACCTACCTCTCGATCTCCCTTGACCTCAAGGCAGCCCGTTGCCTGATCTCGCAGGCCGGCGGAGGGCTGCCCGGGGCGTTCACCGTCCTGGAGCAGACCACGGCCAGCATCGCGCAGGCCGCTCGCAACGCCGGTCTCCAGGTCACCGGATGGCTCAGCGCGCGGGAGATCGCCGCCGTCATCCGCACCGCCTACGACCCGGCGGCCCTCGCAGCCCTCCAGCAGTGGTCCCCGGCCGGCCGCGCCGAGGCCGACCCCGCCGCCGCCGGGCCCGTCGTCCAGGTCGAGGAGTACGACCGCCTCGCCACCGACAGCGCACGGCACGCAACGTACTGGGTGGAGAACTGGCCGCGCACCGAAATGGGCTCCGGGTTCCTGCACGGGCTCATGTTCACCGCCGGCGTGCGACGCAGCCTCTCGCTCATCTACGTCCCCCAGGGCCTTGAGTCCGCACTGCGGGACGTGCAGCGCAAGAAGGCCGCCATCATCGCCGACGCCAACGAGCGCGCCCGCCGCGGACAGGTCGACAGCGAGGAAGACTCGGTCGAGTACGCCGACGTGAAGACCCGCGAACGCCAGCTCATCGCCGGACACGCCGACGTGGCCCTGACCGGGCTGGTCACCGTCACCGCCGAAACCGACCGCCTCCTCGATGCAGCGTGCGCGCAGATCGAAACCCACGCCGTCTCCGCCGGCGTCGATCTGCGACGGCTCAACTACCAGCAGCCGGACGCCTTCGTCCTCGCCGCGCTCCCACTCGCCCGCACTGCCCTCTGATCCCTCCAGGCCCGCGCCCGGCCAACACCCCGGCCCGCTGTCGTTCGAACAGCCACGACGGACCTCCCAACGCCGCCCCTGCCCCTGGCGGGAAGGACCCACACCCTTGCTTCCTCCCTCGCGTCCGGACGACACCCACCCCTACCTCCGCGCCGCGAGCGCCGGAGTCCGCCACCACACCCGGGCCCTGGCACCGTCGGACACGAACCCGCCACGTCCAGCGGATCGAGTGCACCTCGACGTCCTGCACGCGCACCTCACCGTCCTGCACCAGCTTCTGGACCGGCTCGCCGAGACCACCCGGCCGCCGCACCCCGCAGCCGGCCGCCACCTCGCCACCGCGCACACCCGCCTCTGGCAGGCCACCAGCGAAGTCCACTCAGCCTTCCACCTACTGCCCTGCGACGGTGAGTCGACAGCATGCCGTCCGGAACAGCTGCCCGAGGGTCCTCCCGTGCTGACCATCTGCCAGCGCCACCTCGCCGCAGGCCACGTGGTACGCCGCAAGACCACCCCGAGCGACCTCGCCGCTCCGCACACCACGGCCTGCACGCGATGAACACCACGCGTGCAAGCGCCCGCCGATTGCGCCGTTCCTCCGCCAGCTCGCTCTTCACGCCCGCGGGCACCGACCGCGCCAGCCGCAAGGCCGCCCGCCGCCAACTCGCCGAGGCGAGCGCCAAAGTCCGCGCGCAAGCCGGCGCCCACCCAAGCCAGAGCCAGCGCGCCGAGCACGAGATGCCCGCAGCGCTCTACCCGCCCAGCGGACGTCCCGGACCCGCCTCCGCCCGCGGAAACCGGCTCAGACTCCCTGCTCACCGCATGACGACCGCCGTGGCCGCCGGCGCCTACCCCTTCCTCGCCGAGGGCGGCCTCGGCGCCGAGGGCATCTACATCGGGCGCGACGTCCACGCGGAAAGCAGCTTCGTCTTCGATCCGTTCGCCCTGTACGGGAAGGTCGAGGGATTCACCAACCCGAACATTCTGCTGGCCGGCGTGATCGGCCAGGGCAAGAGCGCGCTCGCCAAATCCTTCGCACTGCGCTCGATCGCCTTCGGATACCGCGTCTACGTGCCGTGCGATCCGAAGGGTGAGTGGACGCCGGTGGCGCAGGCCCTCGGCGGCCGGTCGGTTGCCCTCGGCCCGGGTCTGGCTGGACGGCTGAACCCCCTGGACGCGGCCCCGCGCCCGCAGAGCGTGTCCGAGAAGGACTGGGCCGGCGAGATCCGCAAACGGCGCCTGCTCCTGCTCGGCTCTCTCGCCCGGACGGTTCTGGGCCGGGACCTGATGCCCATGGAACACACCGCCCTGGACGTCGCCCTGGACGCCGTCGTCACCCGCGCCGCCGACACAGACCGCACTCCCCTGCTCGGCGACATCGCCGCCACCCTCAACAGCCCCAGCACGCTCGACGAGGCGGCCGCAATGATGTCGGGCCACCTCGGCGACGCCGCCCGCGACCTCGCCCACGCGGTGCGCCGCCTCGTCCACGGCGACCTGGCCGGCATGTTCGACGCCCCCTCCACCGTCAGCTTCGACCCCGACGCACCGATCCTCACCATCGACCTGTCCCGCCTCGGCGGCTCCGGCGACGACACCGCCCTCGTCCTGGCGATGACCTGCGCCTCCGCCTGGATGGAATCCGCCCTCTCCGACCCGAACGGCGGCAGGCGCTACATCGTCTACGACGAGGCATGGCGCCTGATGCGGCACGTCGGACTGCTGCAGCGCATGCAGGCCCAGTGGAAACTCTCCCGCGGTCTCGGCATCGCGAACCTGATGGTGATCCACCGGCTCAGCGATTTGCTCACCGCCGGCGATGCCGGATCACAAGGCCGGGCCCTGGCGGAGGGACTCCTCGCCGACTGCAGCACCAGGATCATCTACCGCCAGGAGACCGACCAACTCGACGCCGCGGCCTCCCTCCTGGGGCTGACCTCTGTGGAAATGGAAGCCATCGCGCACCTCAACCGCGGCAGGGGCCTGTGGAGAGTCGCCGGACGGTCTTTCATCGTGCAGCACCTCCTGCACAGTCAAGAGCTGACGCTCTTCGACACCGACGCTCGGATGCATTGAGGGGTCCGTGAGTTCACGAATACCGACGTGCTGATCCCTACGAACCCAAGGGTGAAGAGCCGATGACGCCCCTAACCCAAGGACCGGACTGCCCGGTTCAGGTTGCGGTATCGATCGAATGCCTCGCGGGCGTCTGGGACGAAATCCTGGCTCCGTACCAGCAATTCGAGTTCTGGCACGGTGAGCCAATCGTGTCAGGAGACTTCCTGGGCACTCGGCTAGCCCTGCCAAGCCAAACGGGCCCCGAGAGCCCACAGGAACACACGACCATAGAGACATCGAATCGCCGAACGGAAGCCCCGTGACCTCCTCCTCACAGCCCAACTCGATGGAACCTCTGCACTCCTTTGCCGTCGCCCAGGACGGGACACTGCACTTCACTGTGCGCGCCCGGGACCTTGACCACGCATACGAACGGATCACCAGTCTCGAAGCCTCCGAGGCCGTTGCGGATGTCGCCCTGGGTGACGGCGTCCAGCTGACCCACATCACATACGGCGACGTGGACAGTTCCGATATCCGCCCCGCCGACACACAGGCCGACCGCCCCGCTCTCCAGCCCGCCATCGGCTCCCAGATGGTGGTCGAGGCCACCGGCATATCGCCGCAACGCCTCGGCAAGCTCCACAGGACCGACTCCCCCGAGGACACCGTCGCCTGGCTTGTGATCGTGGCCGCCCGTCATCTGGACCAAGTACACGAACAGCTCACCGACACCGCCCAATACGCAGCCTCCACGCTGACGCGCGTCGCCGAGAGTAAGGCGCAGATCGACTCTCTGGGCGTCCTGCAGAACAGCGCCACTCAGATCAACATCCTGGCCGCACGCCGCACCGACGCCGTCGAGCGCCTCAAGGAGGTTATCCATGTCTACCGGCGCGTGACAGCCCTCGACAATGTCACCCCACAACGGGCACATCACCCAGGCCAAGCCCCGCCCCCTCCGGCAGCCCCCAGCGCTCCTCCTAACGGCGTGTCACCTCGTCAGTGACCCTACTTATGAATTCCAGGCGAACCCAGGAACTGGAGACACGGACTCCTCCCTTCCCCGGTCCCGACCGCGACAGCACAACTCTCAACGATGTCCTCGACGTCGACCAGATCCACACCGCTCGGTACAAGCTCGTCACCAATCGCGACCTGGGGAGGTTGGCGGGCCACAACGCGGAATCCTTCCTCGCCGCGCATCCACTGCCCAAGGGCCCCCGGCCAGGACTCGACCTCGCCGCTTATCTGGACGCCCTCGCCGCAGTCCGGTCTCCGGCGGAGTTCGCAGCAGTCACCGACCACATCCTGACCGCCGTCGAACCGATGCTGCACACCCTCACGGACTATCTCCTCGCCGCCGCCCAGTGGCAGCACCCACACCGCGATGCCGCCGAAGGATCTCCCTCCCACATGCTGATGACGGCGGCCGGCCGGGCGCTGTCGGCCTTGGTCCTCGCCGACGAGGCCAACCGGACCATGCTGCGCGCCGCCCACGACCCGGCACCCACTTCCGCCACGTCGGCCAGCATCCAGCCCGCGACCACCGGGAACCTGCCGCCCGCTCCGCCGCGCCCCGGATCAGCACCCCGCCACTAGCTTTCCGTCAGCAACTCCTGACGCCACTCGACTGCAACGAACTCGATCCCGAACGCCTCTCCCGGCCCGGGCCTGTGGAAAGAGCCAACAAGCCGTGACGCCCGACTTCCAACACCACCTGATCCCGCGCGAAGACATCCCCCACCTTGTCAGCACACTCAACGCGATGAAGGACAAACTGCTCGACGCCTCTCAGCAATGGAAGCTGCTGGATGACAGCGGGCACCTACCGGCCACGCCCTCCTACACCACGCTGCTCCAGCATGCCGCCGACGCAGACGACCTCGCCCGCGACGTCCTCAGGCTGACCGCTGACTTCGCCCAGGGCCCCAAGAGCACGACCCCCGCCGGCAGCGCTGTTCTTCGACATCTCGCCACGGCGACCAGCCTGTCGAGCCGGGCAGCACCGCACTTCGCCGAAACCGCAGAAAACGCACTGGCCCTGCTACGGTCCTCCAACCCGACCGACCAGCACTACCTCACCAACCGCATGGTCACCGAGCACGCCTCGGGGCGCGCCTGCCTGCGGCACACGTCGACATCGCTCCGCGACGCAGTCAAGGAACTCGACCAGCACCTCGAATACCACCACTTCCTCTCCTCGCTCACCCCTCGGGAAAGCCCGGCACTTCCTCCGCCGACCGGGAAGCACAGTCACCGCCGTTGACCGCGCCGAAGCCCCAGGGTGCGAAGCGCTCGCAGCACGTGCACGCACCGGACCATCACCCCCAGGAGCCCTTTGAACCGCCCCACTGGTCTCAACGAAACCCAATGGGCCGACTACCAACAGTGTCAAGCCGAGCACGACGACCTCATACAGCAGGTCGCCGATCGAGAAGCACAAATGGAAAACGGCCTCATCGACAGCTACGACGAGTACGAATTCGACTTCAGTCCTCTACCAGATCACAAGCCTGCTCCTGTAGAAGGCAGTTCGCCACGGCCTCCGTCACCCGTACGCAGGGGATCCGTGGCCGCTGACGACACGGGCGCTGCGCGCGTGTGCAACATGACAGCCGATACGGCGTTTCCGGCGCCGCTTCCCGATCACCGGAATATTCATACGGCCTGGTGGCAGGAGGCGTGGCGCCGCCACATGCACATCACCACACCGCTGCGGCAGCGAGGGCTGGCGTGCGACGTTGAGTTCGGCCTGAGCGCCTACAACGTGTACGTCACACTGCCCGACGAAAGCTACCTGATCATCGGCCCGCCTCAAGAAGAAGAAAGCTCCTTCGAGCGCTCCCCGGGCGATCCGGAGGGCTGGCTGGTGACCCACCACAGCGATGAATCCCAACCGATTGATGTGCTCTACGACTCGCGCCCCCCGATCAGTCCCGGCGTACCCGAGCGGCCCGAGGCACGCCACGGCGGCGACGTCACCCGTCTGATCCAGAGCATCGAGCGGCAACTCGCGGCCCTCGGACTCCTGCCCGTTCCGCTCTCGCCGAGCCCGGGCGGGCCCCTCGCAGCCGCGAAGACTCTCGCCCCGGAAGCCGCCCGCTTCGCTCCCGCCGCGTCGCAAGACCCTCCCTACGCCGTCGCCGACGCCCTCGTGGCTCTCACCGACCAACTCCGCAACGCCGATTCCTACGACCAAGCCGCTGACCTCACCAACCAGATCCTCGATCCCATCGACGGACTGTTGGAACGTCTCTCCGACTTCTTCGACGCGGCAGGCGACAAGGCAGCCGAATCCGGCCCCTGCGACGACGGCCCCGACCTCCCAACCGACTTGAAAGACGCCGCCCGAGACATCCGGTACCTGGGGGAGGTCTTGGCCATGGCCGCAGACCACATGCGTGCTCTGACACCACCACACGTGTCCGGCCCGAAGACAGCCCCCGCAGTACCTGTTGCCCACACCGCCCGACTCGGAACTCCGAGCCTCCCCCGCCGCCGTTGACCACCCGACAGTCCGCCACGACTTGACTTTCAGCAGACCCACAGCACTCGACCCCTTCGATGCCAGTGCGCACCTGAACAGCGTGGCCGACCGAATTCAACGCGCCGTCGAAGAAATACCGGACTCCGCTCCCACCCGCTACGGCAGCAGCCTCATCGAGGACGTGGAAGACCAACTCCACTACCTGGTAAAGGTGCTGACCTATCTCACCCATGAGGCTGCCCTGTCCAGCAGGATGCCCGCCTTCCCCCGCC
>NZ_JAIUKE010000543.1 GCF_020176795.1 Streptomyces sp. 8L
CCCCCCCCCCCCCCCCCCCCCCCCCCCCCCCCCCCCCCCCCCCCCCCCCCCCCCCCCCCCCCCCCCCCCCCCCCCCCCCACGACGCTGCCCGCCTGCCGCCGCATAGGGTGGAGCCATGCTGAGAGTGGGACTGACGGGCGGCATCGGCGCGGGCAAGAGCGAGGTCGCGAAACTGCTCGCCTCGTACGGGGCAGTGCTGATCGACGCGGACCGGATCGCACGGGAGGTCGTGGAGCCCGACACCCCCGGCCTTGCCGCCGTGGTGGCCGAGTTCGGTACGGACGTCCTGACGCCCGACGGGAGCCTGGACAGGCCCCGGCTCGGGGCGGTCGTCTTCGCGGACGAGGAGCGGCGCCGCGCTCTCAACGCCATCGTGCACCCGCTGGTGCGGCAGCGGTCCGCGGAGCTGGAGCGGGCGGCGGGCCCCGACGCGATCGTCGTCCAGGACGTCCCCCTGCTGGTCGAGAGCGGACTCACAGGCCACTTCGACGTGGTCCTCGTCGTGGACGCGTCGCCCGCCACCCAGCTGGAGCGGCTCGTACGGCTGCGCGGAATGGCGGAGGACGACGCGCGCGGCCGGATGGCGGCGCAGGCCGACCGCGAGCAGCGGCGCGCGGCGGCCGACATCGTCATCGACAACGACGGCGCGCGAGAGGCCCTGGAGCCGCGGGTGCGTGAGGTGTGGGAGGCACTGCGGGAGCGTGCGGCGACGGCACGTTGAGCGGGGCCCGGCCGCACGGTGCGGCCGGGCCCGTGTCTGTCACGGATGGTGCGGTCGGGGGCGCCCTGGTCCTTTACGGATGGTGCGGGCGCCCGGTGCCGAAGCCGCGGCCCGCGCGCCTCCTGTCGTCGCGCACCGGCTCGTAGGGCGGCACGTCACGGCCGGGCTGGAAGCGCGGACCCTGCCGCATCCGGTGCACGATCACCGCGAGATCCACCAGGGCGATCAGCGCGAGCGCCGCGCACACCCCGGCGAGCACGGGAGCGGCGACGAGCGCGAAGACCGCCGCGGCCCCGCCGCACCAGATCAGCCCCCAGACACTCAGCCAGAACCGCATGCGCAGTGGACTGCGCGCGTTGACAGGCTCATTTCCCGTACGCATGGCACTTCCACCTCCTCCGGTCCCTATGCGGGCGAGTACCCGATGGAGGGCATCCGAAGCGGCCCGCGCGGACACGGGAGGCATCGACCGGGCAGGCGCGGCCAGGGTGACGGCGCGACGCCGGGGCGGTGCCGTTCGCCCGGCGGTGCGGCGCGTGCGGTGGTCAGTGTACGAAGCGGTAACTGCGCCAGGGCGGGTTGCCGGGGGAGATGGTGTTCGACAGCGTCGTCGCGATGTACACCGGGTGGCCGCCCTTGCAGCCGGGCGCCCGGTAGGCGATCAGATCGACCAGGGTGCCGTTCTGCACGGCGCGCGCACCCGTCGGGCCGAACGAGTGGCAGCCGGTGACCACCGGATTGTTGACCTGGACCGTGCGGGCCTTGCCCGTGACGTGGTCGACCGGGCCCACGGCGGTCCTGCCCAGGCCGGAGCAGCCGGCCAGCCCGGCGGTGAGGAGCGCCGCGCAGGCGGCGCCGGCGAGGCGCCGGTGCTGGTTCGGGTCCATGGGCCGTCCTCGTCTCTGCGGTGCGGGTGGGCGGTGGCCGCTCGGGTGCGGGTGATGCCACCCTGCCCGACGGGCGGCGGCGCGGCACCCGCTGTACGACCGGCCGGGCGACACGGCACGGCGATCCGCTGTACGGCCGGGCGGCGCCGCGCGATGCCCGCTCCCCGGCCGACCGGCGGGCCCCGGCGCGGCTCCGCGCCTGGCTGACCTGCGAAAATGCCCGTCGAGGAGGCGATGTCAGACCCCCTGCCTAGACTCGCAGAGGTCGGATGGATCGTGTGGTCGAAGGGGGTGAAGGACGGTGGGGGCCATGGTGTACGGGGTGGGGCTGGTGCGCTGCGCCGCCGTCTTCCTGCCCGCCGAGGTGCCGCGTGAGCGGCGGGTGGCGTTCTGGCAGCCCGAGGGCGACCCGCTGCCCCGGGACGCGTTCCCCGAGAGCGCCGCCGGGGAGCTGACGGTGCTGCGGCCGGGCGAGGCCGGGGCAGTGTCCCGTACGGTGCCGGTGGTGTCCCGGACGGTGCCCGCGGTCCTCGTGCCCGTCGGCGAGGCGGTGCCGGTGCTCGTCAGGGCCAGGAGCGACAGATCGGCCCACCCCGCCGCCGCCTGCTGGGGCGCTGCCGCGCTGCACGCGCTGCAACTCGTGGGGCGCGGCAGGCTGCTGCCCGGGCTCACCGCGGGCGACCACGACGCGTGGCGGGCCGGCCCGCTCGACGCGGAGGACATCGCCCAGCTCCGGGCGGTCGCCGCGGCCATGCCGCCGGAGGCGCACGCGGTCGCGGCGGCCCCTCCTGCGGGGGACGCGGCGGCCGGGCCCCGGGTCCCCGAACCCGAGGCGCTCGTACGGGCGTTCCTCGACGCGGTCGCCGACACGCTGCCGCGCACACCGGCCGCGCCGTTCGCCGCGGGAGCGCCCTTCGCGGCCCGCGCGCCCCAGCGGCTGCCCGGCGCCCGCGGCTGGGCCGCGGAGGCCGCCGCGGGCATGGACGCGGGGGTACGGGTCTCGCTGCGGCTCGACCTGTCGGCGTTCGAGGCGTTCGACCGCGAGACGGAGGCCGGGCCCGGGTCCGGGGCGGCGCCGGGCGCGCGGCGCGCGGCCGTCGCGCTCGTCCAGGTGCACAGCCTCGCCGATCCGACGCTCGTGGTGGACGCGGCCCGGCTGTGGGCGGGCGACGGCGAGGAGCACCTGGGGCCGCGCGCCCGCGTCGACGCGCTGCTCGCGCTGCGCAGGGCCGCCCGGGTGTGGCCGCCGCTCGGCCGCCTCACCGAGCAGGACGTGCCGGACGTGCTCGCGCTCGCCGAGGACGAGCTCTACGACCTGCTGGGCCCGGCCGCGAGCCGGCTCTCCGCCGCGGGTGTCGCCGTGCACTGGCCGAAGGAGCTGGCCAGGACGCTGACCGCGGCCGCGGTCGTCAGGCCGGCGCGCACGGCGCCCGGCTCCGCCACCGACGGCACGGTGTTCTTCGACAGCACCGAACTCCTCGCGTTCGACTGGCAGCTCGCGCTCGACGGCGATCCGCTGACCCCCGCCGAGATGGACGCCCTGGCCGAGTCGCACCGGCCCGTGGTGCGGCTGCGGGACCGCTGGGTGGTGGTCGACCCCTCGCTCGTACGCAAGGCACGCAAGCGGGAGTTGGGGCTGCTCCAGCCGTCCGAGGCGCTCGCCGTCGCGCTCACGGGAAGCGCCGAGGTCGACGGCGAGAGCGTCGAGGCCGTGCCGACCGGCGCGCTCGCCGCCCTGCGCGACCGCATCGCCGCGGGGCCGGGAAGCCTGCCCCAGCCGCCCGGGCTGGACGCCGTCCTGCGCGACTACCAGCTGCGCGGCCTCGCCTGGCTCGACCTGATGACATCGCTGGGCCTCGGCGGCTGCCTCGCCGACGACATGGGCCTCGGCAAGACGATCACCCTGATCGCACTGCACCTGCACCGGGCGCGGCGCACCGCGGCGGGCGGCGGAGCCGAGCCGCCCACCCTGGTGATCTGCCCGGCCTCCCTCCTCGGCAACTGGCAGCGCGAGATCGCCCGGTTCGCGCCCGGCACACCGGTGCACCGCTTCCATGGCGCGGGCCGCTCGCTGGAGGATGTGGCGGGCGGCTTCGTCCTCACCACGTACGGCACGATGCGCTCCAGCGCTGAGCAGCTCGCGGCGCACCGCTGGGGCATGGTCGTGGCGGACGAGGCCCAGCACGTCAAGAACCCGTTCTCGGCGACGGCGAAGGCGCTGCGCACGATCCCCGCCGCCGCGCGCGTCGCGCTGACGGGGACGCCCGTCGAGAACAACCTGTCCGAGCTGTGGGCGCTCCTGGACTGGACGACCCCAGGGCTGCTCGGCCCGCTCAAGACGTTCAGGGCCCGCCACGCCCGCATCGTGGAGAATGTCGAGAACGCGCGGGCGGCAGGCGTCGCGGACGCCGGCAACGAGGAGGCGGTCGACCGGCTCGCCCGCCTCGTGCGGCCCTTCCTGCTGCGCAGGAGGAAGTCCGACCCGGGCATCGTGCCCGAACTGCCGCCCAAGACCGAGACCGACCACCCCGTGCCGCTCACCAGGGAGCAGGCATCCCTGTACGAGGCGGTGGTCCGCGAGACCATGGGCGCCATCGAGGAGGCCGAGGGCATCGCGCGGCGCGGCCTCGTCATGAAGCTGCTCACGTCCCTCAAGCAGATCTGCAACCACCCCGCGCAGTACCTCAAGGAGCAACCGCCCCGCGCAACCGCCACCCCGGGCCGCTCAGCCGCGGGCGTCCGCCTCTCCGGCAGGTCCGGCAAGCTCGCCCTCCTCGACGAACTGCTCGACACGATCCTCACGGAGGACGGCTCGGCACTGATCTTCACGCAGTACGTGTCGATGGCCCGGCTGCTCACCGCGCACCTGGCGAGCCGCGCCGTCCCGGCCCAGCTCCTGCACGGCGGTACACCCGTCCCCGAGCGGGAGCGGATGGTGGACCGCTTCCAGGCGGGCGAGGTCCCCGTGTTCGTGCTGTCCCTCAAGGCCGCGGGCACCGGACTGAACCTCACCCGGGCCGGGCATGTCGTGCACTTCGACCGGTGGTGGAACCCGGCCGTCGAGGAGCAGGCCACCGACCGCGCGTACCGGATCGGCCAGACCCAGCCCGTCCAGGTGCACCGGCTCATCACCGAGGGCACGGTCGAGGACCGTATCGCCGAGATGCTCGCCTCCAAGCGGGCCCTGGCCGACGCCGTCCTCGGCTCCGGCGAGGCGGCGCTGACCGAGCTGACCGACCGCGAGCTCGCCGACCTGGTGTCGCTGCGGAGGCCGGCATGACGGCCCCCTCGGCGCGCCGTCCGCGCCACGACGACCGGCGGGCCACCTTCCCCGCGATGCCGCCACGGAGCACCACCGAGGGGCCGTTCGCCGCGACCTGGTGGGGCAACGCGTGGCTCGCGTCGATGGAGGACACCGCGCTCGACCCCGCCAGGCTCGGCCGCGGCCGCGCCTACGCGGACGGGGGCCATGTCGACGCCGTCACCGTCACACCAGGCAAGGTCATGGCGTACGTGCACGGCAGCCGCCCCCGCCCCTACCGCACCGAGATCCGGCTGCGCACCCTGGCCGATGACGCCTGGGAGGACCTGCTCGCCACCGCGGCCGACCGGCCCGACCACATCGCCGCCCTCCTCGACAAGGACATGCCGCACGCGCTCGCCGACCTGTCCGACCTGCTGCCCGCGGGCGGCGACCTGGTGCCCGACTGCTCCTGCCCCGACGACGGATACCCGTGCAAGCACGCCGCGGCGCTGTGCTACCAGACCGCCAGGCTGCTCGACGCGGACCCGTTCGTGCTGCTGCTGATGCGGGGCCGCGCCGAACACGAGGTCCTCAGTGACCTCACCCGCCGCAGCGCCGCCCGGTCCGCGGCCGAGCGCACGGCGGCGGCGCCCGCGATGCCCACCGTCGACGCCGGCACCGTCCTCGCGCCCCGCCCGCTGCCCGCGCTGCCGCCGCCCCTGCCTGTTACCGACCGGCCGGGGCGGCCGCCCGACTATCCCCAGGCGCCCGGCGCGCCCGACCCGTTCGCGCTCGACCTGCTCGCCACCGAGGCCGCGGCCCGCGCGCACACCCTGCTCGTCCTCGGCACGGACCCGGTGGCCGACCTCACGCCCTGGCAGGACGCGGTCCGCCTCGCCGCCGCCCACCCCGGCTCCGGACTCACCGCGTCCACCCGCGCCCTGTACCGGGACCTCGCCGCCGCCACGGACCACACGCCCACGGACCTCGCCCGCGCCGTCGCCGCCTGGCGGCAGGGCGGCCTCGCCGGACTCGACGTCCTGGAGCACGCGTGGGACCCGCCGGCCGGACCCTTCGACCGGGCGCGCCCCGCTCTGGCCGCCGCCGACCTGCCGGCCCTGCGGCCCTGGCGCAACCGCCTCACGGGCCCCACCAGGCAGCTGCGCCTCGGCCGCGACGGGCTCTGGTACGGGTACGAGTCGGACCGCGACCGCGAGGACTGGTGGCCGAGAGGCATCCCGGACACCGATCCGGTGGGAGCGGTCATCGCCCTGCTCGGCCGGTGACCGGTACGCTGCTGCGCGTAGCGTCCGGCAGGCGGAGGGGACATCCCATGGACGGGGCGACCGAAGTGATGGCGGCCGCGGCGGCGACCGTCCTCCAGCAGATGGCACTCGACGGGTGGAACACGGCACGCGACCGCTTCGCGGCCTTCCTGGCCCGCCGCCGCGGCACCGCCGTGGACCGGGTGGCCGCCGAACTGGATTCGACGCGGGCCGAGTTGACGGCAGCGCGGGCGTCGGGCGACGACGCGGCACCCGACGAGCTGCGGCGCGACCTGGCGGGCCGCTTCCGCCGTGCCGTCCAGGGCGACGACGAGGCCCAGCGCGAACTGGCCGGACTGGTCGCGGAGTTCCGGGTCGAGCAGACACAGACGCAGATCCGCGATGTGCACAACACCATCAGCGGCGGTACCCAGCACGGTCCCGTCATCCAGGCGGGGTCGGTGGGCCGGGTCGAGTTCGGAGAGCAGCCGTGAGCACCGGGCCCGACCGCCGCCCCGCGGAATCCGGTGCCGTACAGCGCTGAACTGCCCGTCGAGAAGCCCGTGTTCCGGAACCGGGTCGAAGAACTCGAAAAGTACACACGCTGACGGCGCTGCCGCCCGCGCCCGGCAGGCCGCGCGACCCGTCCGGTCCGGCCGGCGCGCCCGACGGCCCCCGCGCGCCGAGGGCACGGGCGCCGGGGCGGGTGGCCCGCGTGGCATCCGCCTCGGCGTGCCGGGGTCCGCGCGCCTTGGGGCGGAAGCGGTGTGCCCGCGCCCTCGCGGGAGGCGCCGGCGGGGTTCAGAAGTCGGCGCGGGCCGGCTCGTCCAGGCGGGCCACCGCGTCCTGGGCGTACGCGCGTACGTAGGCCGACCTGGCGCGTTCGATGGCGCCGTCGCGGCGCGCCGCCTCGCTCTTCGGGTAGAGCAGGATCAGTTCGTGGCTGCGCTCCCGTTCGATGGCGCCGCGCGAATCGCGCCACTGGCCCCAGCCGTCCTGCACGGTCAGGCCTTCGGGGAAGCTCGGCGTGACCTCGCGGTCGACGAACGACCTGAACTGCGCCTCGGTGACGGCGGGGCCGCCGTCGGGCCGTTCGGTGCCGAAGAACAGCCGGGTCTCGACGTAGGGGGTGGAGGGGGTGTGG
>NZ_JAIUKE010000544.1 GCF_020176795.1 Streptomyces sp. 8L
GCACCACCTCCTGCGCCCGCTCTTCCGGCAGCCCCATCGCGCGGGCCGCGGCCCGCAGTACCTCCATGCTCCGCGTGCCGTCGAGCAGCTCAAGGAAGCCGCCCGCCACCGTGTCCACCGGGCCCATCCGCACCGCGTTCGCCGGTGTCACCCCGAACTGCACCGTCCGCCGTCCCCGCCAGGCCCGCCGCAGCGCGGGCTTCACCATCGGCCTCATCGCATGTCCCCCGTATCCCGTATCCCCGTCTCCGGGGATTCCTGTGCCCGTCCTGCCTTCGGGCCGTGTCCGTGCTTGTCCGTCCTCGGGCCGCGTTCGTGCTTGTCCGTCCTCGGGCCGCGTCGCCCGAGGCCCGAGAGCAGACTGCCCGGATCGGCGCGAGGGCGTCGGAAGTTATCCACAGGCAGGCGTGTAGGTCGCATGAATGGCTCGTATTACCGGACGGTGCTGTCCGGCCGGTGAGCCCGGCGGGTAACGTCGAGGCGTGCCAGCCGACCCCCGATCCGACCAGAGCCGCCCCCCGCGCAGGGCCGTCGCCTCCTCCGGCGTGGAGTCTCCCGGTGCCGCCCCGGACACCCCGGCGGCCGGGGCCGTCGAGGTCCGCAGGAGCACCCGGCGCAGACGCACCGTCTCCGCGTACCGCGAGGGCGACCGGACCATCGTTCTCATCCCGGCCCGGATGACGAAGGCCGAGGAGCGGCGCTGGGTGACGGCGATGCTCGACAAGCTCGCCGCCCAGGAGAGCAAGCGGCGGCTCGGCGACGACGGGCTGACCGCGCGGGCGGCCCAGCTCTCCGAGCGCTACCTCGGCGGCGGGGCGCGGCCCGCCTCCGTCCGCTGGGTCACCAACCAGAACACCCGCTGGGGGTCGTGCACCCCGGCCGAGGGAACCATCCGCCTCTCGCACCGGCTGCACGGCATGCCGGAGTACGTCGTCGACTACGTACTCCTGCACGAACTCGCGCATCTGCTGGTGCCGGGCCACGGCCCCGAGTTCTGGGAGCTGCTCGAGGCATATCCGCGCACCGAGCGTGCCCGCGGTTACCTCGAAGGAGTCGTGGCCGCGGGGCGGTCGCCGCAGCCGCCGGCCGACGAGGACGAGTGAGCCGGGATGTCGGGGGCGGCCTTGACGTCCGAGCAGGAATGCCGGGGCCCGGAATGCCGGGGCCTGGACATCTGAGCCGGAATGCCGGGGCCTTGACGTCCGGTTTTACCGATCCTGTACCGAACGTGTACCGGCCTGCCGCAAAGCCCGCGACAGCCGTTAGCCTGACGCGACCACACACGCTTTCGGGATGGGGGACGGTCGTTACGCATGCCCAGGGAATTCCAGCGGGGCCACAAGGCCAAGGTAAGTGATCTCACGCCCGGGACGGACCTGTACGTCGGCGTGCAGATCGCGGGTCCCGGCCTGACGTTCGACATCAGCTGCTTCGGCCTGGACGCCGACGAGCGTCTCTCGGACGATCGGTACTTCATCTTCTTCAACCAGCCGAAGTCGCCGGAGGAGTCGGTGCAACTGCTCGGCGCGCAGGCGGGCGACACCGAGTCGTTCCGCGTGACGCTGAACCGGGTCCCGGCGGGCATCCACAAGCTCTCGTTCACGGCCACGCTCGACGGCGCGGGCCGGATGTCGCAGATCGGGCCCGGTTACATCCGGCTCGTCGCGGGTGGCGAGGAAGTCGTGCGGTACGCCTTCACCGGCGCGGAGTTCTCCACCGAACGCGCCGTCATGCTCGGTGACTTCTACCGCAAGGACGTCTGGCGGTTCGCCGCGGTCGGGCAGGGCTTCGACGGCGGACTCGACGCGCTGCTCAAGAACTTCGGCGGCGAGATCGCGGAGGAGCAGGAGGCCCCGCAGCCGCCCGCGGCAGGCCAGGTCCCCGGGTTCGCCCCGCCGGCGGGGCCCGCTGCGGCCCCCGGCGCGCGCCCGGCCCGGCGGGCCGGCGGGGAGCGGCTGCCCCGGCGCGTCAGATCGCGGTGAGGCCGGCGACGAGCTCGCTTGCCAGGAGGGACAGTTGGGAGCGCTGTGTGTCGGTGAGGCCGGTGGTGAGAGCGCGGATTCGCCGGTCGGCGTCGGCGGTCATCAGCCGCGCCAGCTCATGCCCATCCTCGGTCAGCGAGACCTGTACGCCGCGCCGGTCGCGCGGCGAGGGGGCGCGGCGCACCAGGCCGCGGCGTTCGGCCCGGTCGATCAGGCCCGTCATGCTGGATTTGTCGAGCCCCAGGTGCCGCGCGAGCTCCTGCATGCCGGGCTCTCGGTCGCGCAGCACGCCCAGCACCCGGAGCTGGATGACCGACAGCCCGTGCGCGGCGGCGACTTTCGCCAGCTCGGCCTGCACCGCGAACGACAGCTGGGCCAGGCTGTCCACGATCCCCAGGTCCACTCCGTGCGGCGGCACGCGGCTCTCGTCCTCTGGCATGCCCTCATCGTACTTGACTTAGTACGCGACGCAAATTAAATTGATTCGTGTCGCGTACTACTTGCGGCACGTACTACTGACGGCACCTACTACTGGCGGCACGTACTAACGGCGCCACGGCGCTGGTGCCGCTCCGGGCGCCGGTGCCTGCCCCTCCGGGCGGCCTGCTCCTCCGGGCGCCGCCGACGCGAGCGGGCGCCGTACCGGCCTCTGCGTGACCGATCCGATGACCGCTACCCGAAGGAGAGCAGAGCTGTGGCCTCTACCACGGACACCCAAGTGATCATTTGCGGGACAGGAGCGGCGGGGCTGACCCTGGCGCTCGACCTCGCCAGGCGGCAGGTGGGGTTCCTGCTGATCGACAAGGCGCCGGGCCCGTTCGCCGGCTCGCGCGGGAAGGGAATCCAGCCCCGGAGCCAGGAGGTGTTCGAGGACCTGGGAGTGATCGACCGGATCGCGGCCTCCGGGGGCAGGTATCCGGTCGAGCGCGTCCACCCTGTCCCCGGCACGGACGGCGACAGCGACGGCGACGGCAGCGGCAGCGGCGGTGGAGCCGGCCCGGTCGACCGGGCCATCTTCGTGGCCTCGGAGCCGACCCCGGCGGAGCCGTACCAGGCGCCTCTGCTCGTGCCGCAGTTCCTCACGGAAAGCCGGCTGCGCGAGCGGCTGGCCGAACTGGGGCACGCCCCGCTGTACGGGCACGAGCTGGTCGGCTTCGACCAGGACGCCGAGGGGGTGAGCGCGCGGATCGCGACCCCGGACGGCGAACGGACGGTACGTGCGTCATACCTGGTCGGAGCCGACGGCGGCGCCAGTTTCGTCCGCAAGACCCTGGGCATCGGCTTCCCCGGCAAGACCCTCGGCGTACGGGCGGTCGTGGCCGACGTACGGGCCGAAGGCGTCACCCGTGACGCCTGGCACCGCTGGGGCCAGGGGGGCCCGCGGCAGGTGTCGCTGTGCCCGCTCCACGGCACCGACCTGTTCCAGCTCCAGGCCCCGGTCCCCTTCGACGTCGACATCGACCTCTCGGCCGGGGGACTCACCGCGCTGCTGCGCGAACGCACCGGCCGGGACGACATCGTGGTCCGTGACGTGTCCTGGGGGTCCGCGTACACGATGAACGCGCGGCTGGCCGACACGTACAGGCGCGGTCGCGTCCTGCTGGCCGGGGACGCGGCGCACTGCCACCCGCCGACCGGCGGGCAGGGCCTGAACACGAGCGTCCAGGACGCCTACAACCTCGGCTGGAAGCTGGCGGCCGTCCTCGACGGCGCCCCCGAGCCGCTGCTGTCGACGTACGAGGAGGAGCGCAGGCCGATCGCACAGGGTGTACTCGGCCTGTCCGAGAGGCTGCTCGAAGCGGCCAAGACCCGTCCCATGCGGCGGGGCCGCCAGGAGAGCCAGCTCGACCTCGGCTATCCGGACTCGTCCCTCACGGTCGCCGGCCCGTGGCGCGACACGGGCGTGTCGGCCGGGGACCGGGCGCCCGACGCCCCGATGACCGGCGCGGGCGGGACTGCCATACGGCTGTTCCACCTGCTCCAGGGGCCGCACTGGACCCTGCTCGGCCACGAGGCCGACACCACCGCGGCTCCGGCGCCCCGGCGCGGCCTGCGCGTCCACACCGTCGGCGCGCGCGGCGACCTGCACGACACCGGGGGCCACTTCAAGGACGCCTACGCGCTCGCGCCAGGACAGTGGGTGCTGATCCGCCCCGACGGGTACGTCGCGGCCGTGGTCGACACCGCGGGCCTGGACGCGGTCGAGTCCTGCCTCGACGCCGCCGGGGTCCGCCCGTAGGACGGGACGCGGACCGGCAGAGTGCAGACCGGCGGGACGTGGTCCGGGGGACGCGGACCGGGGGACGCGGACCGGCAGGGTGCAGACCGGCAGGAAGCGGACCGGCGGGACGCGAACCCAAAAAGACGGGAGCCGGAGAGACGGGAGCCGGAGAGGAGAAACGGGTTCCGGGCAGACGGACGGCTTCCACATGGTCACGGAAAAGTCTCGGGAATGTATCGGACCAATCGAACACAGTCCTTCCCAGAGGCACCGCGGTTGGCTACCGTGCTCGATCGTGTGGGAGTCCCACCCGCAGCATCCACCCCACTCGCACCATCTGTACGCCCCGTCGCCGGTCGCCTCATACGTATCTCCGGCCCCCTCGGCGCACCGCTGGAAGCGCCTGGAAGGAGATGCCCGCCATGGCATCGCACGCATCGCACCGCAAGCCGCGCAACAGCGCCCTCCTGCGAGCGGGCTCCCCCGCCGTGGGCCTCACCACGGCGGCGCTCGCCTCCGTCACGCTCCTCGGCACGAGCTCAGGCACCGCGACCGCCGCGTCCTCCGCGGCCACGAAGACCGCGGCCAAGGCGGCCCCGAGGGCGGCCACCGCCGCGGCCTCCCGGCCGTCGATCGAGCAGGTGCAGCGGCAGGTCGACGACCTCTACCGGCAGGCGGGTTCCGCGACCGAGGACTACGACCGGGCCAAGGAGTCCACGGGCGAGCAGCGCAAGGCGCTCGACTCCCTGCTCGACGACATCGCGCACCGCACGGACCGGATGAACGACTCCAGACGCAGGCTCGGCATGTACGCCACGGCGCAGTACCGGCAGGGCGCGGTGACCCCGGCCGCGACGCTGATCTTCTCGGACAGCCCGCAGTCGTACTTCGACGAGACGCAGCTGATGGCCCGCCTGAGCGACCGGCAGAACAGCGCTCTGGCCGATTTCCAGAGCCAGCAGGCCGCAGCGGCGAAGAAGCGCGCACAGGCGGCGAAGGAACTGGAGACGCTGACGGCGTCCCAGGCGGACCTGCGGGCGAGCAAGACACGGGTGCAGCGGAAGTTGGGCGACGCGCAGGCGCTGCTGACGAAGCTGACGGCGCAGGAGAAGGCGCGGCTCGCGGCGCTGGAGAAGAAGAAGGAGGCCGAGGCCCGCGAGAAGGCGCGGGCCAAGGCCAAGGCCGAGCAGGAGGCCAGGGCCAAGGCCCTCGCCGCGGCCGCGCGGCAGAAGTCGGCCGGGTCCACGGGCACCGGTACGGGTACGGGCACGGGCACGGCCACCACGCCTCCGGGCTCGACGACGAAGGCGGACAAGGCACTCGCGTTCGCCCGGGCGCAGATCGGCAAGCCGTACGTGTGGGGCGCGACGGGCCCCAGCTCGTACGACTGCTCCGGCCTGACGCAGGCGGCCTGGAAGGCGGCGGGCGTCGACCTGCCCCGTACCACGTACGACCAGGTGAACGCCGGCACGCGCGTCTCCACGGACGATCTGCGCCCCGGGGACCTGGTGTTCTTCTTCTCCGACATCAGCCATGTCGGGATGTACATAGGCGGCGGGATGATGATCCACGCCCCGCACTCGGGCGCGAACGTGCGCGAGGAGTCGATCTACTCGATGCCCATCTACGGCGCGGTCCGCCCGGCCTGACGCTCCTTCGACGCACCGAGGGCCCGGACACGCACTGGGCCGGCCCGGCCGGGGCAGGCTGTGCGGTGCTTGCCGATCCGGGTACATCGGGGACCATGAGGCATGCTCTCCGACGACTGGCAACTCACCGGCGGCATCGATGATTTCCTCGACCGAACCGGAGACTTCCTGCGTTCGCGGCCCGCCCTGCACAACACCCCGCTGACCGACATCGAGAAACTCCGGACACACCGGGCGGACGCGCACGGGGCCGAAGCCGCCGTCTTCGGCCTGCTGGAGTCGGGAGGCGGGGTCCGCGCCGTCTTCTACCGCACTCCGCGCGGTCGTCTGGGCCTCACCCCCCTCTCCGCCGGGCAGGCCGGCACTCTCGCCGCACGTCTTGCCGCCCTCGGCCACCGCCCCCGCGACGTCGTCGCGGACCACGACACCGCCACCGCTTTCGCCGAATCGTGGCAGCGGCGCACAGGCGCGGTGCCGGTCCTCTACTGGCGCACGCATCTCTACCGCCTCGGCGCGCTCGTCCGACCGCGTCCGCGCCCCGAAGGCCGCGGGCGGGCCGCGGGCGGCGGGGACCACGAGCATGTCGTGCGCTGGTGCCGTGAGTTCTGCGTCGACGTCGGGGAGCAGCCCTCCATCGACTTGATCGACGCCGGCTCATGGGCCGAATCGCGTTTCGGCGACAGGCATTTCACGTTCTGGGAGACCCCGGACGGCACCCCTGTCTCCATGGCGGCCGCGACCTCGATGGTCGGCGGCATGATCCGGGTGGACCCCGTCCACACCCCGGCCCGCCTCCGGGGCCGCGGCTACGCGGGCGCCGTGACGGCAGAAGTGAGCCGTGCCGCGCTGGCCGCCGGCGCGACGGACGTCGTCCTGTTCACGGACCCGGCCAACCCCACGAGCAACGCCCTCTACCAGCGCATCGGTTATGTCCACATCGCCGACTTCGCCGGGTACAGGTTCACCTACGGCGTACCGGAGGCCGCCCCGCCGGGCCCCGCCACCAGGTCGTAGCCCTCCCTTGGCCCTCATGACGCGCAGCAGCGCTCCCGCAGCCACGCTCAGCCGCCCGAAGCCGCCCGAAGCCGCACCCCCGCAGCCACGCTCAGCCACGCCCTCGCTCCCGCCCGATCATCAGATTGGTGGGGGCGGCGGCCGGCGGGACAGGTGCGCCGCCGGAATGCCAAAGGGACACCAGCGGTCAGGCACCGACCATTGCTCACCTCGGAAAGATCAACCTCTCTCAGGTCCCGCCAGTTCCCGTCTTCCGATGCCGTTCCGTGACCTGGCGGCCTAGCGTCCTGTGCATGTCGACGCACCGAAAACGCACCAAGCGCCCGCGACCGTTCATCCTGGCCGGCTTCGGCGGGACCCGGGGTGCCGAGGGGTCCCG
>NZ_JAIUKE010000545.1 GCF_020176795.1 Streptomyces sp. 8L
GGGGCGGCCGGGGGGGCGCCCCCCGCCCCCCGGCGGGGGGGGGGGCCCGGGGCGCCGGGGGGGGGGGGCCCCCCGCCCCCGCGGTGACGCGGCGGGCCAGCAGCGCGAAGGCGTCCTTGAGCTCGGCCGGCCCGACGACCTCGATCGCGGCGTCGAACTGTCCGAGCCATGCGGCCAGTCCGGGCCAGGACCACGCGCCCAGGACGAGCCGGCAGCGGTCAGGGCCGAGTTCCTCGACGACTCCGTCGCGGGCGTACGCGGACACGACGGCGCCGGGCAGGCCGAGGATCACCTCGCCGCGGCAGGGCCAGTCGGCCGAGCCGTCCCCGCCCCGGAACCTGGCGGCCACGAACGCGCCGACCTCTCCGCCGGGCACCTCGCGCGGGGTGAAGCGGGGGCCCGTGGGGGTGCGCGGGACGATCCGGTCGACGCGGAAGACGCGCCAGTCGTCACGGTCGAGGTCCCACGCGACGAGATACCAGCGCCCGCCCCGGGTGACGAGGTGGTGCGGCTCGACCCGGCGCTGTGTGGGGGCCGGGGCGCCCACGCCGTCGTCCGGGGTTCCCGGCGGGGCCACGCGGGTGTGGCCGAAGCGCAGGACCTCGCGGGCGTGGACGGCCGCACTGAGCGCCATGAGGACCCGCGGGTCGGCTCGCGGACCCGGCCGGCTGCCCGTGCCCTCGACCGCGGTGACCCGCAGGGCGTCCACGCGATGGCGCAGCCGCGCGGGCATGACCTGCCGGACGGTGTTCAGCGCGCGCGCCGCCGCCTCCTCGACGCCGGCGCCCGAGGCCGCGACGGTCTGGAGGGCGACGGCGAGGGCGACGGCCTGCTCGTCGTCGAACAGCAGCGGCGGCAACCGGGCGCCTGCGCCCAGCCGGTAGCCCCCGTCCGGGCCTTTGACGGCTGCGATGGGATAGCCGAGTTCGCGCAGGCGGTCCACGTCGCGGCGTACGGTGCGCGGGCTGACCTCCAGCCGCTCCGCGAGCAGCGCCCCCGGCCAGTCCCGGCGCGCCTGGAGGAGCGAGAGCAGCGACAGCAGTCGTCCCGAAGTCGTCGTCGGCATGACATCCATACTCCCCCGGGAAGAGGCCACAACCTGACCGCTACTGCTGGGAGAGTGTCCTTGTGCCCGGCCGGGAGACCCGGGAGAACGGCCGGGACCGCCTGTACCGGCGAGAACCTGCCGGAGCCGCCGGAACAAGCGGGATGACCGCAACCCGCAACCCGGAACCCGGAACCCGGAACCCCGAAACGACGAGAAGGACTCGATCACTGTGACCACCCCACCCACGCCCTCCTCCGCCCCCTCGGCGGCCTCCGCTTCCGACGGGGAGCGGGCCGACCTGCTCGGCCACCTCGCGAGCGTGCGATCCGCCCTGGTGAAGTCGGTGAGCGGGCTCAGCGACGAGCAGGCGGGCGAGCGCCCGACCGTCAGCGCGCTCTGTCTGGGCGGCCTGATCAAGCACGTCGCGTCCGCCGAGGAGGCATGGCTGCGCTTCGTGGTCGAGGGCTCCTCCGGGATGAGCTTCGAGCTGCCCGACGGCGTCACCTGGGCCGACATCATGGCCGGTACGGCACGCGAGATGCCGCGGTGGATGACGGACCGCGAGAAGGACTTCCGGATGCTGCCGGGCGACACGGTGGACGGAGTCCTCAAGCGCTACGAGGAGGTCGCCGCGCGCACCGAGGAGATCATCGCCGGCGTCCCCGACCTGTCGGCCACCCACCCGCTGCCCGCCGCGCCCTGGCACGAGGCGGGGGCCGAGTGGAGCGTGCGCCGGGTGCTGATGCACCTCATCGGCGAGACCGCCCAGCACGCCGGGCACGCGGACATCCTGCGCGAGACACTCGACGGCCGGACGACGACCTGACCCGCCGGGGCCCCGACGCGTGCGCGACCGGCGTGGCGGGGCGCCCAGCGCGTGCGCGGTCGCGGTGCCGGCGCCCGCCGGGCGCGCGACCGAGGTGAGTGCAAGCCCGAAAGGCCCGGGGCTCGGATGGACCGGAAGCCCGGATGGACCGGGAGCCCGGAAGGACCGGGAGCCCGGGAGCCCGGGAGATACAGGGGCCCGAAGAACCGGAAGCTCGAAGGATCGGGAGCCCGAAGGACCGGGAGCCCGAAAGGCCCGGAAGCCCGAAAGGACCTGACGAACACCATGACCGTTCTCGGCAGCCGAGCGCTCAACCGCGCCACGCTCGCCCGGCAGTTGCTGCTCGACCGGGCCGGGATGCCGGTCCTCGGCGCCGTCGCCCACCTCTGCGGCCTCCAGGCGCAGGAACCGCAGGAACCGTTCGTCGGGCTCTGGTCGAGGCTGCGCGGGTTCGACCCGGGGGACCTCTCGGACCTGCTGACCGGGCGACGCGTCGTACGGACCCACCTCATGCGCAGGACCGTCCACCTGCTCACCGCGGACGACGTCCTGGCCTGGCGGTCCCGGCACGACGCCATGCTGCGGCAGCGGGTGCTCGGGAACTACCGCAGGGACCTCGAAGGGGTCGACCTGGAGGAACTCGCCGCGGCCGGGCGGGCCGTACTGGCCGACGGGGAGCCCCGCTCGATGGGCGAGCTCGCGCGGGCGGTCGCCGGGCGGTGGCCCGCGCCGGGGCCGCGGGCGCTGGGGGAGATGCTGGTCGCCGCCCTCGTCCCGATGGCGCAGCTGCCGCCCCGCGGGCTGTGGCGCACGAGGGCGGGGGTGCGCAACGCCCCGCTCGCCGCCTGGCTCGGGCGTGAGATCGACCCGCCGGCGCCCGAGGGCTCCGATCCGGTCGGGGCGGAGCTGGTGCGCCGCTACCTGGCCGCCTTCGGCCCCGCGGCCTCGGCCGACCTGCGCGCCTGGTGCGGTCTCGCCGGGCTCCCCGCGGCGGTGGCCGCGGTACGGGAGGAGCTGGTGGCCTTCCGGGACGAGCGGGGCCGGGAGCTGCTCGACCTTCCGGACGCGCCGCGCCCGGACCCCGGCACGCCCGCGCCGGTCCGGTTCCTGCCGGCGTTCGACAACGCGATACTCGGCTACCACGACCGCGGCCGGATCATCGACGACGCCCACCGCGGCCTCTCCGTCGCCGGCGCGCGCGTGGTGCTGGTCGACGGCCGGGCGGCCGCGACGTGGAGCGTCGACGCCGGCGCCGTGGTCGTCACGCCGCTGCGCGGCTTCTCCCGGGCCGAGCGCGCCGCCGTCGCCGAGGAGGGGCGGGACCTGGCGTCCTTCCTGTCCGACGGGGAGAGCGGCGACGTGCGCGTCGCCCCGCGGGAGGGCTGAACCGGGGACCGAACCGACCCCATGGCCAACTGCTGCTCCGCGTCGATGAGATGATCCGCGCATACACGTCGCCCGTACGCCCGTCAGGAGTCGCAGATGACGACAGGGACCCCGGTTCCCCAGATCGACACCAGCAAGCCGCACCCTGCACGGATGTACGACTTCCTGCTCGGCGGCAAGGACAACTACCCCGTGGACCGGGAGGTCGCGCGGCGCCTGCCCGCCAACTCGCCCATCGACGCGCGGCTGAACCGGGCGTTCATGCACCGGGCCACGGCCTGGCTGGCGGAGACGGGCATCGACCAGTTCCTGGACATCGGCACCGGCATCCCGACCCAGCCCAACCTGCACCAGATCGCCCAGGGTGTGAACCCGGCCTGCCGCGTCGTCTACACGGACAACGACCCGATCGTGCTCCGGCACGCGGAGGCCCTGCTGGTCTCGGCGCCGGGAGGCGCCACCGACTATGTCCAGGCCGATGTGCGCCGGCCGGAGGCGATCCTGGAACACGCCCGCGAACTCCTCGACTTCGACCGGCCGATCGCCCTGTCGCTCATCGCGCTGATGCACTTCATCCCGGACGACCAGGACCCGTACGGCGTCACCCGCCTGCTCGTCGACGCGCTGGCGCCGGGCAGCTACCTCGTACTGACGCAGGGCACGGGTGACTTCCACCCGGAACTCGCGGCGGCGGTGTCCACCACGTACCGGTCGGGGGGCATTCCCCTCACACTGCGCTCACGCGACGCCGTGGCCCGTTTCTTCGACGGCCTCGACCTCGTGGAACCGGGCCTGGTGCGCGCCACGGAGTGGTACAGGACGGGACCCGCGCCCGAGGTGGCGGACAGCTCCTTCTACGTCGGGGTCGCCCGCGTGCCCGCGGCGCCTGCCGTCTGAAGCCCGCCGGGCGCGTGCTCAAGTTCCCGTTGCCGTACGGGAAGTGACGCGGCGTCATCGCGTCGTACGGCTTGCGCGCAGATGCGCCAGGAGCGCGGCGCCGCGCGGTGTGCCGAGCCCCGTGCAGGCGTCCCAGCCCACCGCCGCCGGGTACCCGCCGTTGTCACCGGACGTGATGTCCGTCAGCGGCGCGGGCGGGGCCTCGAGCGCGTACAGCAGCGGAGCGAGCAGGCCGAGCGGAGCGTCCAGCGCCTCGCTCAGCCGGCACACCAGCGCCGCCCACAGCGGGGCCGCCGCGCTGGTGCCGCCCAGTGTGGTGTCCTTGCCGCCGACGCGTATCCGGTAACCGGTCGAGGGGTCGGCGACCGCCGCCACGTCCGGCACGCCGCGCCGCTCGGCCGGGCCCTGGCCGCGGCCGGGCTGCCGCTGCCCTGCGGGCTGGTACCGCCGCTGCCACAGGGGTACGGGGAAGGCCGCGCTGCGCCCGCCGCCGGTGGCGCCGCTGCCCAGTGCGAGCGCGTTCCAGACGGTCTCGACCGCGGTGCGGCCGGACCCCGCACCGGCACCCTGCGCCTTCCCCGCACCGGCCCCCGGCGTCCTCCCCGCGCGGCTCCCGCCGTCGTCGGCCAGGCGGAGCGAGGTGCCGCCCACCGAGAGGACGTGCGGGCTCGACCCCGGGTAGTCCACGTGCCGCCCGCCGCCCTTCTCGCCGTCCGTGCTGCCGACGTCACCGGCCGCCGCGCACACCGTGATGCCCAGCGCCGCCGCGTCGGCGAGCACCTCCTCGAGTGCGGCCAGGGACTGCGGGGTCCAGTGGTCCTCCGGCGCGCCCCAGCTGATCGAGAGCACCGTCGGCGTGGGGCTCGCGTGCACGGCCGACGTCACCGCCTCCACGTAACCGCGGATCGTGCCGGGCGCGAAGTGGACGACGAGTTCGGCGCCAGGCGCCAGCGCGCCGAGCACCTCGATGTCGAGCTGGACCTCGCCGTCCGCGTCCTCGTCCACGCCGGGGTTGTTGGCCGCGCCCGCCACGTCCACCGACCGCACGACCGGGGGAGTCACGCCGAGCCCGGTGAAGTACGCCCGCAGTTCCGCCTCTTCGTACCCGCCGCCGAACTCCACGAGTGCGGCGATCCGGCCGCTGCCGTCCGTGTCCGGCGGGAAGCCGTACACCTCGGCCAGTTGCAGTGGCGTGTACGCGACGGGGCCCGCGCCCCCGCCGTGCGCAGGCCCGTTCTTCCCGGGCGTGCCGAGCAGCGGCCTGCTCAGCAGGGGCCTGCCGTGCGGCCGGTCGTCGGTGCCCAGCACCGCGACCACCACGTCCGCCAGCTCCGGCGGGACGTGCAGGCCGCCGGTGCGGGCACGGTGCGCCAGTGCGCGGCCGTCCCGTCCTGTGCCGCGCGCCGCCAGCAGCCGGGTGCCGAGCAGCGCGCCGGCCGCACCCGCCGGGCCCGCGACCGTCATCCGCCGCGAACCCGCGTGCACGTCCGCCACCGTCAGTCCGGCCGCCTCGACAGCGTGCCGCACCGCGGCGAGGTCCGCGGGGTCGGCGCCGAACCGGTCGGCCAGCTCGTCGCGCGTGATCGTCCCCGGGCCGTGCGCGAGGTCCCGGGGGAGGGGCGCCCTGCGGCGCAGCAGGACGCTGAAGTCGACCTGTTCCCCGGCCCCGAGCGGGGCGGACGCCGCGTCGGCCGGGAGGGCGTCGCGAAAGCTGCCGGGGAGCGGCACACTTGGCCTGGGCGAGGGGGCGGGCGAGGGGGTCATCCGGTCAGGCTAGGCCCATACGGTCGCCGTGGGGGCCGTTGTACGGGCGTCGTGCGAGCGTCGTGCGGGCCTCATGCGGGCGTGGTGCGCCTCTCGCAAGAGCCTCGCGACGGCCTCGCGGGGGAGGTCACGATCGGGCAAGATCCTTCGCGCGGACGAGATGGTTCTCTTTGCCTACCCATTACCCTTGACGCGAGACCGCGCACGGCGGTCATGGAGGAGTGAGATGAGGAGCAGCAACCCGGTCTTCTCACGACGGGGCTTCACCCGTGACACCGGCGCGGGCGCCGGGTACGCGGGCTTCAACACGGCGCCCCGGGCCGGGGGCGCCGCCGTCGGCACCAACCCGTACGCGACGAACCCGTACGCGGCCGACCCCTACGGCCGGCAGGCAGCCGCGGGCCGGTCCGGTGCCATGACGATGGACGACGTCGTCTCCCGCACCGCCCTCACGCTCGGCACGGTCGTCGTCACGGCGGTCCTGTCGTGGCTGCTGCTGCCGGTCGACGCGGCCAACGTCAACAGGTCGTACGGCATCGCCGTCGGGGCCGCGGTCGTCGCGCTGGTCCTGGGGCTGATCCAGTCGTTCAAGCGCAAGCCGACGCCCGCGCTGATCCTCGCGTACGCGGCGTTCGAGGGGATCTTCCTCGGCGTGCTGAGCAGCGTCGTCAGCACGTACATCGCGTCGGGGGTCGTCGTCCAGGCCGTGCTCGGCACGATGGCCGTCTTCGCCGGCACGCTCCTCGCGTACAAGATGCGCTGGATTCGCGTCACGAGGCGCTTCTACCGGTTCGTGATGGCCGCCGCGATGGGCTTCCTGATCCTGATGGCCGTCAACCTTCTGTTCTCCCTTTTCACCCACGGGGACGGTCTGGGCTTCCGCAGCGGCGGCCTCGGCATCGCGTTCGGCATCGTCGGCATCCTGCTCGGCGCGTGCTTCCTCGCCCTCGACTTCAAACAGGTCGAGGACGGCGTCTCCTACGGCGCGCCGCGCGAGGAGTCCTGGCTCGCGGCGTTCGGGCTCACGATGACACTGGTCTGGATCTACCTGGAGATCCTGCGGGTGCTGTCGATCCTGCAGAACAACAACTGACGCCGCGCGCGGCGGAAACCGCCGAGGAAAAACGGTCGAAGGAACGCCGAAGGGGGGGGGGGGGGGCCGGCCCCCCGGCCCCCCCCGGGGGGGGGGGCGGGGGGGGCGGGGGGGCGGCGGCCGGCCTGGCGCGGCCGGAAGCCGCCGGCCGCCGCGACCCGGGCGCGGAGACCCCGAAGACGGGGCCGCCGCGTCGCCGGGGGGCGTGCG
>NZ_JAIUKE010000546.1 GCF_020176795.1 Streptomyces sp. 8L
AGCACCGGCAGGAGTCCGATAAGCTCACGCTGGCCGCATAACCACCCGAACACGTGTCCACTTTCGCGGGGGAAGGCCCCATCGAGCTGCCCGGGCTGGACCTCCTGCTGGAAGAGGATGTCCGGATCTTGTTCCTGCACCCAGGCCGCCGCCTCCTCCCAGTTGACGCCTTTTTCGACGTTCCAATTCAGCGCGGTGATTGTGCCTGCGTTCATGTCGTATGCCTTTCGACGGAGGACAATTGATCGTGACAGGAGCAGATGAGGAGGAGCACGGGTTGTACAGCCTGCGTCAGATGACACATGTGCTCTGCCTGGGTTGGGGTGGATGTTCGTGTTCGGAGTGTCGTGTGCGGCGAGATGCCAGATGGGGGGCCCGCACGAGGGGGCGGGAGGAGATAGAGCAGGATGCCGGCCAGAAGGGCTGCCCAGACTCCGAGGAGAGAGGCGATGCCGCCGGCGGTCAGAGCCGCAAGCGGCTTGGTTCCGGAGACCAGCCAGACCGAGACTTGTTGGGTGCGGGACTGCAGATGCAGGGGAGGTGAGGACGAGGAGGCGGATGGTCGTGATGTAGCCAGCGGACGCGGGGGGTTACGGGCTTTGCTGCGTGATGCCTCAGCTGGCTGCGGAGGAGCTGCGCGGAGCATCGTCCTGTGCCCTTTGTGATTCTTTGATGGCAAAGCCGTCGGCAGGGGACCCGGTAACCTGTTGGGGGCGATTGCACCGCTTCTTAGCTGCTCGGACGAGCATGACCACCAGCAGCGCTCCCGCGTAGAGCAACAGGCCGTCGAGGAGGAGCTGGTAGCGCGTCATGCCGTACTGGCTCACGAGCGCGACAAGCCCTCCGGCCAGGTCCCAGGCTGCGTGAATGCCGATCAGGACGAGGAGCTGGCGTGTGCGTCGATACGCCATGGTGCGCAGGACGGCGTAGATGGCCATGCCGATCGCGGGCAGACCGTAGTAGCCGTGGAGAGCCACCTCGATGACGGTGATGAGGAGGTAGATCACCCAGGGCGGTCTGCGGGCCGCAGTGAGCAGCGCGGTAGTGGCACCGACCACGACCAGGTCCTCCATGACGACGGCGCCGAACGGGGTGAGGAGGACCGATCCGAGGCTGGTCAGTTGAAGCGTGTGGGCCTGGCTGCCGGCCATGACGGGAAGGACGGAGTCGGCTCCGGTCAGTCGCAGACTCCACAGGAGACCATTGGTCAGTGCCGTTCCCGCGACCATCCCCGCCAGTGTGAGACGGGCTGCGGTCTTGCGGCTTGCCGGGTCCTGCACCAGGCTCACACTCAAACCCATCGCGGTCGGCCCCACCCCGTGGTAGCGGCAGGTTTCCACGGTGAGCCAGCCGACTGCGACGTAGAAGACCCACATGGAAAACGAATACTTCACGGCGGCAGGCGACTGGCTCACGATGGTGACGATGGCGAGGGCGACGGCGCCGATCCGCAGGGCCATCCTCCTGACTCGCGCGGATTTTCTGAATCCAGTGTGTGCCACGACGAGGTAGCAGAGTCGAAGCGCCACGTATATCCCGACGAGCAAGGTCCCGACGGACAACGCCTGTACCACCCAGGGGGCATAGCCGGCGCAGAGCTGCGCTGTGATGTCGAGGGCGGCGACGGCCAGAGAGTTACCACAACCGGCGATGAGGAGTAAGAAGAGATCACGGTAGAGCCGCGCGGTTCCTCGCGGCGGTACAGACAGGCGCATGCGGTGGTGTCTTTCCTGGGTCAAGGTGAGGTGTGCGGTGGTGTGTAGTGCCGAGCCGTTCGCTGCAACCGGTTCTGTGTTCTGTGGGAACGGAGGTGCAGAGGGGCAATCGGGGCTGCGGTGCGGATGGCCTAGCGAAATGCCTGGAGGGCACGGGCGAGTGCCGGTTGGGCCGGTCTTCTATTCAGGTGCTTCGTTCGTTGCGGTGCGCTCTGCTGCCCTTTTGGCCTCGGCGGCGAGTTTTTCGAGTGCTGTCTCCAGGCGGTGCACGTCCCGGGGGCTCGGCACGCTCTGGTACAGCTGGAGTGAGGCGTAGTACAGGTCGTGTGCTTCATTGAACTGGCCGGCCTCGCAGACGGCTTCGGCGCGCCATTCGAGGAGGTGCGCCTGCCAGGGAAGGGACCCGGTCGTGAGGAACTCTGCCTCGGCTTCCTTCAGAAGGGTCATGCCGGTGGTGAGGTATCCGGTACGGACGTGGATGCGGCCCAGCAGGGCCTGGGCGCGTGCCGCATAGTGGGGATCAGGGATATTCCTGAGGCTCTGGCGGGCCTGGGTGAGGAGATCCAGAGCCACTTGTGTGTCGCCCTGGTCAGCAAGGACCTCGGCCAGTCGGATCTGGGACAGACCGACCCCGCGCTCGTAACCGATCTCCTCCCGGATCCACAGGGACTTGGACAGCTCGCGGATCGCGGCTGCAGGGTGGCCGGTGTGCTGGTGGCAGGCGCCGATCCCGTCCAGTGCCTGGGCCTCATCCCGGCGGTGAGGGTGGCGCTGGGCGCTGGCGAGGGCACGTGTGTAGTGCGCGAGGGCTTCGTCGTAGCGTCCGGCGCTGCGCAAGGCGTCCCCGAGCGTGGTGAGCATCCGTCGGATGGCGATGAGATTGCCGTCCAGCTCGGCGGCGGGCAGGCCGTAGTCCTCGTGGATGCTGATCCAGTCCTCGGTGTGACGTCGATGAAACTGCGGCCACATGGCATCCACCAGCTGCCAGGCCAGATCCCACCACCCCTCCTCATGTGCGGTGCGCACGGCGGAGCGCAATTCGCTCGGCCGGTACTGCAGCCATGCCAATACGGACGAGTCGGGCAGGCCCTCGAACAGGTCCCGGCCGTCGCGGATGTAGGTGGGAGAGCGGGGCAGCGTCCTGTGACTGGGGGTCAGACGAGCTTCGGCCTGGGTGGCGGCGAGCAAGTACCACTCCACCCAGCGCCGCCGCGCCTCGCGCCGTGCCTTCGGTGTCTCTGCTCGGGCCTGCTGCTGGGCGAGGTCGCTCACCAGGTCGTGCAAGGAGCAGCCAGGGCTATTTCCCGCGGTACGCTGCTCGTCCGGCCGCGGGTCGTGTACGAGCTGTGCGATCAGCAGTTCGTGGAGGATGCCGGCCGCTTCTCTGTGGTCGGTGTTGCACACGGCTGCCACCATGTCCGGGTCGAAGATGCGCGCGGGAAGTGTGCCGAGCAGCCGCACGGCCCGTGCCGCGTTGGCGCTCAGGTTTTCGTACGAGGCGCTGGCGTTGTGCATGACGGCTCCTGGATGCGGTAGGGGTCGGGTCGGCTGCAGGGATCGTGCGAGCTGGGTCAGAGTTGTGCCGGGGTGCAGCAGGCAACGGGCGGCGGCCCGGTAGCTGCCCGATGAGTCCGGCTTGGCTCGTGGCTGGGGCCCGGTTGACGCGACGGTTTCACAGACCTTCCCCGCCCTCGTACGAGTGCCCGGCTGTGCGACCGCCGCGGCCGGACGTTCGCCGTCGAGGTGGTGCGCGGCGTCGCGCAGCGCTCGGGAGCGATGCAGCCTGGCGGCGGCGTACGCGGCCAGGACGGCAGCTGCCGCGAGGGGCAGGCGCGCGGTTGCGGTAGAGGCGAGCCATCCTGCCGCCAGCGCCGCCGGGGGCAGGGGGGGCACAGGTCAGCAGGGTGCCGGCCGCATGCTGTCGGCCCTGCAGAGCTGGACTGGTGGCCCCCTGGCGCATCATGCGCGCCAGGGCCGCGTAACAGCCCCGTGCTGCACGCGAACCCGTCACGGCGCACACGATGATGACGCTCCACCAGGGGCCGTCCCCACTGAGGCAGAGGACCGCGTAGCAGACGGGGACAACGAGCAAGGCTCGCGTCGCCAGGACTCCGCGACCGCAGCGGTCTGCGAGACGGGCGGCGGCCGCGGACCCGGCGGCGGAGCCGAGGCCGGCACACCCGAGGAGAACGACGGTCCCGGCGGGGGGCCAGTGCCAGTAGTGGACGGCCATCACCACGCACACACTGTCCAGCAGCGTGCCGGCCACACTCAGTATCAGATTGGTCTCCACCAGATCCCGCAGGAGTGGTGTGCGCCGCACGTACCGCACACCGCTCCAGATTCCTGGTGCTGCCTCCGGTGTGTGTGAGGGCTGTGCGTGGTCCCGGCGGGGGAGGTGGCGGGCGGACCAGGCGGCGAAGCCGGCGGCGGCGATGTCGGCGGTGAGGGCGCGGCCGAGGCTGGAGACGGTGATCAGGGCGGAGGCGAGGTAGGCGCCGACCGCACTGGCCAGGTCGGTGAGGGCGATGATCTGCGAGGTGTGGGCGAAGCGGCGGACGGGAGGGGCGAGTGCTGGCAGAAGGGCAGTGGCTGCGGTCGTGGTCACATCGCTCAGAGCGCCGAGGAGCAGTGCGGCAGCGCACAGGGCCGGCATGTCCACGGAGCCGGTGACGACCGCCACGAGTAGACCTATCAGGGCTGCGGCTGCGGAGAGGCGACTGACCGTGATGAGCTGTCCGCGCGGATACCGGTCGGCCAGCGAGCCGGACAGCAGGGCGGTCAGGCTCGGCGCGACCGCGCCCGACGCGACAAGGCACCCGACACTGAAGGGCGTGGCATGCACCGTCACGACAGCGAGCAGGGGAAGCACTGCACCGGTCACCGCAGTACCCAGTGCGGTGAGCGCAACCCCCGCCGGATAGGCGTACTGCCGCCGAGCCGGGCGCGGACCGTGCACGAGACCTGGACGCGCTGTGGAAATGGCCCGTTGCAACGGAACCGTCGCGGAACGCGCTTCGGTGCCGACCATCCGTACTCCCTCGTGGGCAGATAAAAGTAGAAAATGAAACAGTGTGGGCGAAGAGTCACCCGGTCGATAATCCAGAGGAGTCCACGTAAAGATCCTTTATTTGCTCCGGGATGCGACCGCGGGTGCCGATCGAGATGCCATTACGCCATGCCCATTTCCGGATGTTCCAGGCTTCCGTGTGACAGTTGAGGGCGGGGTGGCGTGGGGTGCTCGTAATCAGGCGACCGGCCTTTATGTACCAGCGAGGCATGTTCCGCATTTCGGCGGAATTTTTCCGGTTCAGTTCGATCAGATAATCCACCCCCTCTATGGAGAAGGGAATGGTTTCGATCGCCTCAGATCCGTCCAGATCGTCAACCAGGGATACCATTTCAATTCTAGCCATGTGGTCAACCCGTCAACGTGGCGGCATGGGAAATTCGAGGGGAGAGCTATGCAGCCTCAGTGCACCGCATCATCCGACAGAGGGTGCATTCCCAGGCTGTGCCGACCTCCTTGCACTTTTCCATTTCGGGCGCCGGTATGCACTCGACGGCCTTTCATATCGCCTTGCTGAGTGCCAACTCGGGACTGGATGTTAGCGAATGGTTCGTCCGCCTGACGGCGGGCTGTCGGGGCGCGGCTATCCCCGGGAGGTACTTCCCGTCCGGGCGACACCCACCCAGATCGCGCCGGGCTTCGGCTTGGAGGTTTTCAGAGGCTGCTGATGCCATTCATGAGCCATCACGAGCCCGGGCGGTAGTAGATCCAGGCCGTCGAAAAATCCCGCGACTTCCTCTCGTGTGCGGAACTGGCTCGGGATTTTCTTCCCGTAGGAGGCGCTGCCCTCCGCGTCATCGGGAAACCCCGTTACATCGCCGTGGGAAATGGTGAGGTAACTGCCTGAGGGGAGGGCTTCGACCAGTGTGCGGACAATGCCGTAGGGGTCTTGGTCGTCGGTGATGAAATGCAGGACGGCAATCAGGGAGAGTGCCACGGGGCAAGTGAAGTCCAGGTACTCCTGAGCCTTCTGCAGGAGCACCTCGGGGCGGCGGAGGTCGACTTGGAGATAATTGGTACTGCCCTGGCTCGCACTGACGAGGAGAGCCTGGGCGTGGGCCATCACAATGGGGTCGTTGTCCGCGTATACGACTCGGGCACGGGGATTGATGGACTGAACGATCTCGTGCAGGTTGGTGCCCGTGTCGGTCGGGATTCCGGTACCGACGTCGAGGAACTGCTCGATGCCGGTGGTGCTTGCCACCCACTTCACTGCGCGGCGCATGAACGCCCGGTTCTGCAACGCGGCGTCGCGGAAGAAGTCGGGCGACTTGTGCGCCACTTCCTGGTCCACGGCGTAGTTGTCCTTGCCGCCGAGCAGATAGTTGTAGACACGTGCCGGGCTCGGCTGGCTCGTGTCCGGCCGCCTGGCGGCCGCTCGGGAGAGTGGTCTGTCATGGCGTGTGCTTTCTGTGCGCACCACGGCGTGCAGTGTGCGGGCGCGCGGTGTGAAGGGACACGGAAGGTGCCGGGGAGGGGATGGGACGGGAAGGGCGGAGCTGCCGGGCCGTGCCGCCCGCGGTCGGGGGAGCCTGTGCGGGACGGCTGAGCAGACCTCGGCACGGTCCGGCAGCGTCTGAGGGGCGAGACGTCCGTGTCAGGGAAGGGTGGCGCGCGGCGGTTCGATGCCGAGGTGTTGGCGAAGGGATGGCTGTGTTGCGGGGCCAGTTGTCGTTTTGGTGGATGCGACGAGCGGGGCGAGCGCGGCCTCGTCGGTGCGCGACGGGTCCAGTACTCGTGGTTGGACGGCTGGGATGGGTGCGGAGGCTCCGGTGCTGATCGTGTGTACCTTCACAGGGCGGCCTCGTTCCTGGCCAGTGCGAGGAACCCGCCGCGGGAGCGGAGCCAGTTCAGCTCGTCCGTGTAGAGGCTGTCGTCTTGGCTGATGTCGACTCGGCTCGCGCAAACGACTCCGGCAATCCGCTGGTCGGACACGGCATCGTGGACGCGCGCCAGTTGGGGCCTCAGGGCAGGTGCGAGGTCTCCGGTGGTGTCGACGGCACGAAAGGCGACCTGCCAGCCTCGCCGGTTGGAGGCACCAAGGGCTTCTGCCGTCCGACGCTCGGCGTCGTTCCTGTCGGCGTCGGGCCTGACGAGGACGTAGAGGGCGACCTGTACCTTCTGACGGTCGGTGAGTGCGGCGCGCTGGTCCTTCTCGCGCAGTAGCCGCAGGCGCTGCGCCGCGGTCAACAGCTCAGTGCTCAGCGCTGTGCGGTGCTGGAGACGCGCTATCGCCTGCCTACCCATGCCGGATTCCGTGATGTTGCGTTCGCACGCTGCTTTTTCGTCTGTCGTGCCCGGGGCGGTCTGCTGAGGGGCCTGGCCCTGCCTGGGGGACAGGCGGGATCGCTCCTCGGTGGTGTGAGTGTGTGGGGAAACCATGGGGGCTCCGGGACGGGTGAGAGGGGGCGCGGTGAGGTGTGA
>NZ_JAIUKE010000547.1 GCF_020176795.1 Streptomyces sp. 8L
GGCAGACACCCTGCCCGTCCCCTACATGTCCGAAACCCGCTCGCCTCCAGGGGTGGGCGGGTCCAGACTGGACGGCATGACACACGCGGCGATGGACGAGGAGACCCGCTACGAGGCGGTGGCGGGACGGGACGCCCGGTTCGACGGGGTGTTCTTCTTCGCGGTGGAGACCACCGGGATCTACTGCCGGCCGAGCTGCCCCGCGGTCACCCCCAAGCGCAAGAACGTGCGCTTCTTCCCGACCGCGGCGGCGGCTCAGGGCGGCGGATTCCGGGCCTGCCGCAGGTGCCGTCCCGACGCCGTGCCGGGCTCCGCCGAGTGGAACGTCCGCGCGGACGTCGTCGGCCGTGCCATGCGCATGATCGGCGACGGTGTGGTGGACCGCGAGGGTGTGCCAGGACTGGCGGGGCGCCTCGGCTACAGCACCCGCCAGGTGCAGCGCCAGCTCACCGCGGAGCTGGGCGCGGGCCCCATCGCCCTCGCCCGGGCCCAGCGGGCGCACACCGCGCGCATCCTGCTCCAGACGACCGGGCTCCCGGTCACCGGCATCGCGTTCGCGGCGGGTTTCGCGAGCGTGCGCCAGTTCAACGACACCATGCGGCAGATCTACGCCCGTACCCCCAGCGAGCTGCGCGCCGAGTCCGGTACGGGCACGCCGCGGGCGCCCGCAGGCGCCGGCATCCCGCTGCGCCTCGCCCACCGGGGCCCGTACGCGGCGCGCGAGGTGTTCGACCTCCTGGCACGCGAGGCGCTGCCGGGCGTGGAGGAGGTCACGGGGACCCACGGCGAGCGCGCGTACCGCCGGGCGCTGCGGCTGCCGCACGGCCTCGCCGTCGTCACCGTGGCGGAGCGGCGGCACCCGGTGCGGCCCGCGCCCGCCGTCCGTACGGGCTGGCTGGAGGCCCGCCTCCACCTGACCGACCTGCGGGACCTCACGACGGCCGTGCAGCGGCTGCGGCGCCTGTTCGACCTGGACGCGGACCCGTACGCGGTGGACGAGCGGCTCGGCGCCGACCCCCGGCTCGCACCGTCCGTCGCGGCGCGGCCCGGGCTGCGCTCGCCCGGCGCCGCGGACCCCGAGGAGTACGCGCTGCGCACGGTGCTCGGGCCGGAGGCAGCGGCGGCGGCCGTGCTGGGCCAGGGGGAGGACGCGCCCGCGCCGGACGGCGGGCCGAGCCGCCTGTTCCCGCGCGCCGACGCGCTGCGCGGCCACCCGGTCGCGGGCCCCCTCGCCACCGCGCTCGCCGACGGCACCGTACGGCTCGACGCCGGTGCCGACCGGGACGAGACGGACCGCGCACTGCGTGCCGTGCCCGGTGTGCATCCGCACGCGGCGGCGCTGATCCGGATGCGGGCGCTGGGCGACCCGGACGTGTGGCCGGCGGACCCCGAGGCGGAGAACACCCGGGAACAGTGGCGCCCCTGGCGCTCCTACGCGGCCCACCACACCGGCCTGGTGTGACCGTCACGGGCGGTACCCGGAGTGTGTCGGGTATCGCCCGTAGCGCTCACCGGCCCCCGCCGGCCTCCCCGCTCTTCCCGGCGTCCCGCGCCTCCCCGCTCTCCTCGGTGTCCCGGCTCTTGCGGTCCCCGCCGTCCTCGGCCGGGTCGGCGTCCAGGCCCCAGCTGTGGATCTTGTGCGGGTGGATACGGATCAACTCGTCGCTCAGATGGGCCCCGAGGCCGTGAGGGCCGGTCAACAACTCCGCCTCGCCCCGGATTTCCACGCCGCGCACCCGCCAGGGCCGCACGCTCGCGATGTCGTCCACCACCAGCGCGACCCGTGGATTGGCCCCCAGATTCCGCCATTTCTTGGTCGTGCCGAGTGCGTATCCGCCGATCAGGATGGTCCCGTCGTCCTGGGTGTGGAACCCGACCGGGTTGGCCTGCGGCTGACCGTGCCGGTCCACGGTCGCCAGACGCCCGAGCCGCTGGGACATGAGGTAGGCGCGCTCCGCGCCGCTGAACTCTGCCATGGTCCCAGCCTCACACGTTCCGCCCGGCCCGGCAGCGGACGAGCCGGTCCACGGGGCGCGGGCACGGTTCGCGGACCGGCCGGAACCGGCGACCGGGCCCCGTCCCGCCCCGGGCGCCCGGCGCTCACGCGGTCGCCGCATCCGCGCGGACGTCAGGCCGCGCCCGCCGTGTTGTGGCTGTGGACCTGCCGCCCGGCGAACCAGGTCTGGAGTACCTGCGTCGCGTGGATCTCCTGCACCGGGATGTCGAACAGCGCCCGGTCCAGGATGATGAAGTCCGCCGACATGCCGGGCTTCAGGCGGCCCGTCTCGTGGGAGAGGCCCATCGCCTCCACCGCGCCCACGGTGTGGGCCGCGAGCGCCGTCGTGAGGTCGAGCGCCTGGGCGGGCGCCAGCTCGCCGGGGAACGCGGAGTCCGGGTTGCGGCGGGTCACCATCGTCTCGATGCTCAGCCACGGGTTCGGCAGCGCGGTCGCCACCGGCCAGTCCGAGCCGGCCGCGATACGGGTGCCTGCCTCGTACAACTCCCGCAGCGGCCAGATGCGTTCCATGTAGTGGTCCTGGACCTGCTGGGCGATGACACCGTTCATCGGGTTGGGGAACCAGAGCACGGGGGACGCGTCCGCCACCACGTCGAGCTCGTGGAAGCGGGCCACGTCGTCGGGGTGGACGAACTCCGGGTGCGCGAGGTGGAACACCGGCCCGTCGCCGTGGCGTTCACGCAGCCGCTGAACGGCCTTCAGGACCTGCCGCACCGTGCCGTCGGCCGTCGCGTGCAGCTTCGCGTGCAGGCCACGGGCGACCGCCTCCTCCAACAGCAGCAGCAACTCGGCGTCGGTGAACAGGCTCTCGCCCGCGTAGCCGTCGGCCGCACCGCCGCCCTCGTCGCCCACCGCGCGGTACGGTTCGAGGAACTTCGACGTACGCGTCATCGGCACACCGTCCAGGACGGCCTTCACGAAGTCCGGCCGCACATGGGGCGACCTGCGCCGGGGCGCGGTGTCGAACAGTTCGGGGCCCACCGGCCCCGACTCGATGAACTCCCGTGCGGGCATGGACCCGACGATCCACGCGGTCAGGTCGCCCGCCCGGTCCAGCTCGGTGAACACGTCCAGCCACGAGCCCATCGTCGCGGCGTCCTGCGCCGCGGTCACACCGACCGAGTTGAGGACCGCCACCGCGGTGCGCGCGGAGCGCAGGTCCCGTCCTGGTGCGTCCTCCACGGCCCTCCGGGCGGCGAGCTCCGCGTCGGTGGCCGGCGCTCCGAGGAGCAGCCCGACCGCGTGCCCCGCCTCGTCCCGTACATACCGGCCCGCCGGCGGGTCCGGGGTGGTGTCGCCGATGCCAAGGATCTCCAGTGCCCGCGAGTTGACCCACCTGTTGTGGAGCGAGTCGTCCCGCAGCATCACCGGACGCCCCTCGCTCACCTCGTCCAGCGCCGCCAGCATGCGCGCGGTGCCCACCGCCTGGAACACCGGGCTGACGAGCACGCCGCCCACCACCCACTCGTCCGGGCCGAGGGAGCGGGCCCGGTCCTGCACGGCGGCGAGGATCTCGGTCGCACCGCACATCGGCGGCAGGTTCAACTCCCAGGCCGCGGCCTGCCCGCCGAACCCGAGGTGGGCGTGGACGTCCGCGAGTCCCGGCATGATCATGCGCCCGCCGGCGTCGACGACCCGGGTGCCGGGCCCGACGAGCCCCTCGATGTCCCAGTCCGTCCCCAGCGCCACCAGCCGGCCGTCCCGCGCGGCCCGCCCCCACGCCCGGGGCCTGTCGGGGTCCAGGGTGTGCACGTCGGCGCCGCGCACCACCAGATCGATCCGGCGGTCCGTGTCGTGGGGAGGGGCGGCGGAGGCTTCGGGCATGTGGCGATCCCTCGGTTCTGCGCGAAGGCGGCACGGACGCCGCTGTGCCGTGGGTGTCCTGTTCTCGCCCGGGCCCGACGGGCAGCTCGGGCATGCTCGGGACGCGCAGGTCACGCGGCGCGTCGTGGGCCGCCCGCGGCGCTGTGCTCCCTTCTAGCGAGGGTATGACAGGGTCCGGCGGGGCGCGTGTTGTGCACCCCGCGCCATCTGCCGCCGCCCGGCGCACGGCCCACCGCTCCCGCCCCGTACGCGGCCCCCGGCGCGTCACACCGTCCGCCCGTACGCCGGACAGCGGTGTCGCGATGTCCCCAACACGGCCTTTTCAGGCGGCAATCGGTGACCCGGCGTGTCCGTGTCGCGCCACGGCGACGCGATGCACGCGATGCGCGTGATCCACGCGGCCTTCGGCCTCCGGCCGTGCCCGGCTGGGGGAGCGTGGTGCGGGGGACGACCGCGCCGCCTGCACCGGGAACGCGGCAGCCTGCCGTCCGTCGGTGGTCCGCCGCCCGGCGCATCACCCGTACGGACGAACGTGCGCGGAGCGTCCTCCGGGCGCTCACTGCCAGATCAGCCCGGCGATCCACGCCGCCACGGCGAGCAGGGACGCGTACAGCTCCACGAGCAGGGGAATGCCCGCGCCCCGCATCAGGGTACGGGTGGAGGCCCAGCCGTCCCGGTGGCTGCCGAGGCGCCGGCGCTCCTCCTCGTAGACGCCCCCCACGAATCCGGCGACGCCGCCCACCACGGGCAGCACGAAGAACCCCACGACCGCCGAGGCACCGCCCACCGCGACACTCCGGCGGGGCGCTCCGGTACGGCTGGTGCGGCGCGAGGGCAGCAGGGGTCTGAGCGCCTGGTTCACCAGGAGCAGGGCGGTCGCCACCATCAGCACCACCCACGCGGTCGTGGAGGTGTCCGACAGCGCCCACCACAGCACGGCGGCCCATACGATCGCCTGCCCCGGCACGCCGGGAACCAGCACCCCGAGAAGTCCGAGCAGCATCACCAGGCCGACCAGCACCAGCTGCCACACGTCCATGCGTCCAGCGTGCAGGACTCGGATCGTTCTCGCAGATCAGCGGGTGCGGCTCGGCCGGATCGGCGCCGCGGTTCGGCCGGATCGGCGGGTGCGGCTCAGCCGGATCAGCGCTGCGGCTCGGCCCGGATCGGCGGGCGCGCGGGCCACAGCGCACCGGGTCTGGCCGGGCCGCGCTCAGCCCCGGGCCGCGCTCAGCTCCGAGGCGCGTCGCGTGCCACCCAGCCGCGCTCGTACGCGTGCCAGCCGAGTTGGAGCCGTGTGGTCACACCGCTCATCTCCATCAGCCCCTTCACCCGGCGCTGCACGGTCCGCAGGCCCAGATCCAGCTGTTTGGCCACACTGGCGTCCGTCATGCCGGCCAGCAGCAGCGACAGTATCCGCAGGTCGGTGACGTCCGGCCCGGGCACTCCCGCCGCCCGTACGGCTCCGCCCGCCTCCAGGGCCAGGGGCATCGCGTCCCGCCACACCGTCTCGAACAGCCCGTACAGCGACTCCAGCAGCCCGCTCGCGTGCGCGACCAGCGCGGCGGGTTCGGCGGCGGGCCCGTTCAGCGGCACCATCGCGAGGTCCCGGTCCGCGATCACCAGCTTCGTCGGCACCTTGTCGATGACGCGCACCTGCTCGTCCCGGCCGAGCGCCGCACTCAGCTCCTCGATCCCGCCCGGCGCCGTCAGCACCGCCTGCTCGATGACCACGCGGTAGCGCACCCCGCGCGTCGTCGCCTCCTCCTCGGCCTTGTTCTCCGGTCCCGTCACCGCCATGGGCGTCTCGGTGACCAGGGCGCACACCTCCTCCGCCGCACCGATCTGGAGCTGTCTGAAGCGGTGCGAGACGGTGCTCGCGCCCGTCACGACCTCCACCAGGTCGTGCACGGCGGCCTTGCCGCTCTCCGCGCGGTACTCCTCGGCCAGCAGCACGGCGGCCAGCTCCGCCTGCTCCAGCTCGTGGCGGTGCTGGGTCAGCAGCGCCCCCAGAGCCAGTGAGGGCGGCGCGGCGACCCAGCGCCCGGCGCGTGCGGGCGACGGCGCCGCCAGGCCGTGCCGCTCCAGACGGCGCAGCGCGATCTCCATGTCGTGCTCCGGCAGCGCGAGCCGACGCGCGAGTTCCGCGACCTCCGCGGCGCCGGTCGCCACCAGCGCGCGATACGCGGACTCCTGTCTCTCGTCGAGTCCTATGGCACCAAGCACTCGGTTCCCCTCCCCATGTCCTGCCCCCCGTACCGGCCGGCGGAGTCCTACGCCTCCCGTCCGTGGCGGAAAACGGCCACGGCGTAAATCCGCCGCTTACATCGTGCCTGTACAACAGGTAATTCTGCCAAGGTGGGCGAGTCGGAGCAGCAACAGGCCATGGTCATATGCCTCTCCGAGATCGTCTGCCGCGTGCCCTTCCCGTGGGGGGTGGGGGTGCGATGGCGGACCCCGACCGGCCGGCCGCAAGAGGGTGCCGGGCTTGGCGACGGCCCTCGCCATTCCCATGTCGTACGCGCCCCCGCGGCCCGGCCGGTCCTCATTTTTCGCGACGACCGTTTTCGTGCCACCCGCGCGGTCGAAGATAAGGAGCATGAGCAAGCAGGGGGAGCGGTCCGCTCCGGCCGACGACTGGTGGAACCGGCTGTACGACGAGACGTCGCCGGACACCGGCGCGGGTGCCCCGACGCCGGGCGACACACTGGACGACCGGTTCGCGTCGGCGACGCACGCCGTATCCGTTCCCGAACCGCCGCGGGAGGCCCGAGAGGCCCAGGAGCCCGGAGAGGCCGTTGGAGCGTGCGCGGCGGATGAGGTGAGTGAGGAACGAGAGGCCCGTGGCGCCGCCGAGTCCGAGGACGCCGTAGAGCCGTACGATGCGCGGAACCCGTTGCGGGACGGCGGGTACGGGTCCGGGGGAGCCGGGGAGGCAGAGGGCGCCCGACAGGACCAGGAGTCGTCGCACCGACGGCCGCCCGCCTGGTGGGAGAAGGACGCGCGGGCGCCCTGGGAAGCCGTTCCGTACGTGCCCTCCGACGCCCGGCCCCTGCCCTCCCCGCGTGGCGGACCCGCGGAACCGCCGCCCGCTTCCGGGACGGCGGACGCGCCCCGGGACACGACCACGCCACCGCCGCCCGGCGCCCAGACGGGTGCCGCCGAGGCGCCACAGGTCCCCGGGCCCGTGCCCCCGGCCGACGCGCCTCAGGCCGACCAGCGCCCCGCCGACGCGCCTCAGGCTGACCAGCGCACTGCCG
>NZ_JAIUKE010000548.1 GCF_020176795.1 Streptomyces sp. 8L
GGCGGGGGGGGGGGGGGGGGTGGGGCGGGGGGGGGGGGCGGGGGGCGGCCGCGCGCGGCGGCGCGGGGGGGGGCGGCCCGGGGCCCCCCCCCCCCCCGCCGGGGGTGGACCGGGCGTGCTCGCCCGTCCAGTTGTCCGAGGGCCCCGGGGCGGGCGGCGCCGGCGGCAGGGGGCGTACGAAGGACACGCCGCCACCCGGTGCGGGCGGGAAGCCCTCGGCGGCGCGCGCCTCGAAGAGTCTGCGGCGCAGTTCCGCGGCCTCGGCGGGGCGGTCCTCCGGCTTCTTGGCGAGCAGGTCGAGGATGAGCGCGTCGAGGTGGCCGGGCAGCTCGGGCCGGTGCTCGCGGGGCGGGACCGGCTCGGTCATGCGGTGGCCGACGAGGATGGCCCAGGCGTGGCTCTTGTCGAACGGGGGCGCGCCGGTGGCGAGTTCGTACAGCACGCAGCCGAGCGAGTAGAGGTCGCTGCGGCGGTCGAGTTCGCCGCCCGAGATCTGCTCGGGCGACATGTAGTGCGGCGTGCCCATGGCCATGCCGGTGTTGGTGAGCTTGGAGGTGAGGCTGACGTCCTGGCCGAGGCGGGCGATGCCGAAGTCGCAGATCTTCACCGTGCCGTCGGTGAGCCGCATGATGTTCGCGGGCTTCAGGTCGCGGTGCACGATGCCCTGGTCGTGGGTGTAGGCGAGGGCGTCGGCGACCTGGTCGGTGATGTCGAGGACGTCCGCGACGGGCAGCGGGCCGCCCTGGTCGGCCAGCAGCTGGCCGAGGTTGCGCCCGGCGAGCAGCTCCATCACGAGGTAGAGGACTCCGTCGTACTCGCCGAAGTCGTGCACGACGGTGACGCCCCGGTGTTGGAGCTGGGCGGCGACCCGGGCCTCGCGCCGGAAGCGCTCCCGCATCACCCGGGCGAGCGACGCGTCCTGTTCGGGCCCGAGCGGTTTGAGGCACTTGACGGCGACGCGCCGGCCGAGCGCCTCGTCGGTGGCCTCCCACACCTCGCCCATCCCGCCGCGCCCGATCAGTTCGAGCAGTCGGTACCGGCTCTGGATCAGCCTGGTGTCGGCCATGGCCCGCTGTCGCCCCCGTCGCTTCGCTGGTCGCCTCCCGGCCCGTCCAGTATGGGCGACCGGCGGCCCAGGGTGTACGGGTCGGGCCTGGTGTCGGGTCCGAGCCGGGCCACGGCCCCGAGGATGTGTTTCGGAGGGAGCTGCCAGCGCACCGTCGAGGGGATCAGCCGCAGCAGGTTGCCCGCGACCCGCAGCCGCCGGTCCACGGCGGCGGGCGCGGGCGCCGGGCGTCCGTACAGCACGTGCGCGAAGTGCGGCAGGGAGTCGTACGCCAGGGACGCCACCCGGCCCCACAGTGCGGCCCGCGCGGGGGTCAGCGGCGCGGGTACGGGCGGCCTGCGCAGGAAGTCGTCCACTCCGCGCGCCTCGGACCCGCACGCGAGCTCGGGCAGGACATGGGCGAAGTAGGCGGCGAGTTCCGCGGTGGAGGCGGGCACCTCGGCGGGGTCGAGTCCGACGAGGCGGGCGCTCTGGCGGTGTTCGTCGACGTAGCGGTCGGCGTCGGCGTCGTCGAGGGGCAGGCCGGAGCGGCGCGCGACCTGGAGGTAGGAGTCGATCTCGGCGCAGTGCACCCACAGCAGCAGTCGCGGCTCGTCGACGCCGTAGCGCTCGCCGGTGGCGGGGTCCGTGGCCTTCAGGCGGCGGTGGACGCTCCGTATGCGGGCGCCCGCCTCCTCGGCGGCGGACGTCGTGCCGTAGCTGACGGTGGCGACGAACCGGGCGGTGCGCAGCAGCCTGCCCCAGGTGTCCTTGCGGAAGTCGCTGTTCTGCGTCACACCGCGCAGGGTGCGCGGGTGCAGGGCCTGGAGGTAGAGGGCGCGGATTCCGGCGATCCACATGATCGGGTCGCTGTGCAGCTGCCAGGTGACGGAACCGGGTCCGAACAGGCCCGCGTCGGTCTCGTCCATCGGGCCTCCCGCTGCCGTCTCGTCGTCGTCGGGCACCGCGCCGGGTGCCCGGTCGGTCAGCCTACGACCCGCACGGCCCCCTTCACACGGCGGCCCCGCGGGGGCCCGGTGCACTATGGCTGCATGCTGCTGGCTCCGCTCGCCCGTGTGTCCGGGGAGGTCGCCGAGACGTCGGCACGCTCCCGCAAGACCGCCTTGATCGCGGAGGTGTTCCGCGACGCGGAGCCCGAGGACGTGCCCGTGGTGATCGCCTACCTGGCGGGGCGGTTGCCGCAGGGGCGGATCGGGGTGGGCTGGAGCGCGCTGAAGGACCCGCCCCCGCCCGCGGCGGAGCCGTCGCTGACGGTGCGGGAGGTGGATGCGGCGTTCACCGCGCGCGCCGCCGTCGCGGGGCCCGGTGCGCAGGCGGAGCGGCGCCGGCTGGTGGGCGAGCTGCTGGGCGCGGCGACCGCGGGCGAGCAGCGGTTTCTGACCGGGATCGTCTCGGGCGAGGTGCGGCAGGGGGCGTTGGACGCGATCGCGGTGGAGGCGCTGGCGATCGCGTCCCAGGCGCCGGCCGCCGACGTGCGCAGGGCGGTGATGCTGGCGGGTTCCCTCTCACGGGTGGCGGAGCGGCTGCTCGCCGAGGGGCCCGCGGTTCTGGCGGAGTTCCGGCTCACGGTGGGCTCGCCCGTGCAGCCGATGCTGGCGCAGACGGCGCCGTCCGTCACCGACGCGGTGGGGCGGCTCGGCGGGTGCGCGGTGGAGGAGAAGCTCGACGGTATCCGGGTGCAGGTGCACCGCGACGGCGAGGAGGTGCGGGTGTTCACCCGGACCCTCGACGACATCACGGACCGGCTGCCCGAGGTCGCCTCGGTGGCGCGGCGGCTGGCGGGGGACGGCTTCGTCCTGGACGGCGAGGTGATCGCGCTCGCCCCGGCGGGCAGGCCGCGGCCCTTCCAGGAGGTGGCGGGGCGGGTCGGGTCGCGCACGGACGTCACGTCGGCCGCCGCGGCGGTGCCGCTGTCGCCGGTGTTCTTCGACCTGCTCGCGGAGGGCGGCCGGGACCTGCTCGGCCTGCCGTACGCGGACCGGCACGCGGCGCTCGCGCGGCTGGTGCCCGAGCCGCTGCGGGTGCGGCGGGTGGTGACGGAGGAGGACGGCGGGGACGCGGCGGTGGGCGAGGCGTTCCTGCGGGCGACCCTGGAGCGCGGCCACGAGGGTGTGGTGGTCAAGGGTCTCGGCACGCCCTACAGCGCGGGGCGCCGCGGCGCGGCCTGGCTGAAGGTCAAGCCCGTGCACACGCTCGACCTGGTGGTGCTGGCGGCGGAGTGGGGCCACGGCAGGCGTACGGGAAAGCTGTCGAACCTGCATCTGGGCGCGCTCAGGCCGGACGGGTCGTTCGCGATGCTGGGCAAGACCTTCAAGGGCCTCACGGACGAGATGCTGGCGTGGCAGACCGCCCGGCTGCGGGAACTGGCGGTCGCGGACGACGGGTTCACGGTGACGGTGCGGCCGGAGCTGGTGGTGGAGGTGGCCTACGACGGGCTCCAGCGCTCCACGCGGTACCCGGCGGGGGTGACGCTGCGGTTCGCTCGGGTGCTGCGCCACCGCGAGGACAAGCGGGCGGACGACGCCGACACGGTGGAGACGGTGCTGGCGCAGGGGGCCTGAGCGGTCGGACCGGTGGCGGCGGCCTCCCCGGGCGCACGGCGGCGGACGCGGCCCGCACGACCGCGGGCCCGGCCCGGGCGACCGCGGACGCGGCCCGAACAGCGACAGGATCGGCCCGGGCGACCGCGGGTCCGGCCGGCGGCGGACGCGTGGGGCGCGCCTGATGGGCGCCCCGCACGCGTCCGCCGGGGTGTTCCGGGGTGGATGCCCCGGTGCCCCCGGGGCACTCCTGACGTGTCCCCCGGGTGTTCCTGGGCGGGTGTCGCCGCCCCCTGCCTCAGCCGCGCGGAACGACCGCGGAGTCGACCGCCGGCAGTGAGCGCCAGTCGGCGGAGACGATGCTCGCGTGGTCCGCGGCCAGCAGGTTCAGCCGGTCCTTGGCCTGCTGCTCGGTCGGGTTGGTGCCGTCGATGGCGGGGGCGACGTTCTGCGCGTCCGTCAGGACGACGAAGTAGTGGTTCTGGTCGTACCAGTTGAGGTCGATGCCGTTCGTCACGAAGCCGTTGGCGTCGGTGTCGAAGAACACGAACCAGGGGCGCAGGGTGGCGTCCGAGTAGCGGGTGCGCGGGTCGCCGGGCGTGTTGACGGTGTGCACGGCGGGGAAGGCGGCGGCCTGGGCCAGGTTGCCCGCGGCCTGGAGGTCGCGCAGGTGGGTCGCGTACTCCTGGTCGGTCCAGTACGTGTCGAAGGGGTTCTGCTCCTCGACGGTGCCGGGTATCAGCTCGAAGACGAACTTGCCCTTGAGCTGTGCGCGGGTCGGCCAGGCGTTGGCCTTCGCGGCGTCGTCGAGGGTGGCGTACTTGCCCGCGGTCAGGTCGGCGGGGCGGAAGACGGAGTCCCCGAGCTTGCTGTTGACGAGCGCGTCGAACTGGTCGGGTCCGCGGCCGCTGTCGGCGAGGAAGCCGTCCTTCATCTCGACCTTGACGACGACGGGGCCGTGGTCGGGGTGGGCGTCGCTCCAGGTCTTCAGGTCCGTGAGGCAGCCGCCCAGGTCCTTGTCGGTGGAGCCGGTGGTGAGGCCGGCCACGGTCGTGGAGCCCGTGCAGTTGTTGCTGTTGCCGACGGGGTCGTGGGAGACGCGGAAGGCGGGTCCCACGAGGTTCGTCCAGGTGTCCAGCTCGACCAGGCCGGTCCCGGTGTCGAGGCCGTTCGCGAGGTACGGGAAGGCGGCCGTGTCGTAGGTGTTGTGGATGCCGACCGCCGTCGACTGGGAGTAGGGGAGCTGCTGTACGTCGGCGGCGGAGGCCGGCGAGCCGAGCAGGGCGACGAGGGCGGCGGCGCCGAGGACGAGGGCGGTGCGGGCGGATCTGGACATGGGGGTACGTCCTTAGGGAAGCATGGATGGGGCATGCCGGTCAGTGCCAAACAGCAGAGAGACTAGGCGAGTTCGGTGACGAGCGGGAGGACGCGGGCTTACGGGACCACCGTGCGCCGGCCGACGAACTCCGCCAGCCCGCGCTGGGTGACCGCGATCACGGCGCGGTCGCCCGCCCGCAGGACGTAGTCCCCCGGCGGTGCGGGAACACCGGAGCCGTCCCGGTCGTCCGGCCGGTCGACGGCCACGACCCGGCAGGTGCCCGCCGTGAACACGTCGGCCACCGTGCGCCCTTCGAGCAGCGGGTGGCCTTCGACGTCGAGGGTCGCGATGAGCAGTACGCGCCGCTCCACGGGGATCGCTCCGACGATCTGACGGCCCAGCATGGCCACGGCGAAGGCCGGTGCGGCGAGCGTCGACACGCTGCGGCTGCGGGTCAGCGCCGCCGGGTAGGCCGCGCGCATCGTGCGGTAGACGGCGGTGGCGAAGTCGTCGTCGTAGAGCCGCAGCGCGGCACGCAGGCCGGGGGCGAGGGTCCGCGCGTACAGCACCGCCTCCAGGTTGGTGGTGTCCTTGCTGGTGAGTGCGAGCAGCGCGGCGGCGCGCTCGATGCCCGCGGCCTCCAGGACGCCCTCCTGCGTGACGTCGCCGATGACGGTCGGCACGCGCAGCCGCCGGGCCACGGCGACGCCGCGCGCGGACGGGTCGGCCTCCACGCACACCACGGGGATGCGCAGCGCGCGCAGTTCCCGCAGCACCCGGCCGCCGATCTTGCCGAGCCCGAGCAGCACCACATGGCCGGACTGGCCGCGCCTCGGCCGGCGCAGCGACGACGCCGCGCGGAAGGTGCCGAACACCTCGAGCACGGCCGCCGTGACGAGCGGCAGCAGCAGGAGTCCGGCGAATCCGGCGAGGAGTTGGAGGACCTGGCGGTCGACGGGCTGGCCGCGGGCCGGGTCGTCGATGGCGAACAGGTCGAGCAGGACGACGTAGAGGGGGCCGATCGGGCTGGCGTCGCCGCTGGTGGCCCAGGTCGCGCCGGCCAGGGCGAGGACGACGGCGCTGATGCCCGCGAACGACCAGCGCACCTGGCGGGAGAACAGGGCCGCCAGCGGGGCGCCCCGTCCGTCCGGGCGCGTGGTGTCCCCTTCGGTGGACGCGATCCGTTCGAGCACCACCCGGCCGCGCTCGGTCGCGGCGGCCACCGCGTCGTCGTCGGGCAGGAGTTCTGGGCTGTCCTGGCCCCGGTAGGGAGTACCGGCCCCGGTGGTGCCCGTCGACAGCAGGGCGAGGGTGGCGAGCGGGGCCTGCGGGCCCGGGCCCGCGGCGGGCGCCCCGTACTCCACGGCACGCAGCAGGACGCCGCCGGCGGGGATGGCCCTGCTGGTGCCCGCGACGGCGGTCGCCGCGAGCGCGGGGGCCGCGGTGTCGGCGTCGGAGAGCACGGTGGTGCCCGCGGTCGCGGCGGGCGCGCCCTGCGGGTCCGCGCCCGCGCCCGCCTGGTCGAGGAGGTCGGCGAGCTGTGCGCCGAGCCTGCGGTTGTAGAGCCTGATCACCAGCCGGAGCCCGGGGTTGGCGCGCCGGGCGGCGAGTGCGGCCCGGATGTTGGTCTCGTCGTCGCCGTAGGCCAGGGCGAGCGCGGTGGCGTCGGCGATGCCGGCGTCGGCCAGTGTCTCGTCGCGCAGCTCCGTCGCCTCGATGACGCGCAGACCGGTCGGCCTGCGGGCGCCGAACCGGGCGCGCGGCCGTTCCGCGGTGCCCGCGGGCGGCATGACGAGGACGACGCTCTCGCCGTACAGCTCGTGGAGTTCGGTGGCGAGCCGCCTGGCCAGACCGTCGTCGCCGCACACGATCATATGGCCGTCGGGGTCGCTCGGTCGCTCGCCGTCGCGGCCGGCGGCGGCGCGGAGGGCCTGTCGGGGAAATGAGGGCACGGTCCCAGTCTGCCGAACCGCCGTCAGGTCGTGCGGGCCCCCCCCGCCCGGGGGGGGCCGGGGGGGCCCCCCCCCGGGCGCGGGGGGGGGGCGGGGCGCCGCCGCCCAGGCCGGCGCCCACCACATCAACCGCGACCGCATGTGGCACTACACCGAGGGCATCCAGAACTGGAACCCGATCTGGC
>NZ_JAIUKE010000549.1 GCF_020176795.1 Streptomyces sp. 8L
CACTGGGGGGGGGGGGGGGGGGGGCGGGGGAGGCTGGTAGCGCGGTGCGCGAAGCGGTGTGCCGTGTGCCGACGCCCCGGACGGTGTCCGTCAGAGCCGGACGTGGCGTGGTGGCCGTGCCGTCGCCGCGCGGCGTGCACGAGGTAGCGCCGTCCCGGCCCGGCCGTGGCGGTACCCCGCTTGGAGGCGTGAGATGCCTGAAGTCACCGATCCTTATCCGCCCGGGACGCCCTGCTGGATCGACCTCATGGTGCCCGACCAGCAGGCGGCGCTCGATTTCTACCGGGACCTGTTCGGCTGGCAGGGCGAGGTGGGGCCGGAGGAGTACGGCGGATACTCGATGTGCACCCAGCGGGGCATGCCGGTCGCCGGGATCATGCAGTCCACGGCCCCGGACGGCCAGCCGCCCCCGCCAGCCGGCTGGACGACGTACTTCGCGAGCGCCGACATCGGCAGCACGGAGAGCCGGGTCGTGGACGAGGGCGGCGCGTTGCTGGTCCCGCCGATGCAGGTCGGCGAGATGGGCTGGATGATGGTCGGCGCGGACCCGCAGGGCGCGGTGTTCGGGCTGTGGCAGGGCAAGGAGTTTCCCGGAGCGGGGATCGTCAACGAGCACGGTGCGCTGATCTGGAACCAGCTGATCACGACCGAGATCCCGGCGGCGGCGGAGTTCTACCACGCGCTGGGCATGGAGTGCGAGCCGATCCCGGACATGCCGGGGTTCACGGCCTTCAAGGTCCAGGGCCACACCGTCGGCGGTGTCCAGGACATGCACAACATGGACCCCGGCATTCCCCCGCACTGGCTGGTGCACTTCGCGGTGGACGACACCGACAGCACGGTCGACGCGGCGGTCCACGCGGGCAGCACCCTGAGGGTGCCGGCGTTCGATCTGGAGAAGGTCGGCAGGCTGGCCGTGCTCCAGGACCCGCAGGGCGCCCTGTTCGCCGTGATCGCCTCGACCGGGCAGACCGGCTGAGGCCGCAGGGGGCGCGACCCGCGGGGGGCCCGGCGGGGGGGGCGTGTTCCCGCTGGTTTCCCGCTCGGTGCGCCCGTTGTTCATGGGCGAGATGTTTGATCCACAGCCAACCCGGGTTATCCACAGGCTTGTTGGCATTGCTGTGGACAACCCGCCCTCTCTGTGGGGGGTTTGGGGGCCCACGGCGCGTCCGGTCCTGGCTCGCGCCGTCGTCACAGGGGCGGTTGTGTCCTGGCGATCGCCGCGCGCGTGCCGCGCGACAGCCGGGCGAGTACGCGCAGGCTGTGGGCCTCGGGGGTGACGGGGACGACCGCCTCGTTGCGTACGACCGCGCGCAGTACCGCGTCGGCGACGCGCTCCGGCGGATAGTCGCGCAGCCCGTACAGCCGGGTCGTGCGGTGCCTGAGGCGCTCCTGCTCCTCGGCGCTCACGCCGGTGAAGCGGGCCGCCTCCGTGATGCCGGTCCGCACGAAGCCGGGGCAGACGGCCGAGACGCCGATGTCCCGTTCGGCCAGTTCCGCCCGCAGGCACTCGCTGAGCATGAGGACGGCCGCCTTCGACGTGCTGTACGCGGGGAGCGCGCGTGAGGGCTGGAAAGCGGCGGCGGACGCGGTGTTGACGATGTGCCCGCCCTGTCCGCGCTCGGCCATCAGCGCCCCGAAGAGCCGGCAGCCGTGGATGACCCCCCAGAGATTGGTGTCGAGCACCGTGCGCCAGTCCTCGGCCGTGGTGTCGAGGAACGGGCCCGAGAGCCCGACGCCCGCGTTGTTGACCAGGACGTCGGGCACGCCGTACGCCTTCTTGACCCGGGCCGCGAGGTTCTCCATGGCCCGCTCGTCGCCGACGTCCGCCTGCTCCGGCCAGGCCTCGCGCGCGCCCGCGGCCCGCGCCTCGTCGGCGGTCCGCCCGGCGCCCGGGGCGTCGATGTCCACCGCGACGACGCGTGCGCCGGCCCGTGCGAAGGCGAGGGCGGTGGCCCGGCCGATACCGCTCGCCGCTCCGGTCACCAGGACCAGCCGGCCGGCGAAGCGGGCCGCCCCCGGGGCCCCGGCGCGCCCGGCCACCCGGATGGCGGCGTTCCGTTCCGGGGCGTTCCGGTCCGGGGTGGCCTGGACGGTGGCGTCCGCGTCAGGCGTGTTCCGGTCCGGAGCCGGCTCGCGCTCCCGGTCGGTGACGAAGTCCGCGATCCAGGTGGCCAGTTGGTCGGGCCGGGTACGCGGGAGCCAGTGCTTCCCCCGTACCGTGCGGCGGGTCAGGCGGGGCGCCCAGCGGTCCAGGTCGTCGTAGAGCCGTTCCGAGAGGTAGGGGTCGTCCGTCGGCACGATGAGCTGCACCGGCACATGGGCGTACGCGTCGGGGCGCGGACGGCGCACGCGCGCGCGGACGTTGTCGCGGTAGAGCCAGGCGCCGTTGGCCGCGTCCTCGGCCAGGGTGGGCGCGGGGTACCCGGTCTCCTCGGCGCCCCCGCCGCTCTCGGCGCCGCCTTCGGCCGGTGCCGGCAGGTTCTCCGCGCGGCGCAGCAGGGCGGGCCAGCGCCGCCCGAGCGGGCCGCGCCAGGCGAGTTCCGGGAGGGCGGGGGTGTGCAGGGCGTAGACGTACCAGGAGCGCGCACCCTGGCCAAGGAATTGCGCGGCGGCGCGCGGGGACCGTTCGGCGGCCCGGTCGCGCAGCCAGTGCCCCAGGTGGTCGAGGGACGGCCCCGACAGCGAGGTGAAGGACGCGAGGCGGCCCCGGGTGCGGGGGCTCGTGGCGAACTCCCAGCCCTGGACCGAGCCCCAGTCGTGGCCCACGAGGTGGACAGGACGCCGCGGGCTGACGGCGTCGGCGAGGGCGAGGGAGTCGTCGGTGAGGAAGTCGAGCGTGAAGCCGCCCCTGAGCGGGTGGGGCGCGGCGGAGCGGCCGTGGCCGCGTACGTCGTACAGGACGACGTGGAAGCGCGGCGCGAGGCGCCGGGCCACCGGCGTCCACACGGCCTTGGTGTCGGGGTAGCCGTGCAGGAGGACGACGGTGGGGCGGTCGGGGCCCGGCAGGCCGAACTCGGCCACGTCCAGGGTGAGACTGCCGGTGCGGACGGTCCTGGAGGTGGGCTCGGGCACCCGTTCAGGCACGGGGCCGGGCACGGAGTCAGGCACAGGGCCGGGCACGGGGTCGGGCACAGGGCCGGGCACGGGTTCCGGCACAGCTTCGGCTGAGGGTTCGGGCGAGGGCTCCGGGGTGGGCCGGTGGTTCGTGGTCATGGTCTGGCGTCGCCTCCAGGGTCGCGCTACGCGCTGGTAGCGTCACGCGGCAGCGCCGGGGGCGTCAAGGGCGGGGCCGTGGGAGCGGCCCGCGTCTCCGCCTTCCGGGCGGCTCCCCGCGGGGGCCCGTACGACCCGAGGCTGATGCCGGGACAGGCAGCAGGTCTGACGACCGGATCGCGCCGCGCCGATAGCGTCTGTGACGTGACTTCTGTGATTGCGACCGAAGGTCTGAGCAAGCGGTTCCCCCGGGTGACCGCGCTCGACCGGCTCTCCCTGGACATCGGAGCCGGTGTAACGGGACTCGTCGGTGCCAACGGCGCCGGCAAGTCCACGATGATCAAGATTCTGCTTGGTCTCTCGCCCGCGACGGAGGGCCGGGCCGCCGTGCTCGGGCTCGACGTGTCGACCAGCGGCGCGGCCATCCGGGAGCGTGTCGGCTACATGCCGGAGCACGACTGCCTCCCGCCGGACGTCTCCGCCACCGAGTTCGTCGTCCACATGGCGCGGATGTCCGGGCTGCCGCCCACCGCCGCGCGGGAGCGCACGGCGGACACGCTGCGCCACGTCGGCCTCTACGAGGAGCGCTACCGTCCCATCGGCGGCTACTCGACCGGCATGAAGCAGCGCGTCAAGCTCGCGCAGGCGCTCGTGCACGACCCGCAGCTGGTGCTGCTCGACGAGCCGACCAACGGGCTCGACCCCGTCGGACGCGACGAGATGCTCGGCCTCATCCGCCGCGTGCACACCGACTTCGGCATCTCCGTGCTCGTCACCTCGCACCTGCTCGGCGAGCTGGAACGGACCTGCGACCACGTCGTCGTCATCGACGGCGGCAAGCTGCTGCGGTCCAGTTCCACCAGCGACTTCACGCAGATGACCACGACGCTCGCCGTCGAGGTCACCGACTCCGACGCGTACCCCGACGGCACCGGCGCCCTGCGCGACGCGCTGTCCGCGGCCGGGGTGACCCTGCTCGCCGCGAGCGAACAGGGCTTGCCGGGCGCCGGGCACGTCCTGCTCGTCGAGGCGACGGGCGAGGAGATCCACGACACCGTCCGGGACACCGTGGCGCACCTCGGTCTCGGGCTCGTGCGCATGGAGCAGCGGCGCCACCACATCGCCGAGGTCTTCCGGCAGGAGAGGGAGGGAGTTTCCGCATGAGCACGCCCGGCACCCCCAGCGGTACGGTCCCGCCGCCCGGCGGCCCGGCCGGCCCCGGCTCCGGCGGCCCCGGTTCCGGCGGCCCCGGTTTCGGCGGCCCGGCCGGCCCCGGAGGCCACGGCCCCGACGCCACCCGCATCCACAACATCGGGTACCGGAAGTACGAGGGCGCCCGCCTCGGCCGCTCGTACGCCCGCCGTTCCCTCTACACGCAGTCGCTGCGCGGCACGTTCGGCCTCGGCAGGTCGGGCAAGTCCAAGGTCCTGCCGATGATCCTCTTCGCCGTGATGTGCCTGCCCGCGGCGCTCATCGTCACCGTCGCGGTCGTGACGCACGCGAAGAGCCTCGGCGTCGGCTACACGCGCTACGCGATCCTGCTCCAGGCCGTCATCGGCCTCTTCCTCGCCGCGCAGGCCCCCCAGTCCGTCTCGCGCGACCTGCGCTTCCGGACCGTTCCGCTCTACTTCTCGCGCCCCATCGACCGGCGCGACTACGTGCTCGCGAAGTTCGCGGCGATGAGCAGCGCCCTGTTCGTGCTGACCGCCGCGCCCGTCGTGATCCTCTACATCGGCGCGCTGCTCGCGAAGCTGGACTTCGCCGACCAGACGAAGGGGTTCGGCCAGGGGCTCGTGTCCGTCGCCGTGCTGTCGCTGCTGTTCGGCGGCATCGGGCTGGTGCTGGCCGCGCTCACCCCGCGCCGCGGCTTCGGTGTCGCCGCCGTGATCGCCACGCTCGTCATCTCGTACGGCGCGGTCTCCACGGTCCAGGCGATCATCTGGGCCGGCACGCCGAACTCCGCCGTCAGCTGGCTCGGCCTCTTCTCGCCCATCACGCTGATCGACGGCCTCCAGACGGCCTTCCTCGGCGCGAGTTCGTCCTTTCCCGGCGGCACGGGCCCCGGCGCCGGCGCCGGCGTCGTCTACCTGCTGGTCATCGCCGGCCTCGTCGCCGGCTCGTACGGAGTCCTCATGCGCCGCTACCGGAAGGTCGGGCTGTGACCACGATCGAGATCGACCACGCCTCCCGCTGGTTCGGGAACGTCGTCGCCGTCAACGACATCACCATGACGATCGGGCCCGGCGTCACCGGCCTCCTCGGCCCCAACGGCGCGGGGAAGTCCACCCTCATCAACATGATGGGCGGCTTCCTCGCGCCCTCCACCGGCGCCGTCACCCTCGACGGCCGGCCGATCTGGCGCAACGAGCAGGTCTACCGCGAGATCGGCATCGTGCCCGAGCGCGAGGCCATGTACGACTTCCTGACCGGCCTCGAATTCGTCGTGGCGAACGCCGAGCTGCACGGTCTCGGCAAGCGCGAGGCGCACGCCGCGCTGGCCACCGTCGAGATGGAGTACGCGCAGGACCGCGCCATCTCCACGTACAGCAAGGGCATGCGGCAGCGCGTGAAGATGGCGTCCGCGCTCGTGCACAACCCGTCGGTGCTGCTGCTCGACGAGCCGTTCAACGGCATGGACCCGCGTCAGCGCATGCAACTCATGGAGCTGCTGCGGAAGATGGGGGCACAGGGCCGTACCGTCCTGTTCTCCTCGCACATCCTCGAAGAGGTGGAGCAGCTCGCCTCGCACATCGAGGTGATCGTCGCGGGGCGGCACGCCGCGAGCGGCGACTTCCGCCGCATCCGCCGGCTGATGACGGACCGGCCGCACCGCTACCTCGTACGCTCCAGCGACGACCGGGCACTGGCCGCCGCGCTCATCGCGGACCCGTCGACTGCCGGTATCGAGGTGGATCTCGCCGAGGGCGCGCTGCGCGTCCAGGCCGTCGACTTCGGGCGGTTCACGACGCTGCTGCCGCAGGTCGCCCGCGCGCACTCCATCCGGCTGCTGACGGTCTCGCCCTCGGACGAGTCGCTGGAATCGGTCTTCTCGTACCTCGTCACGGCCTGACAGCGGCCCACCCACCGACAAGGAGTGTGAACGCAGACATGTACGACCCCACTGTCGCGCGGCTCACGTACCGCGCCCTGCTGGGCAGGCGCCGGGCCGCGATCCTCTTCGTCCTGCCCGCGCTGCTCATCGTCATCTCGCTGGCCGTACGGATGGTCAGGGGCGCGGACGACGGCATCGCGTCGCAACTGCTCGGCGGCTTCGGCATCGCCACGATGGTGCCGCTGATCGGCGTGATCGCGGGCACCGGGGCGATCGGCCCCGAGATCGACGACGGCTCGATCGTCTACCTGCTGTCGAAGCCGCTGAAGCGCCCCACGATCATCTTCACGAAACTGATCGTCGCGATCGCCGTGACCATGGCGTTCTCCGCGGTCCCGACGCTGATCGCCGGGTTCATCCTGAACGGCAACGGCGGCCGGATCGCCGCCGCCTACACCGTCGCGGCGCTGGTCGCGTCGATCGCGTACAGCGCGCTGTTCCTGCTGCTCGGCACGGTCAGCAGGCACGCCGTCGTCATCGGCCTGGTGTACGCGCTGGTGTGGGAGGCGCTGTTCGGCAGCCTGGTACCGGGCGCGCGGACCCTGAGCGTGCAGCAGTGGGCGCTCGCGCTCGCGCAGCGGATCGCCGGCCAGGACGCCGTGTCGTCGGACGTCGGGCTCACCACCTCGGTGGTCCTGCTGGTGGTGGTCACGGTCGCGGCGACCTGGTACGCGGGCCGGCGGCTGCGGACGCTGAAGCTCGCGGGCGAGGAGTAGCCCGCGGG
>NZ_JAIUKE010000550.1 GCF_020176795.1 Streptomyces sp. 8L
GTCGAGCCCCGGCGGCCGGGGGGGGGGGGCCGCGGGCTCTGGTCGACAGTGCGTCTGCCCCTGCGCCGGAGCCCCATGCGCACGGGTTCCATGATTTTCCCGGCGGGACGCCACGACGAGTCCCCTGTGCGCCGGCTGTCCGTCCCCTTCCCCGGCGGATGAACGCTGAGTGACCGCTTTCCGGCGCGCGGGCATGGGTCCGAGGACGGCTTCGGTACCCCGGTGATCCCTGTGCGGTGATGGGCGCCGGACGTTGGAACCTCGTTCACGCGCAGGCCACACCCGGTGTCAAACATCAAAGGGTGGCCAGGGCACCGCCCCTGGGCCGACCGCAGGTACGTCCTCACCCGAGGAAGGGCATCATGTCCCGCATACGCTCCGCAGCCGCCTCCGTAGACCGCCGCCACTTCCTCACCGCCGCGGGGGCCGCCGGCGCCGCGGCCGGGATCGGCCTCCCGCTGGGCCTGCGCGGCGGCCCGGGCGGGGCGAGGGCCGTGGCGCCCGCGCAGGACCGCCCCGCCGTACCGTCGCAGCGGACCCCGGCCGCGTCCTCCGCGACCGCGGTACGGGCGCCTCGCGTGCCGGCGCGCACCACCCTCGACTCGGTCGCGACGCCCGTCGACACCGGGGCGCGCTTCCAGCGGCTGGCCGACGGCCCCGGATGGCGCCGGGTGGTGCGCCACGAGCTGGCGTCCGCGGGCACGTCACGCGCCTCCCGGCGCACCACCCTCACCGCGTTCGTCCAACTCACCGACCTGCACCTGGCCGACGTGCAGCACCCGGTGCGCACCGAGTACCTGCGCGCCGCCGACCTGACCGGCTGGCGGCCCCAGGAGGCGCTGTCCGTGCCCGGGGCGGTGGCGCTGATCGAACGGATCAACGCGCTCGGCGACGGCCCCGCCACCGGGTCGCCGCTGTCGTTCGCGGTGACCACGGGTGACAACACGGACAACAACTCCCGTGCCGAACTGGACTGGTTCCTCACCGTGATGAGCGGGGGCCGGGCCATTCCCAACACCGGCGACCCGCGGCACTACGAGGGCACGCAGAACTCGGGCGAGACGCTCTACTGGCAGCCGGAGTCCACCGTCCGCGACGTCGACACCCGCCTCGGCTTCCCGCGCGTCGGCGGCTACCTCGACGCGGTGATCCGCCCCGTGACCAGTCCCGGTCTGCGCATCCCGTGGTACTCGACGGTCGGCAACCACGACGCGCTGGCGAGCGGTGCGATGGCCGACAGATCCGGCTATCTCGCCGAATTCGCCGTGGGCGGGCGCAAGTTGTACGCCGTGTCCGAGAGCGAGGCGGCTCCGCTGCGTACGATTCTCAGCGCGGGCAGCCACCCCTCGGGCGACGAGCTGGTGGACCTGCTGCGCCGCGAGCGCCGCCACATGCGGGCGATCACCCCGGACGAGCGCAGGGCGCCGTTCACACCGCACGACTACCTGGCCGCGCACCTGGACCCCGCGCGCACGGGACCGGGGCCGCACGGCCACGGCTACACGGCCGACAACCTCGCCGCGAACACGCAGTACTACACCTTCCCCATGGGTGACAACGTCGTGGGCGTGAGCCTGGACACCACCGACAGGGGCGGCCACTTCCTCGGTTCGGTGGGCACGCGGCAGCTGGCCTGGCTGGAGAAGACCCTCACCCGCTACAGGGACGCGCACGTCGTCGTCTTCAGCCACCACAACAGCTGGACGATGACCAACACGCACCCCGACCCGGCGCAGCCGCACGAGGTCCGCCACACCGGCGACGAGGTGGTCGCGCTCCTGCGAAAGCACCGCAATGTGCGCGCCTGGGTCAACGGGCACAGCCACCGCAACCGGATACTGCCCCACGGCAGCTTCTGGGAGATCTCCACCGCCTCGCACGTGGACAGGCCGCAGCTCGCGCGCGTCATCGAGATCGCGGACAACGGCGACGGCACCCTGTCCCTGTTCACCACGCTGATCGAGTCGGGCGCGCCCGCGCGCACCGACTTCCACGACCTGTCGCAGACCGGACTCGCCGCCATGTACCGCGAGTTCGCGCACAACGCGCCGGGCGCGAGCACCACCGCGTACGGCTCGGCGGACGACCGCAACACGGAGCTGCTGCTGAAGCGCTGAGGGCGGGGCCGCGGGCGCGGGCACCCGCGGTCGGCGGCGCGCCGCGCCGACCCGGCACACTGGGTGCGGGACAGCGGCGTCCCCGACCCCACCCGACCCTGCCCAGCCGACCGCGGGAGGCGCGATGGCGCTGCAGATCAGCGCGACCAATCCGGAGCACCCGGCCCAACTGCTCGACCTGCCCTGGAACACCGTGCTGGAGGAGTGGCCCGAGGCATGTCTGGTGCCGCTGCCCCGCGGTATCTCACGGCACGTCGTGCGGTTCGCGTCCGCGGGACCCGAGGTCGTGGCGGTCAAGGAGATCACGGAACGCGCCGCGGTGCGGGAGTTCGAGCTGCTGCGCGGTCTGCACCGGCTCGGGATACCCGCGGTCGAGGCCCTCGCGGTGGTCACCGGCAGGACCGCGGCGGACGGCGAGGAGATCGAGTCGGCGCTCGTGACCCGGCACCTCAAGGGGTCGCTGCCGTACCGCTCGATGTTCGAGTCGACGATGCGGCCGAGCACCGTGAAACGGCTGATGGACGCGCTGGCCGTGCTGCTCGTGCGGCTGCACCTGGCGGGCTTCGCGTGGGGCGACTGCTCGCTGTCGAACGCGCTGTTCCGCCGGGACGCGGGCGCCTACGCCGCCTACCTGGTGGACGCGGAGACCGGTGAGCTGCACACCACCCTGAGCCAGGGGCAGCGGGAGTACGACATCGAGCTGGCCCGGATGAACATCGCGGGCGAGCTGATGGACCTGGAGGCCTCCGGTGCGCTGCACCCGTCGATCGACCCGGTGCCGTTCGGCGCGGCGATCGTGGAGCGCTACGAGGAGCTGTGGCACGAGCTGACGCGTGAGTCGGTCTACCCCCTCGACAAGCGCCACTACATCGACCGGCGCGTGCGCAGGCTCAACGACCTCGGCTTCGACGTGGCGGAGATGCGCATCGAGAGTTCGCCCCGGGGAGACACCGTCCGATTCCTGCCGAAGGTGGTCGACGCGGGGCACCACCAGCGCCAGCTGCTGCGGCTGACGGGGCTCGACGCGGAGGAGAACCAGGCCCGCAGGCTGCTCGGCGACCTGGAGTCGTGGATGGCGACGCAGGACGACTACGCGCCGGGCGACCCGCTCGGCGCGCGCCCCGAGGTCCTCGCGCACCGCTGGGTGCGGGACGTGTTCCGGCCGACGGTGCGGGCGGTGCCGCTGGAGCTGCGGGGCGAGACGGACACGGCGCAGATCTACCACGAGGTGCTGGAACACCGGTGGTACCTGTCCGAGGAGGCGGGCCACGACGTCGGCCTGGACGCGACGGTGAAGGACTACGTGGCCAACGTGCTGCCGCAGAACCTCACGGCGACGACCGTCCAGCAGATCGACCCGGCACAGGAGGACTGACCCGCGCGCGGGGCCGGTAGGAGGCGCCCGCGCCGCCCTGCCGCCGCGGGCTACTGGAGGGCGCGCACCGCCGCGCCGAAGACGCGGGGAAGCGCGGAGGCGGTGGGCACGAGCAGATGCGCCGCCGCCGGCCGGCCCGCCACCCGCACCAGGGCCTCGGTCAGGACCCGGTGGCGTCGGGTCAGGACCCGCCACTGACGGTCGTACGCCTCCGGCCGCCCGGCCCGCAGGCACGCGACGGCCGCGCGCGCGGAGGCCAGGCCGAGCGCGATGCCCTCGCCGGTCAGCGCGTCCACATAGCCGGCCGCGTCACCGACCAGCAGGACGCGGCCGGCGACGCGGGTACGGGCGCGCTGCCTGAGGGGGCCCGCGCCGCGCACCGCCGTCGCCGGCTCGCCGGTCAGGCGGGCGCGCAGCGCGGGGAACCCGGCCAGGTGCTCGTCGAAGCCCCCGCGCCGGGAGCTGAGGACCGCGACGCCCACCAGGTCGTCGGCGACCGGGGTGACGTACGCCTCGCCCGTGCGCGACCAGTGCACCTCGACGAGGTCCGACCAGGGGGCCATCCGGTAGTGGCGGCGCTGCCCGTAGCGGCGCGGGGCGCGCGGTCCCGGCGGCAGGTCCAGGCCGAGCGCCCGGCGCACCGGTGAGTGCAGGCCGTCCGCCGCGATCAGCCAGCGGGCGCGCAGTCCGCCCGCCGTCACCCCGTCCGCGTCCTGTGCCACCTCCGTGACCCGTCCGGGGACCGGCCCGACACCGGCCGCCTCGGCCCGCCGCAGCAGCGCCGCGTGCAGGTCGGTCCGGCGGATGCCCCGGCCGGGCCCGGCGTCGAACAGCGCCTCGGCGTGGTGGTGTTCGCGTACGTAGCGGATGCCGCGCAGCGGCCGGCCGGGTGGCAGGCAGGCACCGAGCGCGGTCAGTGCCCGTACGCCGCTGGGCATCACTCCTTCGCCGCACGCCTTGTCGACGGTGCCGGTACGGGGTTCGAGGACCACCGTCTCGAATCCGGCGGCGGACGCGTGCAGTGCGGCGGCCAGGCCCGCGGGTCCGCCGCCGACGACGAGCACGTCGATCACACCGGCGCTCCGGCGGGAGCGAGTGCCGCGTTCTCGCACCGTATCCGCACGGTCAGCAGCCAGGCGTTGAGTACGGTGAACGCGACGGCCGTCAGCCACGCGGTGTGCGCGAGCGGCAGGGCCACGCCCTCGGCCGCCACCGCCACGTAGTTGGGGTGCCTCAGCCACCGCAGCCGGTAGGGGCCCGCGGTGACCAGCGGCAGCCCCGGCACGACGAGCACCTTGGTGTTCCAGCGCGGCCCGAGGGCCGTGACGCACCACCAGCGCAGCCCCTGCGCGAGCAGGACGGCGGCGAGCATCGGCCATCCGAGGGCGGGCTCGAACGGCCGGTGCCCGAACCGGACTTCGGCGAGGCAGCCGAGGAGCAGGCCGGTGTGCAGCGCCACCATGGCGGGGTAGTGGCCGCAGCCGTGCTCGACCGCTCCGCGTGCGAGGCTCCAGCGCGTGTTCCGCTTGGCGACGGCCAGTTCGGCGAGGCGCTCCGCGCCCACCGCGAGAACCAGCACGGTGTACCAGATCACAGTCGCTCCCCGATCACAGTCGTCCGTCTCTCCCCGGGCCCGCCCGACGCACCGCGCGACCCGCCGGCGCCCGGGCGGTCACCAGCGCAGCAGGACCAGTTCCGCGCAGAAGCCGGGCCCCATGGCGAGCATGAGTCCCGCGGTGCCGGCCGGCGGCGGCCGTTCGGCCAGGGTGTCACGCAGGACGTGCAGGACGGAGGAGGACGAGAGGTTGCCCACCGATTCGAGGGAACGCCAGGTCAGATCGAGGGCCCCGGCCGGCAGGTCGAGGGATTCCTCGACCGCGCGGAGGACCTTCGGGCCGCCGGGGTGGCACACCCAGGCCGTGATGTCCTCGCGCGCGAGGCCGTGGTCGGCGAGGAACCCGTCCACGTCGGCGGCGAGGTTCTTGCGGACGATGTCCGGCACGCCGGCGTCCAGCACGATGCGGAACCCCGAGCCGGTGATGTCCCAGCCCATCGCGCCCTCGGTGTCCGGGTACATCCGGCTGCGCGTGTCGACGACGGCGGGGCCCCGGGTCTCACGGCGGGCGCCGCAGGCGACGACGGCGGCGGCGCCGTCGCCGAACAGGCCGGAGGCGATGAGGTTCGCCACGGACGGATCGTCGCGCTGCAGGGTGAGGCTGCACAGCTCCACGGAGAGCAGCACGGCCACGTCGTCCGGCCGGCCGAGCAGGTAGTCGTGCAGCCTGGCCAGGCCGGCCGCGCCCGCCACGCAGCCGAGTCCGAACACCGGGAGCCGTTTGACGTCGGTCCGCAGGCCGAGCCGCGAGACGAGCCGCGCGTCCACGGACGGGGCGGCGATGCCGGTGACGGAGGTGAACATCAGCAGGTCCACGTCGCGCGGCGACAGGCCCGCGGCCTCCAGGGCGCCGGTCACCGCCTCGGCGCCGAGCGGCACGGCGCTCTCGATGAACGCGTCGTTCGTCTCACCGAAGTCGCCGAGCTCCGCGTACCGTTCGAGTGGCAGCGCCATCGACCTGCGCGCGACCCGCACGCCGGTGTGCAGCCGGTCGAGGAGGCGGCGGTCGGTGCCGTCGGGCAGGCAGGTCCGCGCGACCATGCCGGTGATCTCGCGCTGGCTGTACTCGTGGGGGGCGAGCACTCCGTGTACGGCTGCGATACGCGTCATCTGGGGTCCGATCAGCTGGGGAACGGAACATCATTGCCCGTACTACGCCCTGTCACACGCCAGGTCGCCGGTTCGGCCCCTGACGGAATGACGACGTTCCGTCTTCCCCCGGCGCGGCGCGCGTATGCGGCTCACGGCGCGGCGCGCGTGCCTACGATGGCCCGATGGACGCCGTCGAGCGGCCGGCGCGGGGCGCGCGGGCCGCGGTTCCCGATGCGCCGCGGCCCCGGGCTGGCTCCCGGGTCCTCGCGCTGCTCGGCGCCTGTCATCCGGGGCCCACGGCCGCCGTGACGGTGCTGGTCGCGGGGATCGCCGTGGCGTCGGGGCAGCGCGCGGGCGGCTGCCTGCTGGCCACGGCCGCGGTGCTCGCGGGGCAGTTGTCGATCGGCTGGAGCAACGACGCGGTGGACGCGGCGCGCGACACGGCGGCGGGCCGCGGGGACAAGCCGGTCGCGGGCGGCGCGGTCACGGCGCGCGGGGTGCTGGCGGCGGCGCTGGCCGCGTTCGCGCTGTGTGTGCCGCTGTCGCTGCTGTACGGGCCGCTCGCAGGCGCGGTGCACCTGGCGGGGGTGGCGGGCGCGTGGGCCTACAACCTGGGGCTGAAGGCCACCGTGCTGTCGCCGCTGCCGTACGCGGTGGGTTTCGGCGCGCTGCCGGCTTTCGTCGCGCTGGGCCTGCCGGGCGGGCC
>NZ_JAIUKE010000551.1 GCF_020176795.1 Streptomyces sp. 8L
CCCCCGGTACGACGCCAGTGACCTGCGCATTCTCCACTGGACAGCGACCGCCACCCACCCACCTCTCAATAATCCATTTCAGGCCTTTTCCATAGCTTTGCAAGTGTTACCGTCGGAGATGGGCCTACGGGACGAGCGAGGGAGTTCGACCGGAGTAGCCGACTTTGGCGGACGCTACGGCCGTCCGCCGGGGCCGACGTCGACGGTCGGGCTGAGAGGCCGGAAGGTCGAAAGAACCGGAGGGCGACCCTTGGAACCTGCCCCGGACAATGCCGGCGCAGGGAGCCCCGCCCCGTAGGCCGTTTCCGAACTTACAGGGGCCCCTCCTGCGGAGCGCCAAGAGACAGCTTGGGCGAGAGCCCTGGATGCAAGCACCGAGGTCCACCGCTACTCCGCTGTTCCCCCGAGAAGTCCCCGACACGTGCCCTCCGAAATTCAGGGGGCTCGCCATAGCCGCGATTTCAGGACGGCGCACGGTCGCCTGGGACCGACCGAGGCGCCCCCTGCACGATCATGTACCGGGCAGGGGGCGCTTTCGCGCGTTCAGAGTGCGTCGATCGCCTTCACGATCAACGAGCGTGCGGCCGGCCCGTACACCGCCATGCTCCGCAGCTCCTCGAACGCCTTGAGGTACAGGGCGATCTCGGACGGCTGCGTCACGTTCACCTGCGCGGAGAGCAACTCGACGGACACGAGCGTGTCGTCGTACATGTGGAACGTCTCCTGCGGCCAGATGACTCGCTCAGGCGTGGCCTCGGGGATGATCCCGAGGGACACGGCCGGCAATGCCGAGGCCGTGAGCAGGTGTCCGAGCTGTGCGGCCATGGCCTCCGCGTCGCCGAGTTGGTAGCGGAGCGCCGCCTCCTCGACGAGCAGTAGGAATCGGTGCCCGGCCTCATGGATGATCTTTGATCGTTCCGTGCGGGCGTCGGCCGCCGCCTCGGAGTCGTCGGGGATGTCGAGCATGCGGGCGTTTGCGCTGAGGAGGGCGCGCGTGTAACCGCTCGTCTGCAACAGGCCGGGCACCAGGGTGGGTGAGTAGATGCGGAATACGCCGGTCGACTGGTACAGCCGAATGTAGCTGTCCTGCAACTGCCGCAGGCCGGTGCGGACTCGGCGCTGCCACTCCGTGTACAGCGACTCCGCGTGCAGCGAGTCGGCGATCAGGTCCGGCGCCCGGCTCTCGGTGCCGCACGCCCGGCACCACAGGCGGATATCGGTTGGAGAGGGCGCGGTCTTGGCGTTCTCGATCCGGCTCGTCTTCGCGTGGTGCCATTCGCACAGGGCGGCCAGCCCAGCCACCGTCAGCCCGGCGCTCTTCCGTAGGTCGCGCAGCTGCCGGGCGACGTTCTCACGTGCTGCCTGGGCCGAGGATGATGGGGAGGTGGGCATGGACTGGCTCGCCTGTGCTTTCTGCTATCGGATCTTGTACTGCTCGTGCGGCACGGCGCGCGACCACACGGCCTCGAACGCCTCGACGACCTGGGCCACGATCGAAGGCTCCTCGCGCAGTTCGAGGCCGGGGTCCGACCAGTCGCCGTCACCCGTGAAGTGATTGAACAGGACGGCTGTCCCGTCGAAGATCCACAGGTCGTTGCCCGGCAACATCAGGTCCGAGGCGTCCCGCCGCGGCAGCCACCGGACCTGTTCCCCAGCGTGGACGTTCACGTCGGTGCCGGCGTGCTCGTATCGGATGTAGTCCGTGACGGGCTCGGACACGACGCGAGCTCGACGCACGGTCACTCCGCGGGCGGCCGCAGTGGAGATGAGGTCCACCCAGGGCGCCCAGTACGCGGATGTGGGGTCGGCGTCTCGGCGCCCGCTTCGCTTCCACTCCTCGAAGTCTGCGGCCTCGTCGCCGACGCCGTATTGGTCGCGCATCTCCAGGTGCACGGCCGAGCGCTGGACGCGACCGAAGAGATCCTTAAAGCTGAGTGCGCTCTGCGGCATTGCATGCCTCCCTCAGCATGGGTACGAGGCGGGCGGGGATTCGGATCACGGACTCGTGGTCGGGAATGCCCTTCGCGTGTCCGGGCGCGGTGCGCTCGGTGCATTGGGCCCGTGTCGCCTCGTCAGCGGTGTAGCTCTGAAGCACGATGTCGGCCGTCGCCTCGTCGATCCATGCGGTGGGTGAGCCGCTCTGGCCCGTGTCGGGGTCGATCCCGATGAAGCGTAGGTTCATGTCCGCCCTCCGTTCGCCCGTTGTGCGTGACTGTGCATCAGCCTGTGGGCGCCCGAGTGGCCCGTCAAGAGTGCGATGTGGCCAGAGCTTGCAGCAAGAGTGAATGCGTGCACAAATCTGCACCAACCTGGAATCGCCATCACCGGCCGTTCTACGGTCCTCGACATGGACACCCGGAACCCCGCCGGCGGGCCCGCCCCGCGCGAGACGCTCGGCACTTCTACAACGGTCCCGCCCGTACTCACCGCCGCCGGCCCCCGCCACGCGGTCCTCGACCTGTCCGGCCTGACGGGCAGCCAACACCGCGGCAGCGCCTGCGCGTTCTGCGACAGGCCGGTTTCGAACGACAACGCCGTCGACCTCGGCGAACGCCGCGACGCCGACGGCGTCCGCATCTTCCCCCGCGCACACCCCGAATGTGTCGAGGCCGAACGGTGAGTGCCGCCTCGGGCTGGTGCCACTGGCACCACGCCCCGGCCGACACGCTCGCCCTCATCGCCATCGCACCCGCCACCAGCGGCACCGAGTTCCCTACCACCTTCGGCCTGGTGCCCGCTGTCGCGGCGACGGAGTCCGGCGGCCGAGCGCCCGAAAGCCGCCTCGCCACCCCAGCCGCCGGCGACGACCACGACTTCCCCATCGAAGGCAAGACCGGCGCCCACTGCCCCGAGCACGGAATCGAGATACAGCGTCTCCCGCAGCCGCTCCGACTCCTCCAAGCTCTCGCGGAAGAGCTGAGGGCAGCCGGAGACACACATGGCTGACGAGAGGACAGAGCGCCCCTGCATCAGCTGCGGAAGCAGCCGCACGACATACGCGGGAAGCGTCGAACGCGGCACCGGTGTACGCACCCTGTGGGCCTGCCCCAGACACCCGGACGAGATCACGGCGCAAACCCGCACGGTCGAAGAACAGGAGACCTTCCTCCTCGACCTCGCACACCGCAACAAGCCCAGCCGCAAGCCGCCCACCCCCTGAACCACTCCGGCCGACGGGGCCCATTCCAGGGCTGTCACGTACACCGGCCGGAGCACCAGACCCCGCCCCCGGGCACCAGTCCAGGCGGTCGGCACCCGGGGCGGGTTAGCAAGTGCAGCGCATCACCCCGCGCGAAGGGATGTACAGCAGATGAGCACAGCAGTCATCGCGACCACCGAGCAGACGAGGACTCGTGACCCGCAGGCCATCCTCAACGCCGTCGCCCCGCACATCACTGAACTGACCGTCAACGTCTTCGACAGCGGCATGAGCCTGTGGGACCGCGAGGTCACCCTGCTCCTGCGCGACCACACCATGGTCCGCGACATGGCCGAACGAATTCTCGGCAACGCGGTCATGTACGTCATGGGCTCCATCGAGAACCCCGATGTCCACCTCGGTGTCGGCCGGCTCGTCGACATCGGCGTCCACCAGCTCATTCTCGACACACCCGTCTGGTGGGGCATCTGCCGCCTCTACAACGGGGGTCGCTTCAAACATCACGCCCCGTTCATCGAACGCCGCAGTGACGGCCTGTGCCTGCGCACCGGCGACTTCCTCCTCTCCGAGGGATGGCCCGTCGACGAGGAGCTGTGGGCCATCGACGGCGCGAAGTGCTCGCCGTGTGACGACAAGGTTCCCGACAGCCACTGACGCCCTACCCTGGCTCTGGCCTCTGCCTGCTTCCGGCGGGCGGGGGCCGCCGCCCGCACCCACGAAGGAACGCCTGTGCCCGCACTGCACGACATCGTCGCCGAGACTGAACTGTGGGACGCCTTCGCCAAGTCGGCGTTCGAGCCGGAAGCCGAACCCGCCTTCCACTGGACGCAGTACGCGGGACATGGCCCCGGCGCCGAGCTGCTCGGCGACCCGGCGACCGCTCTGGAGATCGGATGCGGCACCGGCCGGGCGGTGGCCTTCCTCGCCAACCGCGGAGTGAAGGCGACGGGCCTGGATCTCTCGCCCGTGATGATCGCGAAGGTCATCGAGCGATGGGCGGCGACAGGCGCGCAGTTCGAGCAGGGCGAGGTGCTCGACCACCTGCGCGAGACATCGCGCACCTTCGACGCGATCTACTCCATCTTCGGCGCCGCCTGGTTCGCGCCGCCGAACCTCCTGTTTCCCCTCGTCTCCGAGCGGCTCGCCCCGGGTGGCCGGTTCGTCTTCTCCCAGCCGCCCGCGATCCCCGGCGCCTACGGACCGCAGGGGATGTACAAGGGCGGCTTCGCGGGCAAGGCCATGTTCACCTACCGCTACAGCTACAAACCACAGGTCTGGGAGCGTCTCCTGCTGCAGTCCGGCTTCCGTGCAGCCGACGCCCGCGTCGTTGAGGCGCCGCAGGCCGGCCACATCGGCACGTTGATCGTTCAGGCTGAGCGCTGACACGACGGCCCCGAGCCCGGCCGCCACCAGTCGTCTCGTACAGGGTGCGCGAGGGCACGCTCAGCGTGTCAGCGATCCGGATCAACGTATCCAAGAGCGGGCTCGACTGACCCTGCTCGATCCGTCATGTGGGCAAGCCACACAGGACCGACCGTGCGCGGTGCACGTACTCACTCCTCTCCGCCGCATCGCGCGGTGAGGCGCCACGACTCGGCGCGAGCCCGTCGCCGCAGCGCAGAAGGGGACTCAGATGCGCGCTCCCACCCTCCGCATCGCAGCCACCGCAGTCGTCTTGGTGGGCGGTGCCCGCACCACGGCCCGGCTCGCCGCGGGCCAACTGGACCTCGACTGGGGCTGATCCCACCGACGAGAACCCCTGCGAAGCAGCACCCGGGGAGAAAGGCCCCGCAGGCAAGAGGCCCCCCACCCCGAAACGGGTGAGGGCCTCCTTCTTGCTGCATGCTCGTTCGTGACACGCGGGCGCGATCACCCTCGGGCCTCTGACCAGCCACTACAAATGGTGGGCGCGGACGTTTTCGAACTGCTGACATCCGCTTTGTAAGTTCGTTCCGCGTGGGCTCCAGCCGCCCCCGTCGGCTCGTACGACGGCCGGACGGAGGCGCTGGTGTACACCGCCGTCCGGCATTGTTGATGTCGGCCGCAGATGTCAAAAGCCCCGGGCACACGACTCCGGAGAGCGTCTGCGCCTGGTGGGTTCACGCAGCACAGAGACGCGCCTCGGCTCGCTCTGATGGGACCTGGCCGCGAATAGGCCGAGCTCTCACCACCCGCCCTGAGTACCGACGCTTCGTCTCGAAGTAACATTGGACGGGCGGTTTCCGTGAGACGGAGTGCCTCTCGCCTTTGCATTGGCCGCCAGGTTCACACGGTTGCCCCCCGCTGTGCGGCGGCCGTTGCCGCGCAGTTAGAAACTCACCACTGCAGCTCTCCTTAAGCTGGATCTGGATCGCCGCCCGTCGGCGGGTCAAGGTCTCCCCCTGTCGCCGCTTCGTTGTCGCGGCCCATTGAACTCGATGATGCCGTTGCGAGTTGGGGGAGGGCTGACGAAAGAATGCCGGACTCCAGTTCGCCAGAGACCACAGCCTGGATCAATATATCATTCGCCTCACGGGCTTTTTGCCGCCCTCGCGCAACCAAAAACCATGCACATGGAATAAGCAGAAATAAATCGAAATTACCCCTAGCCGCTATAGCACCGATGAGCACTGAAGCACTGAATCCGACATTCACCCTCAGGTCCGCCTCGGCGGCCGCGCGATCGTACGTTCCATAAATCTCCACATTCCTGGCCTGCAGGCGAATGGCGAGCTGGTCAAGCTCATCGCCAAATCTTCCCATCGCAGAATGCAAGTCCACCCTCCTTCCTCCGATTTTGCGAATATGTATGGCTAGATCGATGAGAGCTGAACGTGAAGCACGACTACCCCATGCGGGCCTGCGGACATATGTGAATGACTCGTCTGGCAGGAGTAATGAGTGCAGTTCTGCTGCTCCTCGACTTGTCTCCGACGTCTCCACCCAGCGCAACATTCTCGGATTTTCGAGCTCCCCCGCTAGCGGATTCCCCAAAATCCTCTGCCGGGCGCTCCACCACCACTCGGAAAATCTGAACCAATGAACGATAGAACGCGCGCGAATTTCAAGAAGACACCCGATTAGGTATGCAGCGAAGGTAACGCCAGCAAGTGTGGCTGTCGTGCCGACTATAGAGCTGAGTTGGTACATACTTTTCCATGCCCCGTGCGCCGACACTCTTCTTGGAATGTACTCCGAGAAGCTGATCCAAAGGACGAGTAGCCAAATGTACCCGGCGGCCAGCGGTGCGCGAATCTCTCGGATTCCTGGCAGCAAGTTTGCAAGCATGTAGTCAGCTTGCATCAACGCACGGGCCGCTTGGCCGACTTCGATGAAACTGAGGCTGGTGGAGCCTCGGCGCGGCGGCGGCTCCTGGCCATCGGCGAGGACGGCACCCGTGCGAGGCAAAGGCTTGAGGTCTGCACCTATACTTCAGGCGTGTTTGCCGTGAACTCCAAAAGGCACCGGGGAAAGACCGTCTGGTACGGAGATCGAGCCATCACCATCAACGGCACCCCCACCCGCCACATCGCGGCCAGTCAATCCGAGGCGCGCCGAGTCTCCCGCGCACTGTCCTCGTCTTGCGGGTTCGAGGTACCCGTACGTCCCAGGGCCTGTTGCAAGATTGAAGATCGTCCGGTTCGCCGGAGTCGCCTGGAAGCAGGGCAAGTATCCCGGTTCGGGC
>NZ_JAIUKE010000552.1 GCF_020176795.1 Streptomyces sp. 8L
GCGCGGGCGCGGCCCTGGCCACCGCCCTCGCCGGCTGCGGCCAGGGGGCCGACGACGGGGTGGGACCCGACGGGCGCGTCACGATCAACATGTGGCACGGCCAGAACGACAACGGACTCAAGGCCATCAAGGCCCTGGCGGAGCGCTTCATGCACTCTCACCCGCACATCTACGTCGACCTCGGCGGGGGAGTGCTGTCCGACTCGATGCTCCAGAAGATCACCGCGGCGCTCGCCTCCGGCTCCTACCCGGACATCGCCTACATCTTCGGCTCCGACCTCGCAGGCGTCGCCCGCAGCCCGAAAGTCGTGGACCTGGGCGACACGATGCGCTCGGGCCCCACCCCGTGGACGGACTACTGGGAGCCCGCCCGTGATGCCGTCATGATCAACGGGAGCATCCGCGCCTCGCCCGCCGTCCTCGACTCGCTCGCCGTGGTGTGCAACAAGAAGCTGTTCCGCGAGGCCGGACTGCCGCTGCCGCGAAAGGGCTGGACCTGGGCCGAGTTCGAGGACACCGCCCACCGCCTCACCGACGCGGGGCGCGGCACCTTCGGCACGGGCTGGCCGGGCGTCGGCGACGAGGACACCGTGTGGCGGCTGTGGCCGATGGTGTGGGACCTCGGCGGCGACATCATCGCGCCGGACGGCCGGAGCATCGGCTTCGCGCACGAAGGGGTCCGCGCCCTGGAGACGGTTGAGGCGCTCGCCCGCGCCAAGAGCGTCTACATCGACCCCAAACCCGGCAGCGAGCAGATGTACCAGGTCTTCGCCTCCGGCCGGATGGGCATGGTCGTCACCGGCCCCTGGCAGCTCCCCGACATCATTCAGGCGAAGATCGACTACGCGGTGGTGCCGCTGCCCAGCTACAGCCGCAAGCCCATCACCATCTCAGGACCCGACACCTGGACCGTCTTCGACAACGGAACCGCGCGGGTGCGCGCCGCCCGCACCTTCGTCTCCTGGCTGGCCCAGCCGGACCAGGACGTGCTCTGGGACATCGAAGCGGGCAGCCTGCCGCTCAGCCGCCGCAGCGAGGCCGAGCCCGCGTGGCAGGCACACGCGGCCAAGACGGCCGGACTCGACGTCTTCACCGAGGCGCTCGACTCGGCGCGCGTCCGCTCCACCCACCCCGCCTACGCACAGGTCTCCACGGCACTCGGCCAGGCCATCGTGTCCGTACTGCTCGGCAGGAGCAGCCCGGCGCAGGCCATGCGCCGTTGTGCCGCCGAAGCCAGGGCCGCCCTCGTCATCCCGCGCTGAGGAGCCTTTCCATGTCATCCCTGCCCGCTCCGATCACGCTGCCCGACCACGAGCGGCAACTGCGCGCCAGGCGCCGCGGACGCCGCCGCGAGTCCGCGACCGCGTGGGGCTTCGTGCTGCCCTCCGTCCTCGTCATCCTCGGCCTCAGCGTGGTGCCCGTCGTCTGGTCGCTGCTGCTGTCGTTCCAGGCCGACGACCTGGTGACACCGAGCCGCTGGGTCGGGCTCGACAACTACCGGGCGCTGACCGAGGACCCGCACTTCAGCCAGGCCATCGGCAACACCCTGCTGTACACGGTGCTGTACGTCCCGCTGAGCATCGTCTTCGGCCTGATGCTCGCCCTGGCGCTGAACCGGCGCATCCGGCTGGTCGGCCTGTACCGCACCCTCATCTTCGTACCGTTCGTCATCTCGGAGACGGCCCAGGGCGTGCTGTTCTCCTTCATCCTCGACCCGCAGTTCGGCGCCGCCAACTCGGTCCTGCACTCGTTCGGCCTGCCCTCGCAGGGATTCCTCTCCGACCCGGGTCAGGCGCTGCCCGTCCTGGTGGTGATCTCGCTGTGGAGCGGCACCGGCTTCTGCGTGATGATCTACCTCGCGGCGCTCCAAGACGTACCCCAGCCCCTCATCGAGGCGGCCAAGCTGGACGGCGCGGGCCGGTGGCACCTGCTGCGCCACGTCGTACTGCCCACGCTCACACCGGTCAGTGTGTTCCTGGTGATGTGGCAGACACTCAACGCCCTCCAGGTCTTCGACCTGGTCTACGTCACGACCAAGGGCGGGCCCCTCGGCTCCACGACCCTCATCGTCTACTTCATCTGGGAGCAGGCGTTCCAGAACTTCACCGCGGGCTACGGGGCGTCGGCCGCCTACATCCTCGCCCTGGCCCTGCTGGTGCTCGGGGGAGTCATGCGACTGGTCCAGCGCCGCAAGTCCACCGCCCCCGAGGGAGCAGCCCGATGACCGCGACGACCACCACCGCCACCGGTGAAACCCTCCGCCCGAGCGCCGTGCCGCCCCCGGCCGCTCCCCTCCGGCGCCGGCGGCTCCCCTTCAGCGCCTGGCACCTGCTGCTGGCGCCCCTGGCCGTGCTCTTCGCGCTGCCCCTGATCTGGCTGGTCCTCAGCTCGGTGATGAGCGACGCGGAGATCAACAGGTTCCCGCCCGCGCTGTGGCCCTCCGGAATCCACCTCGGCGGCTACCGCTACGTCCTCGGCAACGCCATGTTCCCGAGGTGGTTCACGAACTCGCTGATCGTCTCGGCCACCGCGGTCGTCTCCAACCTCGTCCTCGGCTCGCTGGGCGGATACGCCTTCGCGCGGATGCGGTTCGCGGGCTCCCGCGCCCTGCTCTTCCTGATGCTCGCGACGATGGCCGTCCCCTTCCAACTGACCATGATCCCCACCTTCCTGGTCATGAAGCGCCTCGGCCTGATCGACTCGCTGGGCGCGCTGATCGTCCCGTCACTGGTCACACCGTTCGCGGTGTTCCTGCTGCGGCAGTTCTTCCTGTCCCTGCCGCGCGAGCTGGAGGAAGCCGCCTGGATCGACGGGTGTTCACGGCTACGGGTGCTGTTCCGTATCGTGCTGCCGCTGTCGCGCCCCGCGCTCAGCACCGTCGCGGTCCTCACGTTCCTCTCCACCTGGAACGACCTGACCTGGCCGCTGATCGCCATCAACCACGACACCCAGTACACACTGCAACTCGGCCTGACCACCTTCCAGGGACAGCACCACACCCAGTGGGCCGCCGTCATGGCGGGCAACGTGATCACCATCCTGCCCGTCCTGCTCGCCTTCCTCGGCGCGCAGAAGTCGTTCGTCCAGTCCATCACCAGCAGCGGCCTCAAAGGCTGACACCGCCCGAACCCGCGTCACCGCACCGGACCACCGCCCAGTACCCCCGTACCGCGGCCACCCGAGCGGCCGAGCTCCCCGACCACCACGCCCAGGAAGACCGATGCCCCACACCTTCGACCTCCTCGTCATCGGGGACGCCAATCCCGATGCCGTACTCGGTCCCCTCGACGAACCCCTGGCCTTCGGCCAGCGCGAGCAACTCGTACCCACCGGCGTACTCACCCTCGGCGGGTCCGCCGCGATCACCGCCTGCGGGGCGGCGAAGCTCGGCCTGCGCGTCGCCATCGCGGGCCGGGTCGGCGACGACGACGCGGGACGCTTCGTGCGCGCCGCCCTTCAGGCCAGGGGCGTCGACACCACCGCGCTCGGCACCGACCCCGACCTGCCGACCCCGCTGACGGCGGTGGTGGCGCGCGACGGCGACCGCGCCATCCTCACGTCCTCGGGAACGCTCGCCGCCACCGGCCCCGCCGACGTCCCCGAGGAGTGGCTCACCACTAGCAGGCACGTGCACGCGGCGTCGTACTTCCTGATGCCGAAGCTCGCCGCGGCCCTCCCTGACCTGCTGCGCACCGCCCGTGCCCACGGCGCCACCACCTCCCTGGACACCAACGACGACCCCGCGGGACGCTGGGACCCGGACGGCATCGCGGCCGTCCTGTCGGAAACCGACATCCTGCTGCCCAACGCGCAGGAGGCACTGGCACTCGCGGGCCAGGCCTCGGGAGAGCCCGAGGAGGCCGGCGGCCGGCTGGCCGGCCGGGGACCGCTGGTGGTCGTCAAGGACGGCGCGCGGGGCGCCCTCGCGCACGACGGCCGCACGGTGCGGCGCGCCAGCGGCCTGACGGTGCGCCCGCGCGACACGGTCGGCGCCGGCGACAGCTTCGACGCCGGATACATCGCCGCCGTCCTGAGGGGCCTGCCGCCGCGCGAAGCCCTCGCCCTCGCCGCCGCCTGCGGCTCCCTGTCCACGCGTGCCCACGGCGGCACCGACGCCCAACCCACCTGGGACGAGGCTCTCGCAGCCGTCACCCACAACGGAGAGAACGAGTGATGACCGCTCAGAAGATCGTGTTCATCGGCGCCGGAAGCGTCGTCTTCACCCAGGGGCTCCTGGCGGACCTCTTCGCCTTCCCCGAGCTGCGGAACGCGCACATCGCCCTGCACGACATCGACCCCGAACGGCTCGCCACCGCGCAGGGAGCGGCCCGCTACATCGCGGACGAGCGGAAGGCGTCCCCCCGCATCACCGTCCACGCCGACCGGCGCGAAGCCCTCGAAGGGGCCGACTTCGTCATCAACATCGTCCAGGTCGGCATGCGCGAGTCGACGAGGACCGACTTCGACGTGCCCGCGCGCCACGGGGTGCGCCAGACCATCGGCGACACCCTCGGCATCGGCGGCATCTTCCGCGCGCTGCGCACCTTCCCTCTGCTCAAGGCGCTCGGCGAGGACATCGCCGCCGTCTGCCCGGACGCGTGGCTGCTCAACTACACCAACCCCATGGCCATGAACATCCAGTACCTGGCGCAGGCCACCGGCCTCACCCGGGTGGTGGGCCTGTGCCACTCGGTGTTCTGGACCATGCACGACCTGGCCGAACTGGTCGGAGTGCCCTTCGAAGAGGTCAAGTACCACGCCGCGGGCGTCAACCACCAGGCCTGGGTGCTGCGTTTCGAGCACGAGGGCCAGGACCTCTACCCGCGTCTGGACGCCCTCATCGCCGCCGACGGGCAACTGCGCCGCAGGGTCCGCGTCGACATGTACCGGCGCCTCGGCTACTACCCCACCGAGACCAGCGAGCACTCCAGCGAGTACGTGCCCTGGTACCTGCACCACGACAGCGAGATCGAGCGGCTGCGGCTGCCCGTGGGGGACTACCTCGGCATCGTCGACGACAACGTGGCCGCCTACGAGGAGACCCGCAGGGCGCTCGCCGCGGGCGAACCGCTCGCCGTCGAGTCCACCATGGAGTACGCGCCCCAGATCATCCACAGCATCACCACCGGCACACCGCGCACGGTCTACGGCAACGTCCCCAACCACGGCCTCATCGAGAACCTGCCGTCGCACGGCACCGTCGAAGTCCCGTGCCTGGTCGACTCCCTGGGCGTCCAGCCCACGCGCGTCGGCGCCCTCCCGCCGCAGCTCGCCGCGCTCAACCGTACGTACCTGAGCATGAACGACCTCGTCGTACGGGCCGCCGTCGAGGACGAGCCCCGCCACATCAGGCACGCCGCCATGACCGACCCGGCGACCGCGGCCACACTGACGGTCGAGTCGATCTGGGACCTGTGCGACGACATGGTGCGCGCCCACGGCGAGTTGCTCCAGCCCTCTCTGCGCGCCACCCTCGGCCACTGACCATGAGGGCTTGCGCCGGACGCCGTCCCCAGAAGGGTGAGGAACGATGAGTGAACTGCGCGTGGGCGTCGTCGGGGTCGGCCAGCGGGCCACCCTCGCCCTCGCCGCGCACCGCCCCGGCGTCGCGCGCGTCGTCTCCTGCGCCGACCCCTCCCCGCGTGGCCGGGCCGACGCCGTACGCCTCTTCGGCCCCGGCACGGCCGTGCACACCGACCACACGGGCATGGCGGGCGACGGCCTCGACGCCGTGTTCGTCCTCACACCGGACGACCGGCACGTCGAGCCGAGCCTGTTCTTCCTCGCCGCCGGGGTGCCGGTCTTCGTGGAGAAGCCGCTCGCCATCACCGTGGACGGCTGCGACCGGCTGCTGCGCGCCGCGTTCGAGACCGGGACGAGGCTCTACGTGGGCCACAACCTGCGCCACCTGCCGGTGCTGCGGCGGATGCGGGAGGTGATCGAGGAAGGTGCGATCGGCCGGGTCCGCTCGGTGTGGTGCCGGCACTTCGTCGGTCACGGCGGCGACTACTACTTCAAGGACTGGCACGCCGAACGGGCCAGGACCACCGGCCTGTTGCTCCAGAAGGGCGCCCACGACCTCGATGTGATCCACTGGCTCGCGGGCGGCTACTCGCGTGACGTCGTCGCCATGGGCGACCTGGCCGTGTACGGGGCGAACCCGCGCCGCCCGGCCCCGGCAGGGCCGGCCGCGGGACCAGGACCGGAAGCGACGCCGGAGGCGGAGGACCCGGCCAGGATGCCCGACTGGTTCGACCCGGACATCTGGCCGCCCACCGCGCTGAGCGGCCTGAACCCCGTCGTGGACGTCGAGGACATCAGCATGATGCTCACCCGCCTCGACAACGGCGTCCTGGCCAGCTACCAGCAGTGCCACTTCACGCCCGACTACTGGCGCAACTACACCGTCATCGGCGACGAAGGGCGCCTGGAGAACTTCGGCGACGGCCTGGAGGACGAGAGCCCGGCCGTCCGGCTGTGGAACAGGCGCCGCTCCGGCTACCGGGCCGACGCCGACCGCACCGAGACCGTCAGCGGCGGCGAGAACCCGCACGGCGGCGCCGACGACGCGCTCCTGCGGGAGTTCCTCCGCTTCGCGGCGAGCGGCGGGCCGACCGAGACCTCGCCCGTGGCCGCCAGGGAGGCGGTGGCCGCGGGCACCGCAGCCACCGCCTCGCTGCGGGCGGGCGGCACGCACACTGAGGTGCCCCCGCTCGCCCCCGGCCTCGTCCGCTACTTCGCGGCCCACCAGGAGAAGGGCCCCGGGGCCCGGCCGTACGGTGGCGCCGTGGACTGACGTCGACCCCCGCCCCCGTATCC
>NZ_JAIUKE010000553.1 GCF_020176795.1 Streptomyces sp. 8L
GGTCCATGGTGCAGGCCGGACGGGCGGGACGGGGCGGCCGGGACGGCGGCCCGGTTTCCGCTCGCGGGCACGGAGACGAGCAGTTCACCGTGCAGGGCACGGAGTTCGGGGCCCGGGTCCGCGCCGAGCCGGTCGGCCAGGGTCGTGCGTATCTCCTCGTAGACCGCCAGCGCCTCGGCCGGGCGGCCGACGTCCCTCAGCGCCCTGATCCGCAGGGCGCGAAGGCGCTCGTCCAGGGGGAACTCGTCGCACAGCGCGGTCAGTTCGGGCAGCACCTCATCCGCTCTGCCCAGGGCGAGCGCGGCGGCCAGGCCGGTGCGGCGCGCCTCCTCGCGGCGGGTCTCCCAGCGCGTCGCCTCGCTCGCGCGGTCGGGCAGGTCCGCGAGGGCGGGGCCCTGCCACAGGGCCAGGGCGTCCGCGAGCAGCGCGCTCGCCTTCACCGGGTCGCCCGAGGCGAGGGCCCGGGTGCCCTCGGCCGCCAGCCGCGTGAACCGGTGCGCGTCGACGTCGTCCTCGGCCGCGCACAGCCGGTAGCCGCCGTCCGTGGACGCGACCGCCTTGTGCCCGAGCGTCCTGCGCAGCCGCCCGATCAGGGCCTGGAGCGCGGCGACGCCGTCGGCGGGCGGGTCGCCGTCCCAGACCTCGCCGACGAGGACGCCGACCGGGACCGTACGGCCGGGGCGCAGGGCGAGCGCCGTGAGCAGGGCACGCAGGCGTGCGCCTCCGACGGCGACGGGCGTCCCGTCGTCGTGGAACGCGTGGGTGGTGCCGAGGACTCGGTAGCGCATGGCGTCATTGTCCCCCAGCCGCGCTCCGGTGCCCGCGGAATACGCGGGCGGCGCCCCCGGCCACCGTCCCGGCCCGTCCCCGCGGCCCCCGGTCACCGCTGGAGCGCGCCGCCCGTGGCCCCCCGGTCACGGCTGGAGCGCGCCGCGCCGGGTCGCCGCCCAGACGATCAGGGCCGCCAGCGAGAGGGCACCGCCGGTGACGCTCACGGCGGGCCAGCCGCCCGCGTCCCACACCGTGGTCGCGACGACGGAGCCGATCGCGCCGCCGATGAAGTTGCCCGCGATGTACGCCGTGTTCAGGCGGCTGCGCGCCTCGGCGGAGATCTGGAAGACGCGGGACTGCGCCAGGATGTTCTGACCCTGGATGCCGATGTCCAGCGTGATGATGCCGATCACCAGGACCACCAGGACGTGCCCGCCGAAGCCGACGACGACCCAGGACACCAGGATCAGCGCCCAGGCGAGGCCCACGCCGGCGACGGAGCTGCCCCGGTCGTGCAGCCGGCCCGCTCCCTGCGCGGCGAGCGCGCCGATGAGCCCCGCGACGCCGAAGAAGCCGATGGCCGCGGTCGGGTAGTTGTAGGGCGGGCCGGACAGCAGGAACGTCAGGGACGTCCACAGCATCGTGAACACCCCGAACCCGAAGATCCCGAAGACCATGCTGATCCGCAGCTTCGGCTCCGTCGCGACCAGCGAGAACACGGACTTCAGGAGGGCGCGGTAGGAGAGCGTGGTCGAGCGGGGCGGCAGCTTCGGTATGGACCGGTACAGCAGGGCGGCCAGTACGACGGCGACGACCGCGGCGACCAGGAACACCACCCGCCAGCCGAACGCCGAGGCCACGAGCCCCGCGAAGATCCGGGCGATCAGGATGCCCGTGAGGATGCCGCTCACGACGATGCCGACGACCTTGCCGCGCGAGGCGTCGTCGGCGAGGTCGCCCGCGAGCGGGGTGAGTATCTGCCCGGCGACGGTCGTGACCCCGACCGCGATCAGCGCGCCCGCCAGCGTCGCGATGTCCGGCGCCACCGCGCACGCGCCCAGGGCGAGCGCGGAGAGCACCATCATCACCGGGATGAGCACGCGGCGCTGGCGCAGGTCGCCGAGGGGCACGATGAACAGGATGCCGAGCGCGTAGCCCACCTGCGTCGCGGTCACCAGCAGGCCGACCGTCCCGTCGCCCGCGCCGAAGTCGCCGCCGATCACGTCGAGCAGCGGCTGCGCGTAGTAGAGGCTGCCGACCGCCGCGCCCGCGGCGACCGCGAACAGCACCAGGAGCGGGCGGGTCATGAGCGAGCGGGACGGTGTGGTCGCCGCCCCGTCAGCGGCCGGGTACGGCGCCGGGCCCCCGCCCTCTCCCCGTACCGCACCGTCCCCGCCGCGCGCGGCCTCTCCGGCCGCGGTACCGTCTTCGGCCGCCGCCGTCGCGGTGTCCTCCCGTGTGCCGCACCCGCCGTCGCCCGATGCCCTGCGTTCGTTTGGCTCCACCATCCGCCGCCCTCCCTGCGCCCTGCGCTGTGTGCTGTGCCGTGCGCGCGGTGCGCCCGTCGCGAACCGGATCTCCGGGTCGAGTCTAGAATTCCGCGGTGAACGCGATCCTCCCCACCTCGGAAACCCTGCGCGGCGCGCTCGCCGGCCTGCTGGACGGGCTGCCGCCCGCGCGGGCGGCGGCCGCCGTCGACCGGCTGATCGCCACGTACCGGGGCACCACCCCCACCCACGCCCCGGTGCTGCGTGACGCGTCCGACGCCGCCGCGTACGCCGCGTACCGGATGCCGGCCACCTTCGAGGCCCTGCGGGCCGCCCTCGGCGCGCTCGCGGACGCGGCGCCCGGCTGGGCTCCACGCAGCCACCTGGACGTCGGCGGCGGCACCGGCGCCGCGCTCTGGGCGGCGGGCGCGACCTGGCCGGGCGGGCGCGCCACCACCGTCCTGGACTGGGCCGAGCCGGCGCTCGCGGTCGGCCGGGACCTGGCGGCGGGCGTGCCGGGACTGGCGGGCGCGGAGTGGCGGCGGGGCCGTATCGGCGCCACGGCCGGGGAGCTGCCGCCGTGCGACCTGCTGACCGTCGGCTATGTCCTCAAGGAGCTGACGGAGGACGACCGCCGGGCGCTGGTGGCGGGCGCGGCACGGTCCGCGCGGGCGGTGGTGGTCGTGGAGCCGGGCACCCCCGACGGGTACGAGCGGGTCATCGGCGCCCGCGAGCTGCTGATCGCGGCGGGCTTCACGGTGGCGGCGCCCTGCCCGCACGACGGCGCGTGCCCGATCGAGCGCGGCACGGACTGGTGCCACTTCGCGGCCCGGGTCGGCAGGTCCTCGCTGCACCGGCAGGTCAAGGGCGGGTCCCTGCCGTACGAGGACGAGAAGTTTAGCTATGTGGCGGCGGTGCGTCCGGGCGGGGCGCTCGCTCCGGCGGCGGCGCGGGTCGTCCGCAGGCCGCAGCTCAGGAAGGGCCAGGTGCTGCTGGATCTGTGCACCGCGGTGGACGGGCTGCGGCGCGAGACGGTGACGAAGCGCCGCGGCGCCCTGTACCGGGCGGCGCGCGACACGGACTGGGGCGACGCGTGGCCGCCGCCCCAAGACACGTCGGGCGCCTCAGACACGCCGGACACCTCGGGGGCGCCGGGCCCCGGGGGCGGCTCAGCCGCGTAGCTCCTGCGTGCAGCACTTCACACTGCCGCCGCCCTTCAGCAGCTCCGACAGGTCGAGGCCGACCGGCTCGAACCCGCGTGCGCGCAGCGGCGCGAACAGTCCGGCCGCGGCGCTCGGCAGCAGGACGTGCAGGCCGTCGCTGACGGCGTTGAGCCCGAGGGCCGCCGCGTCGTCCCCGGCCGCGATCAGGGCGTCGGGGAAGAGGCGGGCGAGGACGGAGCGGCTGCCGGGCGAGAACGCCTCCGGGTAGTACATGATCTCGTCGGCCGCGTCGTCCAGTACGCACAGCGCGGTGTCGAGGTGGTAGTAGCGCGGGTCCACCAGGTCCAGGCCGATGACGGGCCTGCCGAAGAACTCCTGCGCCTCGTCGTGCGCGAGCGGCGAGCTGCGGAAGCCGCGACCCGCCAGGATGTACGAGGCCGTGACGGCGAAGTCGCCCTCGCCCTCGTTGACATGGGCGGGCTCCTGGACGTCGGCGTAGCCCTGCGCCCGGAACCAGGTGAGGTGCGCCCCGGCCTCCGCCGTACGCTCCTGGTGCGCGAAGCGCGCGCCGAGGACGCGGCCGTCGACGACGGTGGCGCCGTTCGCCGCGAACACCATGTCGGGCAGGTCCGGGCGCGGATCGAGGAGCGAGACGGTGTGCCCGAGGGCGGTGTACCGGTCGCGCAGGTCCTCCCACTGCGCGACGGCCAGCGGCACGTCCACCGGCTTCGCCGGGTCCATCCAGGGGTTGATGGAGTACGTGACCCGGAAGTGTGCGGGCGGACACATCAGATAGCGGCGTGGCGAGGCGTCTCGGGACACAGCGGTCTCCTCACGGAGGGTGATGGCACACGCGTCGTGCGTCACCGCCATCGTGCGCCGCGACCGGTTCTCGCGCTGCCTTCCGTTCGGGTGGTTCCGCTCCGTCGCCACGGCCCGGCGGCTCAGACGCCGGGCCGGGCCACGGCCTGCGTCAGGAGCCCGTCGCGCCGGTCACGCCCTCCAGGCGGCTGAGGATCGTGACCTTGCCGGTCGGGGGCACCTGCGCGGCCTGGGCCGAGACCCACTCCTTCGTCAGCTTCGTGCGCACGGTGCCGCGCACGAGCGGTGCCACGTCCTTCGGGACCTGCGGGCGGTAGCCGGCGGCCGTGGTCTGGCGCTGGTAGTAGCGCGTCGCGAAGAAGACGAACGCGCCGCCGTCCTTCGTGGCGAGCGCCAGCGGCGCGAAGTCGCCGTCCTTCAGGGGCTGGTCGATGTACTGCATGGTGCTGGCCGACTGCTTGGCCGTCTTGGCGCGGCTCGCCCGCCACTGGTCGGTGTGCGGCCCCGGCGCGAAGTCGCCGGGCCTGCCGCTCTGGAGGTACGCGGCGTAGTCGGCGCTGAGTTCGCCCGGGGCCACCGCGAGGCCCCCGGCCTTGTCCGCGACCGGCACCGCGTAGCCGCCGGAACCCGTCGTGAACCGCGGTATCGCGGAGGCCTTCATGCTGGTGAGGTACGCGGCCTTCCAGTCGGCGTCGGGGCTGTCGCGGACGAACGCCATGAGCCACCGCACGGCGTCGGGGCCGTCGCTCCGCGCTCCCGCCGGGGTCGCCTCGGCCACGAACCAGCGGGGCCAGCCGGCCTTCTTCGGGATCGTGAACCGGGCGTCGTTCAGGACGAGATCGCGGTGCTGCGGGTTCCCGCCCGGGCTGGTCGCCGCGTTGGACCGCAGCCCCGCCTGGTTGATCGCGCCGAGCGCGCCGCTGACCCGTCCCTGGTCCAGGGCCGGGTCGTACGACTTGTCGGCGGCGTTGTACGCGTCGACGAAGCCGGTCAGGGCCTTCGCGGCCTCGCTCCGCTTCACCGACGGGACGACCGCCAGTTCCCCGTGCACCGTCACGCAACCGCTCGCCGCCAGTGACAGCACCGTCGTGGCCGTCATCGCGAGCCACGCCGTTCGAATCGGCCTTCTCATCGGTCGTCTTCTGCTTCCCGGACCTCGTGGACCCAACCCGTCCGAAGAACCCTACCGGCAGCGGCGACAGGCTGAGGTCCGGGACCGGATGGACGAGCCGCGCCGCGGCCCGCGAACAGGGCCGGACCGGGCCGGAAGTCGCACACGGCGCCCGTCAGGAGTCGGTCAGGCAATCCCGAAGGGGCAACGCGCCGCGCGGGGATGCTTGAATGCCCGCGTGACAGAGACACGGCAGCGGGCCGAGCCCCCGGCGCCCCTTCCGCCCCTCGACGTGCTCCGGGTGTTCTGCGCCGCCGACGGGCGGCACGGCAACACACTCGGGGTCGTACGGGAGGGCAGGCAGTGCCGCGACCGGGCGGCGCGCCAGGCCCTCGCGGACCGGCTCGGCCACAGCGAGACGGTCTTCGTGGACGACCCGGAGCGCGGCGTGGTGGACATCTACGCGCCGGGCGTGCGGCTCCCGTTCGCCGGGCACCCGCTGGTCGGCGCCGCCTGGCTGCTCGACGTGGAGTCGCTCCAGGCCGAGGCGGGCGAGGTGTGGGTGCGCCAGGACGGCGAGTTCACGTGGATCTCGGCGCGGCCCGAGTGGGTTCCGCCGCGCACGCTCCAGCGGTTCGGCTCGCCGGCCGAGGTCGACGCGCTGCCCGCGCCGCCGCCCGGGGAGGGCTGGCTGTACGCGTGGGCGTGGGAGGACGAGGCGGCGGGCCGCGTCAGGGCGCGCGCCTTCCCGCGCCGCGACGAGGTGATCATCGAGGACGAGGCCACGGGCGCGGCGGCGCTGCTGCTCACGGCCCACCTCGGCCGGGCCCTCAACATCACCCAGGGCCGCGGGTCGCAACTGCTGACGGCGCCGGCGCCGAACGGCGAGATAGAGCTGGGCGGCCGGGTGCGGTTCGCCTCGTAAGAGCGGGCGCGGTTCGCCGCGTGAGGCGGGCGCGGTTCGCCGCGTGAGGCGGGCGCGGTTCGCCGCGTGAGGCGGGCGCGGTTCGCCGCGTGAGGCGGGCGCGGTTCGCCGCGTGACGACAGCCGCGTTTCGCCGCGTAAGGGCAGGCGGTACGGCTGGGTGTGTCCCCGAGGCGGGCGCGCTCCGCCCGGTCACCGCCGCTCGTGCGGCCGGGCCAACGCGGCGCCGAGCTCGGTGCGTTCGTAGAGGACCTGGTGGCCGTGACGCCGTGAGACGAGGAGCCCTGCGGCGCGCAGCACCGCCAGGTGCGCGGAGACGGACGAGGCCGCGAGGTCCAGCCGGTGTGCCAGCTCCGTGGTGGACGCGGGGGCGTCGAGCCCGGCGAGCAGCCGCGCCCGGTTCGCGCCGAGGAGGCGCACCAGGGCCCCGGCACCGGGCTCTGCTCCGGCGCCGGCCGGCGCGGCGGCCGCGCGCGCGGCCTCGGAGGGCGCGGAGGCGACGACGCCGCTCCAGGCCCGC
>NZ_JAIUKE010000554.1 GCF_020176795.1 Streptomyces sp. 8L
GACGGGGCCGGGGCGGGCCCGGTCGCGAGGGCGAGCAGGCGGCGCTGCACCTCGGGGGCGAGCACGGTCTGGCCCTCGGCCGCGATGCGCACGGCGTGCAGGATCGTGGTGCGGTCGGCGTCCTTGGTCAGATAGCCGCTCGCGCCCGCGTGCAGCGCGGCAAGGATCGACTCGTCGTCGTCGAAGGTGGTCAGTACGAGGACGACGGCGTCGGGCCGCTCCGCGCGGATGCGCCCGGTCGCCTCCACCCCGTCCATGACGGGCATGTTGAGGTCCATGAGCACCACGTCAGGGCGGTGCCGCCCGGCGGCTTCGACGGCTTCCGCCCCGTTGGTCGCGGTGGCCACGACGGTGACGTCCTCCGCGAGGCCGAGCATGACGGCGAGCGCCTCGCGGACGGTGGCCTGGTCGTCGGCGACGAGCAGGCTGATCGGGTGGTCGTCGGTCATCGGGGCAGCTCCAGTTCCACGGTCCAGCCGCCCTCGCGGGCCGGCCCGGCTTGCAGGGTTCCGCCGAGCAGCGCGGCGCGTTCGCGCATCCCGACGAGGCCGACCCCACTGCCGCCGGCCAGGTCGGAGCGTAGGGCCTCGGTCGGCGGCTCGTTGCGCACGGTCAGCGTGACGCGGTCGGCGGTGCAGGCGAGCCGCACGTGGCACCGCGCGCCCGGCGCGTATTTGGCCGCGTTGGTCAGGGCCTCCTGGGCCGCCCTGACCAGGGTGTGCGTCGCCTCGGCGCCGACCGTGCCGGCCTCGCCCACGGTCTCGAAGCCCGCCGCGTTGTGCTCGGCGAGCACGCGCAGGGTGTCCGTCAGCGGCAGCGTGTCCTCGCGCAGCGCGTGCACGGCGCGCCGGGTCTCGCTGATGCTGTCCACGGCGAGCGCGCGGGCCTTGCGGACGATGGTGGCGACCTCCTCGTCGCGTCCGCTCTCGTGCAGCGCGTCGGCCATGTCCAGTTGCAGCGCGATGCCGGACAGCGAATGCCCGAGGACGTCGTGGATCTCGCGGGCGATCCGGCCCCGTTCGAGCAGGGCGGCCTCGCGCGTCTCGGACTCCGTGGCGCGCCGGGCCTCGCGGGCCGCGCGCTGGGCGCTGTACAGGGCGTCGAGCCGGTCCCGCTGGGAGATGCCGAGGAAGACGGGCAGTCCGACGGTCAGGGGCACCCACCACGGCCACTGCGGGGTGTGGGTGGCGAACAGGTCGGCGGCCAGAACGGCGCCGGTCGCGGTGAGCGAACCGGCGAGACCCACCCCGAGAGCGCCCCTGCGGGAGTCGAGCTTCGCGCCCGCCGTCGAGGCGGCGAGGTACGGGAAGAGCGCGGCGGTCGTCGTCCCGTGCGCGAACGGCTGGAGCAGCGAGCCGAACACGATGTACGCCGCCATCGCCGCGATCTGCCACCGGGCCGTGAGCCGGGTCCACGGCAGCAGCGCGCCGACCGCGGCGATCGCGACCAGGATGAACAGCGTCAGCGCGACCGGCGGGAGGAGGATGCGGCTGGACGGCCACTGGACGATGGTGCCCACGATGGCGGCGACCACGACGAACGGCCGGACCAACTCGTCCCTGAAGTACGGGGGCCGCGCCGAGGGGCGCTCTTCCGTCACGGTCATGGTGCTGCGGTTCGGACCGGCGGGGGGGGGGGGGGCGGCGCCGGCGGCGGAGCGGTGAAGACCTCGTCATTCGTGGGAGCGACGTCGGCGGCGAAGCGGTCAGGACCTCATCATCGCCGCAAGCGACCTCGTCGGCGGGACTGGTCGGCACCTCATCGGCGGGGAGGCCAGAGCCTCCATCATCGCTTCGGGGAGCGTCAGCGGCGACCATCGGGGCAGCGTCGTCTGCGCTCGGCGCGCCGTCGGCGG
>NZ_JAIUKE010000555.1 GCF_020176795.1 Streptomyces sp. 8L
GTCGGCGGCTGTCACGCCGCCCATCGATGCGACGTCGGCGGCTGTCACGCCGCCCATCGATGCGACGTCGGCGGCTGTCACGCCGCCCATCGATGCGACGTCGGCGGCTGTCACGGCGCCCATCGATGCGGCGCCGGCGGCTGTCACGCCGCCCGTCGGCCCGGCGCCGTCATCAGCGGTAGTCGCGGAGCCGGACCCGCCGGACTTCCCGTCCCCGCCCGTACGTGTCGCCGCCACGCTCCGTGAGGTTGCGCCTGAGGTCGTCCAGGAACGGGGAGCTCTGGTGCGGGGCGCCGTCCCTGCCCTGCGCCCACATCACCTGGTGGCCGGCGCGCAGCGCACGGTAGAGCACCACGAGCCCCTCGGCGAGGATGCCGAGGCCGAGGCTGAGCATCAGGCTGTCGCCGACGCCGCCCGTGTCCTTCGGGTCCAGCGCGCCGAGCGCGAAGTTGGCGCCGAGCTTGACCGCCAGGTTCAGCGCCCACAGAAGGACCGTGATCCCGGTGTAGCGGACGAAGGCGAGCCCGTCGCGCTGGGAAATGCGCACGCTCGCACCGCGCAGCATGCCGAGGACGACGCTGATCGCGGCGGTCGCGACCAGGAACAGCAGCGACATCGACGTCGTGACCTCGCCGGACACGTCGGACACGCCGATCGCGCAGAGCACCACGGGCAGGATCAGCATCCGCTTGGCCTGCGCCGGCTCCCCCATCATCCGCCGGACCAGTACGTAGCCGACCGCCGCCACGATCAACACGATTTCAACGGGACCGCTCATTCCGATGACCTCCACCGATGTCGTTGTACTGCGCGAGAACGCCGTCGTGATAGCTGAAAACTACGGTTGACCAGCGCCTTTGTCGTGGGTCGAGCGCCGTATCCCGGGTGGAGAACCGTCTCCACCCGGGGCCGTACCCGGCCCGGCGGGGCGGCGGCTGCCGGGGCGCCGGACGGCGCCCTCACCGGCCGGCCGCGGGGAAGGCGCGCGGGTCCACGACGGGACCGGCGGGCGTGGCGGCCGCCGCGACGGCGCGGGCGCGGACCTTCTTGACGTAGTGGCGTGTGAAGGCCATGGGGACGGCGAACCCGAGGATCTGGACGAGGATGCGGAGCGCGTCGACGGCGCCGGTGGCCTCGCACAGGAGCGTGGCGATCGCGCTGAGCGTGAAGGCGGCCGTCCAGACCCCGGCGAGCACCGTGCTGGTACGGATGAAGACGGGGTTCTGCCAGAGCGCGGGCGGGGCGCTGCGCTTGGCGATGCCCAGGGTGAAGGGCCGGCCCACCAGCAGGCTCCCGCCCGCGACCAGCGCCAGCCACGCGGAGGACGCCCCGCTCACATAGTCCTGGAACGGCGAGTGCGGGTCGGCGAAGGCGATCACGGTCAGCACCGTGAAGTAGACGACGGTGCCGAGGTCCAGGATCTGCCCGTCCGCGCTCGCCCCCGCCCTGCGCTCCTTCACCAGGAAGAACGCGCCGATCGCCAGCGACAGGAGCGCCGCCCACTGCCAGGCGACGCCGGACACCGCGGCGAACGCGATCCAGGGAAGGAATCCTCGTACGTAGCTCATGACTTGTTTTTTCCTTTCGCTCGTTTCACATGACGCGGAATCACGTCGCGCGAGAGTGCGCCGTACGGGACGGGAACGCGGTGTGAATTCGAACTCCGCCGCATTTCCCCGCTGTTGAAAAACCTAGGCCGCGCGGCGGGGAGTTGTCCTGCGCCTCCGGGTGCATCCCGGGTGGAAAGTTCCCTCCACCCCGGGGTGCACCCGGAGTGCACCCCTGGGCCGAAGACGGCATCCCCGCGCAGGTCCTAGCGTCGAAGCCACGAGGTCGGAACGCGCCCACCGCGTCGGTGCGTGCGCCCGGCCCCACCGAGTCGGCGCGAACGAATGCGAGGCTGTTGTGCGTGTTGTTGTCGATCTGAACCGCTGTCAGAGTTATGGGCAGTGTGTATTCGCGGCCCCGGAGGTGTTCCGTTTCCGGGGCGCGGAATCGCTGGAGTACGACCACGTGCCGGACGCGGCGTCGGACGCGGGCGTACGGCGTGCCGCGCTGGCCTGTCCGGAACAGGCGATCGTCCTCGACTCCGCCACGGAGGAGATCCCGCTGCCCCCGAAGGCCCACCGGTGAGCGCGCACGGCACCGGGCGCGCCGAGCGGGTCGGCCCCGCCGTGCGCACCGAAGCCGGCGAGACGGCAGAGCAGGCCGCTGAAACCACTCAGCCTGGCGAGGCCCCTGAGACCGGCGAGACCGCTGGAAAGATCGTCGTCGTGGGCGCGTCGCTTGCGGGGCTGCGTACGGCGGAGGCCCTGCGCGCGGCCGGTTTCGGCGGCCGGCTGACCCTGATCGGCGACGAGCCGTACACGCCGTACGACCGGCCGCCGCTGAGCAAGGCCGTGTTGTCGGGCCGGCTGGCCACCGACCGGTTGTCGCTGGCCAGGACCCGCGACCTGGGCGCCGATTGGCTGCTCGGTGTGGCCGCGACCGGCCTCGACCCGGCCGCGCGCACGGTGCTGCTCGCCGACGGGCGCACGATCGCCTTCGACCGGGTGGTGCTCGCCACCGGCACGGCCGCCCGCCCCTGGGCCCGGCCGGCCGAGGCGGCGCTGCGCGGCGTGCACGTACTGCGGGGCCGCGACGACGCGGACCTGCTCCGCGCCGACCTCGCCGAACTGGTCCGCACGGGCGGGAGGTTGCTGGTTATCGGCGGTGGCTTCACCGGCTCCGAAGTCGCGTCGAGCGCGCGGGACCTCGGCCTGCCCGTCACCGTGACGCAGCGCGGGGCCGCGCCGCTGGCCGGTGCGCTGGGCGCCCATGTCGGCTCGGTGATCGGCGCGCGGCAGCGGGCGCACGGCGTCGACCTGCGGGTGGGCACCACCGTACGGCGCCTGGAGGGGGACGCGTCCGGCCGGCTGCGCCGGGCGTGGCTGTCCGACGGCGGGACACTGGACGTACGTGTCGCGGTGGTGGCCGCGGGCTCGGTACGCGACACGGGCTGGCTGCGCGGCAGCGGTCTGGCGGCGGACGGGCGCGGGGTGTCCTGCGACGCGGCCTGCCGGGCCCTGGACGCCGGCGGGCGGGTGGTGGAGGGCGTCTACGTCGCGGGCGACCTGGCCAGGTGGCGGCACCCGCGCTTCGAGACGGGGCCGGTCTCCTTCGAGCACTGGGGCAACGCACTGGACCAGGCCAGGACGGTCGCGCACAACATCATGTCGGCGGACGTACGCGAGAACGACGCGCTGCCGGTGTTCTGGTCGGACCAGTTCGGGCTGAACATCAAGTCGGTCGGCATGCCCGGCATCGCCGACGAAGTGGTCGTCACCCAGGGCTCGTTCGACAGCGGTCCGTTCGTCGCCGCCTACGGCAGGGCGGGGGTGACCGTGGCGGCGGTCGCGGTCGACGCGCCGCGTCTGCTGGACGGTTACGCCGCCCTGGTCGCCGAGCGCGCGCCGTTCCCGCCGGTCCTCGACGCCAGTGGCGACCCGGCCCGCGGGCGCCCGGTCGACGCACGCGTCCCACGCCGCTCGGCGCCGCCGCCCGCAGCCGCGACCGCACTCACCCCAGTCACCACAACCCCAGCGACCACAGCCCCGGTGACCACAGTCCCATCGACCACAGCCCCGGTGACCACAGCCCCGGTGACCACAGGAGAAACCTCATGACCCCCGCCGCCCACCTCTTCCGGCAGGTCCTCGACCCGTCCAACCGGCACAACCCCTACCCGTACTTCGCCGAGTTGGGCCGGGAGCCGATCCGGCGTCTCGACGCGACCACCTGGCTGGTCAGCGGCCACGAGCTGATCAGCCGGCTGCTGCGCGACCCGAGGATGAGCTCGGAGGACGGCGGCCCCGCCCCGGCGGCCGGCCCCGACACGCCACTGGGCTCGGACGGCAGGCCCGTCACGGGCCCCTTCCTCTTCCGCGACCCGCCGCACCACGACACACTGCGGCAGCAGACGATGTACCGGTTCGCGCCGCGCGTCATGGGCATGCGCCCGCACATCGAGACACTGGTGGCCGGGCTGCTGGACAAGCACCTCAGCGAAGGACCCGGCGAGCTGGACGTGGTGGCTGAGCTGGCGTACCCGCTGCCGATCGGTGTGATCTGCGGGCTGCTCGGCGTACCGCCGGAGGAGGAGCCGCTCATCCACTCCTTCGCCAACAGGCTCACCAAGGGGCTGGACCCTGCCGAGACACTGACCGCGCCGGAGACCGCAGAACTGGAGGAGGCCCGGCGCGAGTGGCGCGCCTATCTGATCCCGACGATCGCGCGCCGCGCGGAGCACCCCGGGTCCGACCTGATCTCCGCGCTGCTCACCGAGGGCGACCCGGCAACCCGGATGACCCTGCTGGAACTCGGCATCACGCTGGGCATGCTGCTCATCGCGGGCCACGAGACCACCGTCAACCTGGTGGCCAACGGGACGCTGGCGCTGCTGCGGGACGCCGGCGCGCTGGCCCGGCTCCGCGCCGACCCGGAGTCCGCGGCGGCCGTGGTGGAGGAGGTGCTGCGCCACGACCCACCGGTGCAGATGACCGCGCGCCGCGCCACCGCCGACCTGGAGGTGGCCGGTCACACGGTCCGCGCCGGGGAGCGCGTCTCGCTCCTGCTGGCCGCGGGCAACCGCGACCCGCGCAGATTCGCGGACCCGGACGCGTTCGTGCCGGGGCGCCCGGACAACGCCCACCTGGCCTTCGGCGGCGGCGTCCACTACTGCTTCGGCGCCGCGCTGGCCCGCATGGAGGCCCAGGCGGCACTCGCGGCACTCATCGCGGGCCACGAGACCACCGTCAACCTGGTGGCCAACGGGACGCTGGCGCTGCTGCGGGACGCCGGCGCGCTGG
>NZ_JAIUKE010000556.1 GCF_020176795.1 Streptomyces sp. 8L
CCCCTACTCCCTCCCCTCCCTCTCCTCCTTCCTTCTTCTTCGACACTTTCGACACCCACATCCCCGTCCATATCGGGTCCCGGTGGGGCCCTCAGCGCACAGGAAGCGCCGCGCGTCGACCGTACGCACGGTGCCGGAGCCGCGACGATGCCGAACGACTTGGTGGATCAAGGACGTTGCCAGTCCTGCGGGAAGCCGCTGACGCGGAAGCCCGGGGGCAGGCGCCGGCCGCTCCGCGAGGAGAGCGCCTGGAGCTGGAAGGCCGCGGCGGAACCAGACACCGTCGGCCGGCCGCACGCGGCGCCGCACGCCAAGATTCCGGCGGATGGCGCCCCGGCGGGTGATGCCCGGCCGTGCGGGAGCCCGGCCCGCGAGGACCCGCCGCCGCGCGGCCCGGAGGTCTCGCGCCCCTCGGAGTCGCCGTAGGCGGGCGGCCGGCGGCGTCGGCCGCCCGCCTCCACCCGAGTGTTCGGGACCGACCGCGCGACCGCCCCTCAGCAGCCGGCACCACCGGCGTGACGGGCGCGGAGGGCGCGGCGGTCACCGGCCGGAGCACTCTCTCTCCACGACCGGACCCGTGCGGCGAACCACCCCCACGCCCGCGGGACCGGTGAAAGGAAGACCCGCCATGGTTCAACTGCACGACGAGGCCTCGCCACCACCATCACCGTCGTCCTCGCCGTCCTCCACGCCGCCTTCGCCCCGCTCGCCTTCGCCGGGCCCCTCGTCACCGGGTTGCGCCGCACCCGGCCCGCCTTCGCCACGGCCCGTCCCCTCGTCCGCGCCGCGCGCCTCCGCCATGGCGTTCGCCGCGTTCCGCGCCCTCTACGAGCGCCACTACACGGCCTACGCGGCCGAACGGCTGAGCAGTTCGGCCCTCGGCCGGTGCGCCGCGCGCGCCGCCTTCGCCGAACTGTCCGGCGGCTGGCCCGCCGTACTGCGCTCGTCCTGCCTCGCGGCCACCGCGTGGGCGTGCCTGCGCCGCCATGTGGAGGCGGAGCTCGGGCGGCCCTTACCTGCGGCCGACGACGCCGCACTCCTGGCCGGCCGGCTCGGTCTGGGCCGGGCGCTCGTCGCGGAGCTGCTGGGCGACGCGGAGGCCGGCATCCTGCACGAGACGGACCCCCGCCCGCGCTGAGCAACCGCCCTCGGCGCGTCGCGAGTACCTGTGCGGGACTGCGGCGCCCGGGAGTTCACCGACCAGGGCCCGGGCCTGGCCCATGCCGTGATCACGGTGCCCGCGGACCGGTGCTGACACGTCAGCACCGCACCTGAGTCGTTGCTCAAGTGGCCTTGAGAGTGGTTCTCCGTACCGTCAGAGGTCGTCGGGTAGCAGCCGGAACACCTTGTGGCCGGTCAGCGGTCGGATCATACGGAAGTGACGGTCGGTGGTGAACAGCACTTCGGTGCCGTACGCGGCCGCCAGGGCGACGTTCATGGCGTCCGTCATCCCGATGCCTTTTCCTCCGTCTGCGTCCGCGTAGCCCTCGGCGACGGCGATTGCCGCAGAAAGGTGCGTGGCCACTGGTGGTACCTCGAACCGGCGGGTGAGCGTGTAGCGCTCGACGAACCGCGCCGCTGCCAGGGCCTTGCGGGCCCCGGAGCGCGTGGAGATCAGGTAGTCCAGCTCGGCCAGAACCATGGGTGAGATGACGAGGTGGCTGATTGCCGCGAGTCCGTCCTTGTGTGCCTTGTGCTCCGCGAGGCGTGGATCGAGGAGCCGGTAGAGAGCATTCGTATCGGCAATAGCGATCACGAAGACGCTCCCATCCCATTCAGCACGTCCTCGATCTCGTCGTTGGTGAGATCGGGGAGGTCGAGATCGGGAAGGTCGATCTCCCCCATGGGGTCGGTGGGGTAAGGAGAAACGTCATCCCTGATGGGCACCACGCGTGCGACGGCGACACCGTTCTTGGTGACGGTGACGGTCTCACCCTGGGCTGCCGCCGCGAGGATTTGGGACGACTTCTGATTGAACTCCCGAGCTGTGGTCTCCATGTAGTACATGTTACTACCGTTGTGTGGTCCTCGTCTCTGAGGGTGATGGCCTGAGCGTCCGGCGTGAGGCACGGCGCAGCGACTGCTTCACCCGGTTTGGGCGTCCCCCTCTTCGTCAGGGGTGTGCCTCGGCCTGCGGGCCGAACGATCTGCGGCGGCGGAGAGAAGTGATCGCTGAGCCCGCGCGGCATGATCGACCAACACGGGGGTGGGGGAGGGGCTGGGGGCCGAATTACCCGGATCGCGGCCATCCCGTGCTGACATGTCAGCACGGGATACCAAGCCATTGTGATCGCGAATCCAGGCTTCGTGGGTGGCACGCTCTCATCGACGGTCGTAGTGGAAGCGGCATGCCACGATGTGGATGCAGTCGTCCTCGTCGATGCGGTACACCAGCCGGTGCTCGGAGTTGACGCGCCGCGACCAGTAGCCGGAGAGATCGTTCCGTAGCGGTTCGGGCTTGCCGATTCCCTCGTGGCCGTTGCGGTCGATGTCGGTGAGGAGTTGGTTGACCCGTCTCAGCAGTTTGCGATCGTTCGCCTGCCACCACAGGTAGTCGTCCCAGCCGTCGTCGAGGAACAGCACCTTCACGCGGCGCCCTGACCGGCCTCGTCGTCGGGGGTCAGAAGTTCCCGGACGGTGCCTCGGCCGGCCTGGTCCTGCTCGATGGACCTTCGCAGGCGCTCGGCCATCGCGGGCGACCGTAGCAGGTAGTCGGTCTCCTTCAGCGCCTCGTACTCGGCGAGTGAGACGACGACCATGGGTTCGTGACCGGCGCGGGTGATGACGAGTTCCTCGGCGTCGTTCTCCACCGCATCCAGGGCGTCGGCGATGCCCGCACGCAGTTCGGTGACACTCATCGACTTCATGGCGTACATAATAACGTACAGAGCCGGGCTCCAGTGGGTCCATTGTCTGGTGCTGCAGTCGGCCACGGGCCGGCGGTACCGCCATATGCATGCCCCCGACGGCGTGTCTCCTGTGGTAGGCCCCGGTCCCGAGTCGGGCTTCCACGACGAACGGGCGGTGACCGTAGGCGGGTCGGCTCGGCCAGGTACTGCTGTACGTGCGCGAGTACTGCGCTGGAGCATCGCATCACGGTGCCAGGCGCGGACGGGGTCCCGGCGACGGCTGCGCGGCTGCAGAGTTCGGCCCGGTGGCGATGTGCGAGGCAGGCGGCGACCCTTTGCGTGGAAGCGGGGGGAACGGGCGCTTGGGCACCAACCGCATCCGTGGCGACGCCGCGAGTCCGGACGAGGCGGCCCAATCGAGATCAACCAGCACGAGAACGCTACGGGAGTCAGGAAGGCCTACCCGCCGAGGAATTCGGGGGCCATGTCGCTCGTGTCAGCACCGCTGTGCTCACACGTCAACACGAAAATACCCCATCTGACAGAGTTCTCGCAGGTCAGATGGGGTGTGGAGGTACCCCCAACGGGATTCGAACCCGTGCTACCGCCTTGAAAGGGCGGCGTCCTGGGCCACTAGACGATGGGGGCGAAGGGCCCGCCTGACGCCGCAGGGCGCTTCGGAGGACGGCAGCAGCATATGGGATCGCCCGGGACATCGCCAAAACGGTTCTTGCCGGTCCTGAGGGTGACCCGGCGGGCCGCGCGGGGCCGGGCCGTTCACCGGACCGAGCGGGCGGGCAGGCGGCGGACGGGCTCGTCGCGGGCGGTCCCGTCGCTCAGCGGGACGGCGGGGGCGAGCCGGTGCCGGGTGCCGCCGGGCCGAGGGGGACCGCGGGCGGGGTCGTGGCCGGCGCGGCGGAGGCGGAGTCCGGGAGGTGGCGGCTGACCTCGGCGGTGGTGAGGCCGAGGCCGCCCAGCGTGATCTCGTCCCAGGCCTGGAGCCGCTTCGTCACGCTGTCCACGTACAGCACCGACGCCCGTACCTTCTCCGGGCTGTCGTTCTGCACGGCGCGCAGGCCGCCGCCGCCCGTCGAGCCCTCGACCTTGAGCCGGGTGCCCCGCGGCAGGATCTTCGTCTCACGGTGGTGGAGGTGCCCTGCGAGCACCAGCGGGACGAATCCGTCGGTGCCTTCCGCCGCCAGGGGCTCGTGCGTCACCGCGATGTCCACCGGAGTGCCCGCCCGCTCCTGGCGGGCGAGGGCCGAGGCGAGCAGGGCGCCCGCCTTCCGCTCGGCGGTGTCGCCGCCGGGCCGCCGCGAGCGGTCGGGGGTGAACTGGGGGTCGCCGGTGCCCGCGATGCGCAGGCCGCCGACCGTGACCGCCCGGCCGCCGTCCAGGACCCGTACGTTCTTCATCCGCGCGAGGTAGCGCTGGGTGAGCGGCGAGTCGTGGTTGCCGCGCACCCAGACGTACGGGACACCCAGGTCGGCGATCGGATCGAGGAAGGTGTTCTCCGCCGCCGTGCCGTGATCCATGGTGTCGCCGGAGTCGATCACCACGTCGATGTCGTACTCCTTGACGAGCGAGCCGATGATGTGCCAGGCGGCGGGGTTGAGGTGGATGTCCGACACGTGCAGCACGCGCAGGGTCGTCGGGTCGGGCCGGTAGACGGGGAGCGCCGAGGTCGCGTCGTAGAGCCTGGTGACGTTGGTGACGAGGCGGGCCAGCTCCTTCTGGTAGACGTCGAAGTCGCTGACGATGGAGCGCGCGCTGCCGACCACCTGCGGCGCCGATGTCAGCAGCCCCGAGAAGCGGGGTTCGAGGACGGACTGCGGATTCCAGGTCGCGTACGCGCAGACGCCGGTCGCCGCGAGGAGCGCGCAGGCGAGGCCGCCGGCCGCCAGCGCACGCCGGGGGCGCCGGTAGACGGCGAGCGCCAGGGCACCCGCCCCGCCCACCACCGCGGCTGCGCTGCGGGCCGCCACCCGGCCCGTGCCCTGTCTTACATCCCGCGCCACCTCGTCCTGGAGCCCCGACAGCCGCTCAGGATGGCGCACGAGCGCCTCCGAGCGCTCCGGGTCGAGCCGGTCGACATCGACATCGAGCCGCAGCGGCGCCCGGTGCGAGTCGAGGGCGAGCGCGCCGAGCGGCGACACATTGACCGCGGTACCGCCGGCCAGTGAGGGGCGCAGCGCCATCCGGGTGTCCATCGGGCCGACCCGTACGGGGGTGGAGCCGATCGCCGTCAGCCCGAGCCACGCGCCGAGCAGTACGACCAGGGCGAAGCCGAGGGCGCCGGGGAGCGGGCTGCCCGGCGTCAGGGCCGTACCGCCAAACGTGCGGGCGGACCCGGAGCCGCGGTGGTCCCGGCGGCGGAAGTGGTGACGGAACGGGACACGGCGGGCGCCTCGGGTCATTGCACCACTGTGCCCAGCCGGACCTCGCGCCATACCTGTCCGGCCGTCACAATGGCCGGGTGCTGGAGATGACGCGCGAGGAGTTCGAGGAGCTTGTCTCGGAGGCGCTCGACCGGGTCCCGCCCGAACTGACCCGGCTCATGGACAACGTGGCCGTCTTCGTGGAGGACGAGCCGCCACCGTCCGACCGGGAGCTGCTCGGGCTGTACGAGGGGACCCCGCTGACCGAGCGCGGCGAGTGGTACGCGGGCGTGCTGCCCGACCGGATCACCATCTACCGCGGGCCCACACTCCGCTTCTGCGACACCCGCGAGGACGTCGTGGCGGAGACGGAGGTGACGGTGGTCCACGAGATCGCCCACCACTTCGGCATCGACGACGAGCGGCTGCACGAGCTGGGGTACGGGTGAGCCGGGGCAGGCCCGGCGCCCGGACGTGAAGGGGACCCCGGGCGGACCAGAACCCCGGGCGGACCGGGACCCCGCACGGACGCAGGACCATGCGTGCGAGGGGCATGCGTGCGAGGGGTGCGCGTATGTACGTATGTGCTGCGGCGCCCGTGCCGGTACGGGGAGTTCGCGGCGTACGCGGACGCTCGTACGCCTTGAACACCTCTACACCTCGTGCGACTCGCGGTTCCGGCGGGCCGGGTACGGCGTGGCGGGCGTACGGGTGGGAAGGCGGGCGTGTCCCTGACGGGCTCATGACCGTTGGACACGGCGACGTACCCCTCGCCCCTCGCGGGAATCCCCTGTGCCCGCCCTGCTCCGGAGGTGCCCTCGTGCGCCGTTCCCCCGTTTCCCGTTCCTGTCGCGCCGCCGTGTGGGTGGCCGCCTCGCTGGCCGTGGCCTCGTCGGCCGGCTGTATGAGCGTCGGCGGCGCCGAGGGCGGCCCGGCGCCCGGGCACTCCGCCGACGGCCATGGCGCCGCGCATCCCAAGGACCGTACGGGCGGCGGGACGGGTGCTCTCGGCGGCACGTCGGGCCGGGACGGCAAGGGCGACGGCGCGGCCGACGGCGGAGGCGGCAAGGCCGGCGAGAAGGGCAAGGGCGGTACGGCGGGCAAGGACGGCAAGGGCGGCAAAGACGGAGCGGACGCCAAGGGCGCCTCGGCCGGGCCCAGTTCGTCCAGCGGGCCGACGCCCGAGGAGACGGTGGCCGACGGGCACCATCACCACCGCCGCGGGGCGGGCGGTGGCACCGGGTCGGTGCAGGGCGAGACCGGGGGCGGCGCGGCCGGGGACCCGCCCGTGACGGACCCGCCTGCGACGGACCCGCCGGCGCAGCCCCCTGCCGGTGACCCGACCGCTCCCGCGGGCGGCTCCGGCGGGAGCGGCGGCGACCCGTCCGGTCCCGCGGCGCCTCCCTCCGCTTCGCCCGCCGCGGACGTCCGTACGACGCTGCTCGACCCGGGTGACGGGTTCGGGATGCGCGAAGAGCCGTCCGCCTCCCCACAGTTGGGGCCGGCGTGAGCGCGGTGGGGGTGAGGG
>NZ_JAIUKE010000557.1 GCF_020176795.1 Streptomyces sp. 8L
CCCCCCGGAGGGTGGTGGTGGTACCTCCCCCCAGCCCCCCAAGACGGGGAAGGCCACGCGTGCCAACCGGTACGCGGAATCCGCGGCTCTCGAACCGGGCGACTACACACCAGCAGCAGCAGAGACCCAGCGGGCCGACGACTTCCTCCAGGACCTTCCCGGGAAGTGGCAGATGGGCCCGTCGCAGGCGCGTGCCTGTGCCCCTCTCGCTGCATCGCGGGCTCACACTCAGGGCTACGACCTGGAAGACGAGGCCGACCGCCTGCTGCTGGAGTTGACGCTGACTCAGGACAACCCGAACGATCCTGTCCGGCGGCCGTCCAGCGTCATGCCCGCCCGTCTGCGGGACTTGAAGCGCAAACGGGCCGGGGAAACCCCCGGGACGACTCCCAGGGGCCAGTCGGGTGGTCTCGCGGCATGGTGCGGGAAGTGCAACCGGGGCGAGAAGCCCATGGCCGCGTTCCAGCGAATCGTTGAGATGGACGACGGCAGCGACGCTCCCTGCCCTGCCTGCCACCCGAAGCACGCCCGCGCGTGAACGCAGCGCAGCGGCCGGTTACTCCCTTGCCCAGGGCCGGCCGCTGCTCGAAACCCCGAAAGAGGTTCCACCTGTGAGTATCCCAGCGCAGACCGCCGACCGCTCTGCCGCCCCGCACGACTACGGCAGTGACCCGGAGCCCGGCGACTTTGAGAGAGTCCCGCCGCAGGACCTGGCGGCAGAGATGTCTGTCCTCGGGTCGATGATGCTGTCCAAGGACGCCATTGAGGAGGTCACCACCGACTCCCGGCTCAAGCCTCGAGACTTCTACAAGCCGGTCCACGAGACGATCTTCAATACGATCATCGGCCTGTACGTCAAGGGTGAACCGGTCGACCCGATCACGGTCACGGCCGCCCTCATCAACCAGGGCGACATCAACCGCATCGGCGGCGCCCCGTACCTGCACCAGCTCGTGGAGGAAGTCCCCACGGCAGCGAACGCCGGCTACTACGCCGACATCGTCAAGGACCGGGCCCTACGCCGACGTACCATCCAGGCCGGTACAAAGATCGCCCAGCTCGGATACGGCTCCGGCGAAGTGCAGGACATCGTTGACGCGGCCGGGCAGGAGGTCTTCCAGATCGCTGACGAGGACGCCGAGACCGACTACGAGCTCGCCGGCGACTCGATGGAAGCAGACCTGGATGCCCTGGACGCCCTGTGCCATGGCAACGGCGAGCCCGCCGGTGTACCGACCGGGTTCACGGACCTGGACAGCCTCACGTCCGGTCTCCAGCCCGAGCAGTTCGTCATCGTCGCAGCGCGCCCCGCGATGGGTAAGTCGACGCTGGCGCTGGACTTTATCCGGGCCGCATCGTGCAAGCACGGTATCCCCAGCGTCCTGTTCTCCCTCGAGATGGGCCGACGTGAGATCAACCAGCGCCTGTGGTCCGCGGAGGGGAAGATCGCCCTGCACCACATTCGCAACGGGACGATGAGCGAGGACGACTGGTCGCGCCTCGCCCAGGTGATGCCGCGGCTGAAGACGGACCCGTTCTACGTGGACGCCTCGCCGAACCTGACGCTGATGGACATCCGCACCAAGGCCCGGCGCCTGGTGCAGCGGCACGGAGTGAAGCTGATCCTGGTCGACTACATCCAGCTCATGCAGTCAGGCGGGCGAGGCGAGTCCCGACAGGAAGAGGTCTCCTCGATCTCCCGGAACCTCAAGCTGCTCGCCAAGGAGCTGCACGTCCCGGTCGTAGGTCTGTCACAGCTGAATCGGGGCCCGGAGCAGCGCGTGGACAAGAAACCGATGGTGTCCGACCTCCGCGAGTCCGGATCACTCGAGCAGGACGCCGACATGGTGATCCTGTTGCACCGGGAGGACGCATACGAGAAGGAGTCGCCACGCGCGGGCGAGGCGGACCTGATCGTGGCGAAGCACCGTAACGGGCCCACGGCGACTGTCACGGTCGCCTTCCAGGGCCACTACAGCCGTTTCGTTGACATGGCTCAGAGCTGAGAGGCAGAGATGAATCCGAACCAGTTGCCCGATCTGGGTCGTGCGCTGCGTCTGTTGGGCGAGCACGGTGAGGCCGTGACCCGGGACATGCCGGAGGCGAAGCTGGAGGAGATCCGCAAGGACCTCGCCCGCGCTGTCGACCTCCTGGCGACGGTCGCCGGCCCGAAGCCGCACACGGACTGCAAGCTGCATCCGTTCGGGGCGGTCGATGAGGATGCCCCGGACCGGTGCTTGTTCTGTCAGACGCGGCGTCGCCGGGCGGAGGCTGAGCGGCGGAGCCAGGCAGGCTGGGCCCGGCCCTCGTACTGACAGGGCGTGGGGGGCGGGTCTTCGGGCCCGCTCTGTCGGCGTCTCGGGTCGGCGGTCGGTTGGCGTGGGGTGGTGGCGCACCCCTCTCCCGTTAAGCATTGCGTAGCTAATGCTTAAGCGGTAGGTTGTGGATGCTGGTCCGGACCGCGCATCCCCCTCGCAAGGTTCCGCGCGGTCCGGCCTGCGCACTCACCACCACAGGGCTTCGAGCCGCACGCGCATGATCTCCCGATCTGCGCTCCCTGCGACTCAGGAAGCCCACCCGTGACCAGAACACCCCTACTCGATGGCCGGTTCCCGTACCGCACGGTACTGCTCATCGCAGCCCTCACCACTGTCAGCTGGCTCCTGCCAGCCCTCCTCACCAACCTCGGCGTCGCCCTACCGCTGGCCATGACTCTGACCCAGCAGACGGCGCGGCCCCAGTTCCGGAAGAGAGATCATGTCCGAGACGTTCGAGATCATCCGCTACACCGCCGACGTCGTCTGTATCCGCGACGGTCACGTCCTTCTGGTCGAGCGCGGTTGGCCCCCGTACAAGGGCCAGTACGCCCTGCCGGGGGGTCACGTGGACCCGGGCGAGAAGTCCCGGGCTGCCGCCGCCCGCGAACTGCTGGAGGAGACCGGTGTTCGCGTCAGCGAGGAGGACCTGGTCCTGGTCGGGGTGTACGACGCTCCGGGCAGGGACCCGCGGGGCCGGTATGTGACCGTCGCGTACATGGCGACCGTGCCCTCCGATGTGACGGCCCGGGCCGGCGATGACGCTGCGGCGGTGCGGTGGATGCCGATCGAAGAGCCCCGGGATCTCGCGTTCGACCACGGGCAGATCGTGCAGGACGCGCGGCGCCTCCAGTTCTCCTTCTCCTGACTCTCGGTCAAACCCGGTCAGGACAGCCGTAACCGCCCGATGTTGATCAATCACCTGATGCAACCATCCGGCCAGCACGTCAGTCTCACTATCACCCACCGCACAGCGCCCCCACGCCACGCGACTCATCTACCAGAGGAACCCTCTTGCCCCAGGACCAGAACATCCCGCAGCCGCCGCAGTGGGGGCAGCCGACGGTGACGCAGCCCGCCATGCCACCGAAGGACCCGAACCGGCGGCCCGGCTGGACCCGCAAGCGCATCATCATCCCCGTGACCGCGGCCGTGTTCGTCGTCGGTATCGCGATAGGCGGCGCCAGCAGCGGAAGCAGCACAACCACGACGAAGACCGCCGCGGACGCGAAGGCCGCGCCGGCGCCGACCGTCACCATCACGGCGACGGCAACACCATCCGCGAAAGCCCCTGTGAAGGCGAAGCCAGCGCCGACCGTCACGGTCACCGCGACCGCAACGAAGACCGTCAAGGCCAAGGCGCCCGCAGCGCCGGCGAAGAAGAAGCCCGACGCGGCACCGAAGGACAAGGTCGTCTTCAAGGTGTGGGGGTCGGCCCCGTCCGGCGTCGACATCACGTATGGCTCGGACAGCGACAACATTCAGGGCCACGGCCTGCCCATGACGAAGACGATGTCACTGAACGACGATGCGATGTACTACGACGTGTCGGCGCAACTGTCGGGTGGCGGCGACATCCACTGCTCCGTCACTGTCGGCGGGAAGACGAAGACGGGGCATGCCTCGGGCGGCTACAACATCTGCACGGCGCAGTTGTCAGGGGGAATCTTCGGGGGCTGGGACTGACCTCCCCGGACGGTACGGCGGCCCCGGCCTGACGGTCGGGGCCGCCGTGTCCAAGGCAGCAGGTAGCTCGTTCCATCGTCATGACAGAACCCACAGGCCACGACCTCGACGCCCTCCTGCGCACATGCCAGGAACACCGGGCACGGACTGAAGCCCTCCTGGCTGAGACCCGGCGCGGGATCATCGGTCGGCTGGAACAGAACATGGCAGCCGGGGAGAACGTGGCGCCACTCCTGGACGCGTGGGAGCGCAATGGCCTGGACGTAGCGGGATTCCTCGCAGCCGGCCTGTAGGCCCCACGGTTCGACAGACGCCCTGCCGTAGCCGCATGCTGTCCGGCATCCTTGGCGGATGGACTTCGAGTTCGAGTGCCCCTATTACGGGGCGGACTGCTGGGTGTTCTGTAGGGACGTGGGCTGGTTCGGGATCAGGTATCAGGCGCCTGCCGAGGTCGAGTGCTGGTGCTGCGAAGGGGACTTCCACCCGGTCTTCGACTGAGCTGCCCTGTCAGTGGAAGCTGCCATCATGTGTCCATGCCCCCGCGTACATCCAAGGCACTCGCTGCGTGGACCGAGCTGAACGACCGACAGCAAGGCACCCTCGCGGCGATCTACCACATTGAGCAGGGCATCGAAGCCGGTCGGCGGTCGAGCGCTGCGCGTGGTCACTACGACGACACACCGGCGGCCGTGTGGCGGCAGATCGACTTCTCCCATGAGCCGTCCGACCGTCGCGTGTTCGGGTGGACGACACTCCAGGAACAGCTTGCGCTCAAGGGCTGGGACAACCAGGGCAACGGCTCCACGACCGCTGCCCTGCAAAAGCGCGGCCTGATCACGCAGGACTCGCGTCCGACCCGGTTCGGGTTCATGCGCACAGTCCGCCTCACGCGGGAAGGCCGCGCCGCCGCCCGCGCCGGCACATCCCTGACCACCAGCACCGCGAAAGCCGCCCTGAGCGCCCGCTCGTGGCAGGTCCTCGCCCAGCTATGGGCCGCAGACCGTGCCGGGAAGAACCTGCCATGGACATACTCGACCACCATCGAACGTGTCCTCATGGACAAGCACGTCCCTCCGCTCGCCGAGCTCAGCGCCGACGACGCGGGGCGGCGAGTAGGCGGCTACTCGATCACCGAGCGGGGACGTGACTTCTACCGCGAGCACCATGCAGCACACGCGGCGGCGCACCCAGACGTGTGGGCACCACATCCGGACGGAGAAGAAGCCGAACCATGGCCCATCAAGGCTGACCAGCTCCTGGCCGACCATCGTGCCTACTACTGGGCCCTGCGCAAGGCATGGCAAAGGGCCGCTGACGAGCATCAGGCGGCCCAGCAGGAGTCCGAGGAATACGAGCCCACCCCTCCGACAGTTCTCCCCGCAGAGGTGCGTGAGCAGGAGGTGGCGCGCTTCGAACTGCGGCGGGACACGGCCAAGCAGCGTGCCGACCTCGCAGGCGAGCACGCCGCTGGTCTGCACTCGCGTGCCTGCCAGGCTGGGCGTTCCTACGCGACGGCCTCACTGGCCGTGTTCAATGCGGCTGTCGCTGGCGGTGATCCCCTGGAAGGCCTCCAGCCGCCCGGGGAGGGCGATGGCTGGGATGAAGAACGACTCGTCCCGCCCAGCGAGACAGGTATCCACGTCATCGATGCGGAGGCGCGGAAACTCCATGCTGCTGCTGTTGGGGCTCCGCTGAAACGGCGCGGCCCCGCGCCAAAGCATCGCGTCAGGGGCCGCCGCTACTCGGCACCCGTTCAGAAGGTGCACGCGCCAGGTAAGGACTCGGGGGCACTCGCTGATTTCCTCCGCGATCACACGCAGGACGGTGTCCTCCTACGTCGACTGCATGCATGACGTAGGTCAGGCGGCGCCGCGGTGGGCGGCTTCGTCGGGGTCCCCGTTCGGACGAGTCAGGGTCGCCCGGTCGCGGGGCAGGAGCCCGTCGAGTTCACCCCGGGCCATGACCGCGGCCGTGCAGTCCTCGCACTGCCACATGCCGCCATCCAACTCGACCATGGTCTCTCTGGGCCCGCGGTGGTCGCATCCGCCGGCCGCGCAGTCCACGATGTTCCCGTCGTCGCCCATGGCATCGACGGTCCGCCAGGTCGGCGCGGGCCTAGGAGGTTGCGTGTGGGGGCGTACGAGCGCAGGCGGGCAGCTCAACGCACCGCACGACCCGCACGGCTCCCCGAGCCCCGCGTGGCGCGCTACGTGGCCTCTACCGCTCCAGGTCGATGACGGCCCACCAGCGGCAGCCGTCCGGGCCGGTGTCGGTCCCGCATGAGGCGACAGCCGCATGCTCGGATAGGCGGCGCAGGACGTCCTCGCCGTCACCTGCCGGGCCACACCCCTCCGTTGCTTGGTGGGCGATGGCGAGGACACACAGTTGCCCGTCCTGGTCGGACAGGTGCACGCTCACCCGCCGGCTCCCCGCCCCGACAGCGGGGCTCTCGAGCGCCTGAGCGGTCAGCGTGGCGGTCACGTCGTCGATCGTGTCCTCCGTGCCGGTCCCCAACATGTAGCCCCACCTGCCGAGCTGCTCGGCGACGAGGCGCTGTGCCTTGGCCGGCGCCCAGGGGGCATGTCCGAGAGTCCAGTTGGCTGCCTGCCGGTTGCGAACGACGGCGGCAAGGCGCCGGGTGCTGCGGGCGGGGAGGGTTCCGTAGGGTCCTGCGGCGCCGAGCTCGTACGTCTCGACGTCCGCGAGGTGTTCGGGGCGTGGCGGGTTCGGGGGTTTCTTC
>NZ_JAIUKE010000558.1 GCF_020176795.1 Streptomyces sp. 8L
CCCGTCGCCCCCCGCTCCCCTTCTCCCGTTCAGCCCTTCGCCGGCGGGTGGCCGCCCGTCGGCGGGTGGTCCTTCGCCGACGGACAGTCCTCCGGCAACGGGTGATCGTCGGTCGATCCGCTACAGGCCGACTTCGGCCCGCCCGCGTGTCCGGCCGGCTCACCCGCGACGGGCTGCGCCGACTCGTACACCCCACCCCAGACCCGGTGCCTGGGCGGGAAGCCGAGCGACACCATGGTGTTGATCAGCATTCCGTAGGCCATGAACTGTGCGGCTTCGTCGTCGCCCGTTCCCAGCGCCTCGCCCGCCGTGTCCCAGATCTTGAGCCAGCCGCGCCGCAGCCGCTCCCCGAAGTCGCGGTCGCCCGCGGCCTCGGCCACACCGGTCGCCGCGTACATCTGCATCTGCAACAGGAGCAGTTCGGGCTGCTCCGCGATGCTCCGCTGATACGCCTCGGCCATCGCATCGAGCGCCTCGTCGCCCTTCAGTCCCTCCCCCGCGGTCCGGATCACCACGGCCATGTCGCCGAGGCACCGGTCGCAGGCGGCGAGGAAGATCTCCTGCTTGCTCGGGAAGAGACGGAAGAGATACGGCTGCGAGACTCCGACGCGCCGGGCGATGGCCTCCGTGGAGGTGCCTTGATACCCGCCGCGGGCGAACTCCGTGACCGCCGCCCGTACGACGCTCTCGCGCCGCTCCTCCGCGCTCATCCTGACCATGCGACTAAATTATTGGCCAATCACTAACTTCGTCAAGTCCGCGGCGACACGGAAAAGTGGACTCTTCGGGGGCGGGACTGCTTCGGGGAACGACGACGGCGGCCGTGCCGCCATGGGCAGGGCCGCCGCTCGAACGTCAGGTCTGAGGCGTCACGTACGAGGCATCAGGCGTGACGCGCCAGGTGAGGCACCGGGTCCGAGGCACCAGGCACGACACGCGTATATCGGGAGCCGGGTCCGAGGCCCGGTCGTCCCGGGAGCCAAGCCGAGGCGTGATCGTCTCGGGGCTCGGACTCGGGCTCGGGGCTCGGGGCTCGGACTCGGGGCTGAGGCGTCAGGCCAGCTGGACCACGGCGCGGGCCATGCCCAGCACCTTCTGGCCCGCGCTCGTCGCCGCGATGTCGACCCGGACCCGCCGGTCCGCGAGCTTCTCCGCGACCTTGGCCGAGACCTCGATCACCGCGCCTTTGTCGTCGTTCGGGACGACGACGGGCTTGGTGAAGCGGACTCCGTACTCCACGACCGCGCCGGGGTCGCCCGCCCAGTCCGTGACCACCCGGACCGCTTCGGCCATGGTGAACATGCCGTGTGCGATCACGTCCGGCAGCCCGACCTCCTTGGCGAACCGCTCGTTCCAGTGGATGGGGTTGAAGTCGCCCGAGGCGCCCGCGTACCGCACCAACGTGTCGCGGGTGACGGGGAAGGTGCCCGGGGGCAGTTCCGTGCCGACCTCGACCTCGTCGTAACCGATCTTCGCCGTCATGCCCTCACGCCTCCGCCGCGTCGTCGGCGGCACGCGCCACCAGCTTCATCCACGCCGTCGCGACATGCTCGCCCGTCTCGTCGTGCACATCGCCGCGCAGGTCGACGAAGTCGCTGCCCGCGCGCGTGGTGATCGCCTCGATCGTGGACGTGACCGAGAGGCGGTCGCCCGCGCGCAACGGCCTCGTGTACGCGAACTTCTGATTGCCGTGCACGACCCGGCTGTAGTCCAGACCCAGCCGCGGGTCCGTCATCACCTCACCCGCCGCGCGGAAGGTGATCGTGAACACGAAGGTCGGCGGGGCGATGACGTCCGGGTAACCGAGCGCCTGTGCGGCCTCGGGGTCGGTGTGCGCCGCCGACGTCTCGCCGATCGCCTCCGCGAACTCGCGGATCTTCTCCCGGCCGACCTCGTACGGCGGGGTGGGCGGATAGCTCCGCCCCACAAAGGACTGGTCGAGCGCCATGAAGTGCCGTTCCCTCCTGCTGTTCGGCCGCCGGCCGCTCTTCGGGCGCGCCCGTCCGAGGGGACGGCGGTGATCGCCGGCCGACGGGTGGACGGGCGGCCGGCAGAACCGGCGACTCGGTGGATCAGTGGCTCGATGGGCGCCAGTGGCTCAACGGGCCCATGGCTCGATGGGGCGTCAGACGAAACGAGGCCGCCCCTCGACTTCAGGGGCGGCCTCGCGTTCGAGCCTTGATCAGCGCGTCTCGCGGTGCGCCGTGTGCGCCTTGCAGCGCGGGCAGTGCTTCTTCAGCTCAAGACGATCCGGGTTGTTACGCCGGTTCTTCTTGGTGATGTAGTTCCGCTCCTTGCACTCCACGCAGGCCAGCGTGATCTTCGGGCGGACGTCTGTGGCAGCCACGTGAGTGCTCCTTGACGAACGGATGGGATAATCAGGTTTTACGCAAAGAAGAGTAGCCGACTGGAGGACCGACCCCGCAATCGGCTACTGTCTGTAGCGGTGACCGGACTTGAACCGGTGACACAGCGATTATGAGCCGCTTGCTCTACCGACTGAGCTACACCGCTCCGATGCAGGATCTCCTCGCCCGAAGGCGAGGATCACCGAACACCAGAGCCCCAATACGGAATCGAACCGTAGACCTTCTCCTTACCATGGAGACGCTCTACCGACTGAGCTATTGGGGCGAGCGATGAAGACATTACACGGTCGGTCGTGGTTCGCCCAAATCCGATTTCATGCCCCGGGACAGGCCCTCTCGCGGCCGTCACCCACGGCTTCCTCACTCACGGGCCCCACTGCCGTCCCATCCGCCCCACCGGTCACCACGGGTCACACCACGGGTCGCTTCATACAGAGGGCTTCGGCCGGAGGCTTCGGCCAGAGGGCTCTGGTCGGAGGGCTCCGGTCAGAGGCTTCGGTCAGAGCACTTCTGTCGGAGGCTTCAGTCGGAGGAGTCTGAGGAGATCGCTCGGAGGCTTTTGTAGGAGATCTTCAGTCGGCAGGCGCAGAAGGCTCCGCCGGTACGACTATTTCGCGCTTCCCCGAAGGCGTCCCCAGCCCGTCCTAGGCTCGACGCACGCCGCGTGATCTTGTGACGCGGCGCCCGTCGGCCCGCCCCGGCCTGCCGCGAGCGGCACGGGCGGTACGGGCGGCGCGAGCAGTGCGACCGTACGAACAGCAGGAGCGCGATGTCCGACAGTCAGCCGCAGCCGCCCGACGGAGCCGCAACCGACATCACCGCGCTGATCCTCTCGTCCGCCCGGCTGGCCGACGGCAGGACCGTCGACGTACGGCTGAGCGGGGGCCTCATCGAGGCCGTCGGTACGGCCGGCTCCCTCGGCGGCCCCGGCCCGCGCGTCGACCTCGGCGGTTACCTGCTGCTGCCTGCGCCCGCCGAGCCGCACGCGCACTGCGACACCGCCCTGTCCGCCGACGGGCCGCCCGCCCGCCACCCGGGCGAGGACGTGCGGCGGCGTGCGACGGAGGCGGCGCTGACGCAGCTCGGGCACGGCGCGACCGCGCTGCGTTCGCACGTACGGGTCGGGGACGCGTACCGGCTGGCCCGGCTCGAAGCGGTCCTCCAGGCGCGGCGCTCGCTGCGCGGACTGTGCGACCTGACGACCGTCGCCGTGCCCCGGCTGCTGACCGGTGTGGCCGGGGCCGACGGGCTCGCCGTCCTGCGGGACGCGCTGAAGATGGGCGCCGACGTGGTGGGCGGCTGCCCCGATCTCGACCCGGACCCCGCCGGGTACGTCGAGGCCGTGCTGGACCTCGCCGCGGAGCACGGCCGCCCCGTGGACCTGCACACGGACGCCGCCGACCCGGAGCGCCTCACCCGCCTCGCCGCGATGGCGGGCGGGCTGCGGTCCGGCGTGAGCGTGGGTCCGTGCGCCGGCCTCGGCCGGCTGCCGCCCGAGGCCGTGGCGCGCACGGCGGAGGCGCTCGCCGCGGCCGGGGTGACCGTGGTCTGCCTGCCCCAGGGCGGCTGCGGGGACGCCGGACTCAGCGGCGCCGCCGCCCCCGTACGGCCGCTGCTGGCGGCGGGGGTCCGGCTGGCGGCGGGCAGCGGTGCCCTGCGCGACGCGTCGAACCCGGTCGGGCGCGGGGACCCGCTGGAGGCCGCGTATCTGCTGGTCGCGCAAGGCGGCCTGAAGGCGCAGGAGGCGTACGAGGCGGTGAGCACGGCGGCCAGGGCCGCGATGGGGCTGCCGCGGGTCCGGGTGGAGGCGGGCTTCCCCGCCGAGCTGCTTGCCGTACGCGGGGACGGGCTGCCGGGCGTGCTGTCGCAGGCGTACAGCAGGATGGTCGTCCACCGCGGGCGGGTGGTGGCGCGGACCAGCGCGGTGCGGGAGTACTGCGACTCCGACAGCGGCACGGGCCCGGCCCTGCCACGGCAGGTGCGGCCCGGCTGACGCTCGCAGGGGATCGCGACGCACGCGGGCGCGGAACGAGGCCCGTTTGCCGCGCGGCGGGCGGGATCGCGCCACGCGGGCGGCCCGAAGTGTGTTCCCGCGCGGCGGGACCCGGCGCGCCGACGTACCGTCGTCATCATGCGCATTGTCATCGCAGGAGGACACGGTCAGATCGCGATGCGGCTGGAGCGACTGCTCGCCGCACGCGGTGACGAGGTCGCGGGCATCATCCGCAACCCGGAGCAGGCGGACGACCTGACGACAGCGGGCGCCGAACCGGTCGTGCTCGACCTGGAGTCGGCGTCCGTGGCGGAACTCGCCCGCGTGCTGGCAGGCGCCGACGCGGTGGTGTTCGCCGCCGGCGCCGGTCCCGGCAGTACGGCCGCACGCAAGGAGACCGTGGACCGCGACGCCGCCGTACTGCTCGCGGACGCCGCGGAGCGCGCGGGCGTGCGCCGGTACCTGATCGTGTCGTCGATCAACGCGGACTCGGAGCACGCGGGCGACGGGGTCTTCGACGCGTACCTGCGCGCGAAGGGCGCGGCGGACGACGCCGTACGGGCCAGGTCCGCCCTGGACTGGACCGTCGTGCGGCCCGGCGCGCTGACGGACGACGCCGGTACGGGCCAGGTGCAGCTGACGGAGAGGACCGGGCGTGGCCCGGTGCCGCGCGACGACGTGGCCGCCGTGCTCGCGGAGCTCCTCACGGTCCCCGGCACCGCGGGCCTGACGCTGGAGCTGATCGGCGGTGCGACCGCGGTGGAGGACGCGGTGAGGGCGGCGGCCGAGGGCCGGTGACGGGCCCCGAGGGCCGGAGGCAGTGCCGGGCCAGGGCCGGTGACGGGCCCTGGAGTCGGTGACGCGCTTCGGAGCCGGCAAGGGGTCAGGGCCGAGTGACGGGCCCTGGAGGCAGTGAGGCGTCAGAGCCGGTGACGGGGCGTGCGCCCCGGCGAGTCGGTGAGAGGACGTCCGCCCGGCGGGTCGATCGTGACGGGGTGAGCGCCGGGCGGCCCCTGTCCGCACCGGGCGGGTGCGGGCAGGGGCCGTGGGGAGCGGCGCCGGAGGGTGCCGGGCGAGTCCCGGAAGGGCCGCGGGCGTCAGAAGCCGACGGCGACTTCCAGCCACTGCGGGTCCGCGTGCGAGACGAACGACGACTGGCCGGCCACATCGTCGTACGGGAAGCCGTACGCGAGCCCGTTGATGGCGTGGTCGTGCCAGAACTTCGCGTAGTAGTTCGCCGGGGCCGCCTTGTAGAACTGGCTCGGGTCGGACTGCTGGTCCGCGGGAAGCTGCGCCACATGCCGGTTGAGCGCGGCGCACATGTCCGCGTTCGAGGCGAGTGATCCGGCACAGCCGGTGATGTTGGACGTCGACTCGTTGACGCCGACGGACTGGGCGTAACTGGTGAAGTAGTCCGCGTACTTGCCGCCCGCCTGGAAGTCGGGCGAGCTGCCGGGCGCGGGGATGCTGTAGGGGGCCCGGACGTCGGCGAGGCCCTGGAACTCGGTCGGCACCTCGCTCTTGAACTGCTGGAACAGGGCGTCCCTGCTCTGCTGGAAGACGTCGTAGCTGTCGCCGACCTGGGTGTCATAGCCGTCACTCGCGTGCAGGCGCATGGCCAGCGGCAGGGCCCAGGCGTCGACGCGGGTGGTGTTGCCGTTGAACACGCCGTCGCCGACGGTGAATTCGATGAAGTCCTGGTACTGGCTGTCGGGCGAGCCGAGGTAGAAGTACATCCGGCCGGCCGAGTTGGCCGGCATGTCGAGGTACGGCTGCTCCGCGATGGAGTGTTCCTCGTCGCCGAACTTCCAGTAGACCTGGTCGTCGGGGTACGCGCCGTTCGTCCGGTTGAGGATCTTGACGGTGAGCACGTTCTGCGCCGGCGGGATGGAGCCGGTGTCGCCCCAGAACGAGTCCGGCGGGGTCTCGCCCGCGGGTACCGCCGCCGCGGCAGGGCCGAGGGGAGCGTTCGCGGCGAGCGCCGTGGAGGGTGAGGCGGTCGCGGCGGCGCCGAAGAGGGCCAGCGCCATCGCGACGGCCGCGGTCAGCCGCGCGGTGGTGCGGCGGCGACGGCGGCCCGAGCGGGGCGCGCTCGGGGTGGCTTCAGCTGTTGGGGTGGATTCCGCGGATGCCGTGGGCGCCGCGGGTGCTGTGGGGGGCATGTGATCCTCCCTGGCTGCGGGATACGAAGCGGACGTGACGGCCGCCCAGCCAGGTGGCGGCCCTGTCCGACCCGGAACGAACACGCGGTCAGCACGCGAGGACCACCGGATGGGGCGGGGCCGGGCGACTGAGAGCGCTCTCAGAAGCCTTTACTCCTCGCATGTACTTGTCAAGAGATCGGGATCAACTGGTGCTGCGGAGGGCTCTGTTGGGGG
>NZ_JAIUKE010000559.1 GCF_020176795.1 Streptomyces sp. 8L
CCCCCCCCCCGCCCCCGCCCCCCCCGCCGGCCCCGCCCCCGCCCCCCCCGCCCCCCCCCCCCCGGGGGCCGGGGGGGGGGGCGCGCCCCCCCCCCCCCCCGCGTCGGCGTCGCGGGTGAGGAGTAGGAGGGCCCGGTCGTCGTTGACGTCCTTGGCGACCGCTTCGATGAGGTGCCAGGCCGCGCCCTCGAAGCCCGCCTGCACATAGCGGTCGGCCGCGCCGGTGAGCCGGTCGATGCCTTCCGCGAGGTCGCGGCCCGGCGCCTCGACCAGGCCGTCCGTGAACAGCATCAGCACGTCGCCGGGGCGCAGCGCGCCCTTGACCGGGTCGAACCGCGCGCCGTCGTAGACCCCGAGGAGCGGGCCCTCGCCCGACTTCTCCTCCCACAGGCCGGTGCCCGCGTGGAGTTGCAGGGCGGGGAGGTGGCCGGCCGAGAGGAGTTCGTAGTCGCCGGAGCCGAGGTCGAGCACCAGGTGGATGGAGGTCGCGAAGCCCTCGTCCCAGTTCTGCCGCAGCAGGTAGCCGTTGGCGGCCGGGAGGAAGCCGTGCGGCGGCAGCGAGCCGAGCAGACCGCCGAAGGCTCCCGAGAGCAGCAGTGCCCGCGATCCGGCGTCCATGCCCTTGCCGGACACGTCGGTGAGCACGACCTCCAGGGTCCGGCCGCCGTTGGTGCGGGCCGCGACGACGAAGTCGCCGGAGAAGGACTGGCCGCCCGCGGGGCGCAGCGACCACTCCCGGTACCAGCCCTTCGGCAGGCTCGGCAGGGCGCTCTGCACCCGGATGCGCTCGCGCAGGTCGAACAGCATCGTCCCGCCGCGCCGCCACGGCACCCCGACGCGCGCCCTGAACTGCGCGAGCAGCAGCCCGAAGAGGCCGCACGCGGCGACTTCGAGGACGGTGCCGGGAGTGACGCGTCCCGGCCCTCCGGTGTAGGGCCCGAGGACGATCGACTCGACGATCAGCGCCGCCGCGGAGAGCGCGTACAGGCCGAGCAGGCTCGCGGGCCGCAGCAGCAGTCCGCCGGCGACGATCGGCACGACGAGCGCGGACGACGCGCACCACAGGGGCAGCGCCAGCGTGGTCACGGTGATCGCCGGTACGAGCATCAGCAGCCCGGTCATGGCGATCCAGTCGGAGCCCTCGCCGCGGAAGTAGTCGACGCCCGACCGGCGCAGGGTGATGCGCGCCCGGTGCAGTCCTTTGCGCAGCCGGGCCGCATACGATTCCGCTCCCGCAACGTGGGCCATGGTGGTTGGACCCTATCGATCAGTCCGCCCGCCGTGCAGAGGGGGCCCATGGTGTTCGATCGCGGATCGCCGTGGCGGTCACGGGTCCGTACTCGTGGGTCCCAGGCGGAACTCCGCGTCCCCGACCGGAGCGGGCGAGGGGTGCGGGGACGGCCTCCGCCTGCGGCGGGCTTGCCGCGCCGGGCTCCGGCGGCGCCGGAAATACCGGGCGGTGGCCGGTTGGGCGTGGGTAGGCTGCCGCGATGCGCACCTCACTTCGCGTGGCCGCCTACGCCGTCCTGGTGAACGACGGCGGCATATTGCTGTCGCGGCTCATCCCGCATCTCCGCGACCGGTCGGGGGCCGGCCGGTGGACCCTGCCGGGCGGCGGAATGGACCCGGGCGAGGACCCGTTCGACACGGTCGTGCGGGAGGTCTGGGAGGAGACCGGGCACACGTCGCGGATGACGGCGCTGCTCGGCGTGGACTCGTATGTGCGCGGCGATCGGCAGGGCCTGCGCATCCTGTACGAGGGCGAGATCACGGGCGGTGCGCTGCGCGCCGAGCCGGACGGGTCGACGGACCTCGCCGCCTGGCATCCGCTGGAGGCGGTGGAGCGCCTTCCGCATGTCGAACTGGTCGATGTGGCCCTGCGGTTGTGGCGGGAGCGGCCCGCCGTGGGACATGTCGCGAAGGCGTCACCGCGGTAGGACCACCAGGGGGGCGGCGGGCTCCCGGTCACCGGCGGCCGTCAGCGCGGTCCGCACCACCACGGTCTGCTGTTCCGGCGCCTCCCGCAGGGTGCGGGGGGTGAGGTGGACGACGGTGACGCCGAGCCGCTCCAGGTGCTCGCGCTTCGCCGCGCCGGGCTCGTAGCGGGCGTCGTCCGCGAAGCTGCCGCAGAACCTCGGGGCGCGTGTGTCGAGTTCGACCGCGACGGCGTGGTCGGGCCAGAACGCGTCCACACCGCCGAGGTAGGGCCCGCCGGGCAGCCGCAGGTCGACGTTCCACAGCGGCTCGGGCAGGGCGCCGTCGCGCACCAGGGCGTACAGGCGCTCCTCGGCGCGCGCCCTGCCCTCGGCGAGGAGCGCGTCGACCGCGCCGACCACGTACGGCCGGGACAGCAGGCGGGCCGCCGCCAACTCGCGGACGATCGTGCCGGGTTCGCAGTGCCCGTCCCGTACGGCCTCGGTCAGCAGCAGGCGTACGGAGCGGACGTCCGCCAGTTCGGCCACCGCGTCCGCGAGGGCGCGCGCGACCGGCGCGAGGGCGAGGCCGCCGACCGGCTCGGGCTCGGGCAGGGACGCCGTGCGGATCAGCCGTACGAAGCCGGTCGAGCGCAGTCGCCGGGTGCGCGGCACCAGGACGTCGACCGCGTCAAGAGACGGCAGCGGGGGCGCGGACTCGAACCCGTGGGCCGCGAGCGCCGCGAGGCCCGTGACCATCGCCGCGGAACGTCCCGCGCCGGCCGTGCCGCGCCTGCCCTGGGCGGGTACGGCGCGCCCCGCGTACAGCAGCGCCGCCCGCAGGCGGTCCTCCCCCGTGACCGGGCCCCCGTCCAGCAGGTAGACGTCGGGCAGCAGTTGCCGCCAGGGGCCGCCGGTCCTCGTGTGTTCCGCGACACGGGCCGCCGAGATCCCCCGCTGCCGCAGCTGATGCGCCGTCATGAGGCGCGGAGCGGGCGCGCCGGCGGCGGGGGCTCCTTCGCGGCCGGCCCCGGCGGATGCGGCGCCGGCCGGGCGGCCTTCGCAGCCGGGGAGCGGGGAGGAGAGGGGAGTGCCGTTGTTGTTCATGCTCCCGGTCTCCCCCACCTCCCGCGCCCCGCTAACCCCTGTTACAAGGGCGTTGCCCAAACCGGACAAGCCCGTCCTAAAGTACGGGCGTTCGACTGCCGACGAGGGGCCGTCCGTCCGGGGCGCGCGTTCAGGCCGCGGCGTCGCACTCCTGTGCGCGCAGGGCGCGCGCCAGGTCGTCCGCCGCCTCCGCCACGAGGCGGCGCAGCGCGGGCGCGGCGCTCTCGTGCGCGGCCAGCCAGGCGCGGGCGGCCTCCAGCGTCGCGGGGTCGTCCTGGAGCGCGGGGAACAGACCGCGTACGACGAGCATGCCGATCTGGATCGACCGCTCGGCCCAGACGCGCTCGACGGCCGCGAAGTACCTCGGCGTGTACGGGGCGGTCAGTTCACGCTGCCCCGGCCGCGCGAACCCGGCGATGGTCGCCTCCACCAGCGCGTTGGACAGCGTGTCACCCTCCACGACCGCCTCCCACGCGGCGGCCTTCACCTCGGCCGAGGGGCGCGACGCGAGGCAGCGCACCGCGTGCCGCTCGCCCGACGCGGTGTCGTCGAGGGCGCGTTCGGCCTCGATCGCCCGCGCGTCGGCGCGGCCGTGCGAGGCCAGCGGGGCGAGGAGGGCCCACCGCACCTCCTGGTCGATGTCGAGCCCCGGCACCTTCTCGGTTCCGTCCAGCAGGGCCTGACACAACGTCAGGTCCTGCTCGCTCGCGGCGACCTGGGTGAAGAAGCGGGCCCAGGTCAGCTGGTGCTGGCTGCCCGCCTCCGCGGCGCGCAGCTCGCGCAGGGCGCCCTCGGCGAGCAGCCGCCCGCCCTCGGCGCGCCAGGCGGGCGCCGCGTAGTGGACGAGGGCGGAGTTCGCCCAGGTGTGGAGCATCTGGAGGACGCCGATGTCGCTCTCGCGGCCCGCGTGGGCCAGCACGAGTGCCACGAAGTCCCGGGCGGGCAGCAGCGCGTCGCGCGTCATGTTCCACAGCGCGGACCAGCACAGCGCCCGGGCCATCGGGTCGGCCACCGCGCCGAGGTGGACGCGGAGTGTGTCGAGCGAGGCCGCGTCGAGCCGGGCCTTGCAGTAGGTCAGGTCCTGGTCGTTGACGAGGATCAGGTCGGGGCGCTCGGCGCCGGCCGGCTCCGCCACGACAGTGCGCGGCCCCGCGACGTCCGCCTCCGTGCTCGCGTACGCGGTGAGGCCGCCGTCCGGCGTCAGCCGGTAGAGCCCCACGGCGACGCGGTGCGGGCGCAGTTCGGGGTGGGACTCGGGCGCGTCCTGCACGATCGCGAGTTCCGCCACACGGCCGCCGTCGCCGTAGACCACCTGCGGGGTCAGCGAGTTGACGCCCGCGGTCTGGAGCCACGAGCGGGCCCAGCCCGCCATGTCGCGGCCGGAGGTCTCCTCCAGCACGGCGAGCAGATCGCCGAGTTCCGTGTTGCCGTAGGCGTGCCGCTTGAAGTAGCGGCGGGCGCCTTCGAGGAACGCGTCCCTGCCGACGTACGCCACCAGCTGCTTGAGCACGGAGGCGCCCTTGGCGTAGGTGATGCCGTCGAAGTTGAGCTTCGCGTCCTCCAGGTCCCGGATGTCGGCCGTGATCGGGTGGGTGGAGGGCAGCTGGTCGGCGCGGTAGGCCCAGGCCTTGCGGTTGTTGGCGAAGGTGATCCAGCCGTTCGTGAAGCGGGTCGCCTCCACCATCGAGAGGGCGCCCATGAAGTCGGCGAAGGACTCCTTCAGCCACAGGTCGTCCCACCACCGCATGGTGACGAGGTCGCCGAACCACATGTGCGCCATCTCGTGCAGGATGACGTTGGCGCGGCGCTCGTAGGACGCCTGCGTGACCTTGCCGCGGTAGATGTACTCCTCTCGGAAGGTGACGAGGCCCGGGTTCTCCATCGCGCCGAGGTTGTACTCGGGCACGAACGCCTGGTCGTACTTCCCGAACGGGTAGGGGAAGTCGAAGTGCTCGTGGAAGAAGTCCAGGCCCTGCTTGGTGACGAGGAAGATGTCGTCCGCGTCGAAGTGCCTGGCGAGGCCCTTGCGGCACATGGCGCCGAGCGGGATCTCCAGCTCGCCGCCGCCGGGCAGCGCACGCCGGTAGGTGTCGGTGACGTACGTGTACGGGCCGGCCACGACGGCCGTGATGTACGTGGAGATCGGCTTGGTCTCCGCGAAGCGCCAGACGCCGTCCGCGTCGCGCGCGCCCGCGCCGTTGCTCCACACCTGCCAGCCCTCGGGCGCCGTCACCTCGAAGCGGTAGGGGGCCTTGAGGTCGGGCTGCTCGAAGTTGGCGTAGACGCGGCGGGCGTCGGCCGGCTCGTACTGCGTGTAGAGGTAGACCTCGCCGTCCTCCGGGTCGACGAAGCGGTGCAGGCCCTCGCCGGTCCTGCTGTAGGCGCACTGCGCGTCGACGACGAGTGTGTTCTCCGACTGGAGGCCGTCGACCGCGATGCGCACGCCGTCGAAGACGGCCGCGGGGTCGAGGGCGCGGCCGTTCAGTGTGACGGCGGAGACCGAGGGCGCGATCAGGTCGACGAAGGTCGCGGCGCCGGGGCGGGCGCAGGTGAAGCGGAGCGTGGTGACCGAGCGGAACGTGCGCGGCCCGTCGGCCGGACCCTCGCCGACGGCGGAGCGGAGATCGAGGGCGACCTCGTAGCCCGTGGCGGAGAGCAGTTCTCCCCGCTCACGGGCCTCGTCGCGGGACAGGTTCTCTCCAGGCACTTCGGGCAGCTCCTTCGCAGCTCACGGACGTCTCGGAACAGGGTCGATCCTCGCATGTCGGTACGGAGCGACCGGCATGCGGGCGCCCGCGCCCGGGAATGGCGGGAGGGCGCGCGGGCGTTGAGTGACTCAGGTGTGTTCTTTATGGATCTTTCTGAGGAGAGACATGTCGGAGAAGACCCCGGTCGACTTCTGGTTCGACCCGCTGTGCCCCTGGGCGTGGATGACCTCCCGCTGGGTGCTTGAGGTGCGGGAGGCCCGGGACCTGGACATCAGGTGGCATGTGATGAGCCTCGCGGTGCTGAACGAGCCGCGCCTGGACGAGATGGACGAGAAGTACCGCGACATGATGACGACGAAGGCGTGGGCGCCGGTGCGTGTGGTCATCGCGGCCCAGCAGAAGCACGGCGACGAGGTCGTCGGCCCGCTGTACACGGCGCTCGGCACCCGCTTCCACAACAAGGGCGAGGGCCCCACGCGCGAGGCCATCGCGGGTGCGCTGGCGGACGCGGGCCTGCCGGCGGACCTGCTCGACTACGCGGACTCCGACACGTACGACACGGAGCTGCGCGCCTCCCACAAGGAGGGCATCGACAAGGTGGGCCAGGAGGTCGGCACCCCGGTCATCGCGGTGCCGGGGGCGAACGGCGAGCAGATCGCGTTCTTCGGCCCGGTCGTCACCCCGGCCCCGAAGGGCGAGGAGGCGCTGAAGCTCTGGGACGGCACGCTGATGGTCGCCTCGGTCAAGGGGTTCTACGAGATCAAGCGCACGCGCACGGAGGGGCCGATCTTCGACTGATCGCGAGGGCGGGGCCCGGCCTCCGGAGCCTTCCGGGGCCACCAGGCGCGGGCCGCCACGGGCTGCGGGCCCCTGCCCGCTCAGGAGGGCGCGCCTCCCTGTCCGCGCGGGCGCGCACCGGTGGTGGGCGGGGTCCGGTGCCGGTGCTGGGCGGGGTCCGCGCGGAC
>NZ_JAIUKE010000560.1 GCF_020176795.1 Streptomyces sp. 8L
CCCCCTACCCCTGTTTCTCGCCCGCCGCATCCCGGGCCTCCCCCGTGCCGGCGTCGCGGCAGTGCAGCGGTGGTGGGCGGCCCCGTTCCGTGAGACGTTCCCCCCACCTCGACGTTGCCCGTTTCAAGGAGTTCGCGGTGGCTCCGCGTGGACGACTGGACGCCGCCCTGTCCGACCCCCCGCTCCAGGAGGCATGGTGACCGCTGACGCGACGACCCCCACGCGCCCCGCGCCGGAGGTGGACGGCTCCGGGGACGCCTGGGGCCCCGACGGCCTCCGGCGGGCCGTGGCCGACCGCTTCCTCGCGCTGACCTCTGCGCACGGCGCCGGGCGGGCGGGCGGCCCGGCTCTCGGCGACGTGCCACTGCCCGGCTCCGGACGTACCGCCGAACGCTTCCTCGTCCTGTACGGGCTCGGACGCGAGGACCTGTGCGTGGCGCGGCTCGTGGAGGGCCATCTGGACGCGGTGGCGATCCTGGACGAGCTCGCGGGGCCGCGCGTGGAGCCGGGCGAGCGCTGGGGCGTGTGGGCCGCGCAGCCTCCCGGCCCGGGGCTCGGTGCGCGGCGGGTGGACGGCCGCTGGGTGCTGGACGGCCTCAAGCCGTACTGCTCGGGCGCGCACAGCTGCACGCACGCGCTGGTCACCGCGGACTCCGGGGAGGGCCGGCGGCTGTTCGCCGTACGGGTCGCCCAGCCCGGCGTACGGCCGGTGCCGGGGAGCTGGCGGGCCATCGGCATGGCCGGCAGCGACACGCCCGACGTGGACTTCACCGGTGTCGAGGGCACACCCGTCGGCGAGGTGGACGCGTATCTGCGCCGGCCGGGGTTCCAGCACGGCGGGATCGGCGTGGCGGCCTGCTGGCTCGGCGGGGCGCGTGCCGTGGCCGAGACGCTCTACGCGTCGGCCCGCAGGCGTACGCACGACGCGATCGCCGCCGCGCATCTGGGCGCCGTGGACATGCTGCTGTCGTCCGCGTCCACGGTGCTGGAGCGGGCCGCCGAGGACATCGACGCGGATCCGCTGGACGCCCTGGGCGGCGCGCGGATGCGGAGCCTGCGGGTGCGGGCGCTGGCGGAGCTGGTCTGCACGCAGGTCCTCGACCACGTCGGCCGGGCCACCGGGGCCGGGCCGCTGTGCCACGACCCGCGGCACGCGCGGGCCGCCGCCGACCTGGCGGTGTACGTGCGCCAGCACCACGCGGAACGCAACCTCGCCGAGCTGGGGCGGCTGTTCGGCGCCCGCGACGAGGACGGCAAGGAGGAACACCGATGACGGACACGACACCGGACACAGCACCGGATGCGGCGGCGAATACGGCCGCGGACACGGACGCGGAAAGGGCGCCGGGGACCGCGGCGGACACAGCGGCACGCGATGACGCGGCGCGCACCGGCCCCGCACCGGGCCGGGCGCCCGCCGCGACCTCGGCGGTGCGCGAGACGGCGACCGCGGAGGCGGGTGCGGAGGGCACCGCGTGCCGCAGGGCCGCGGCGTACGCGATCGACGCCGAGGGCACACCCGAGTCGCGCTGGGCGGCCTGGGACGGGCTCGGCGCCCTCCCCGTGGCGCTGCTCCCGCCGGGCCCGGTGCTCGTGGTGGCGGCGCACCCCGACGACGAGGTGCTCGGTTTCGGCGGCATGCTGGCGATGCTGGCCGCCGCCGAGACGCCCGTACACCTGCTGTCCGTGACGGACGGGGAGGCGTCGCATCCGCGGTCCACCCGTCCGGCGGTCCGCCGGCTGGCGCAACTGCGCCGGGCGGAGTTGAAGGGCGCGCTGCGGGAGCTGGGGCTCAAACGGCCCAGGACGACCCGCCTCGCGATCCCCGACAGGGCTGTGGAGCGGTACGAGGACCGGGTGCGGGACGCCGTCGCGAAGCTGCTGCGGGAGACCGGGGCGCGGCTGTGCGTGGCGCCGTGGAACGGCGATCTGCACAGCGATCACGAGGCGGCGGGGCGGGCCGCGGGCGCGGCGAGCGCGGCGGCCGGGGTACCGGTGTGGTGCTACCCGGTGTGGATGTGGCACTGGTCCTTTCCCGGTGACCCGCGGGTGCCGTGGAGCAGCGCGGCGCGGCTGCCGCTGGACGACGGGGCCGCCGGGGCGAAGCGCCGCGCCGTACGGCGGTTCACCACCCAGACCGAGCCGCTCGGCGATGGGCCGGAGGACTCGGCGATCCTGCCGCCCGACGAACTCGCCCACCACATGCGGGGCTTCGAGGTGGTCTTCCGATGAGCACGCCCGTCGGCTACTTCGACGCCATGTACGCCTCGGCCGAGGACCCCTGGGATCTGGCGGGCCGCTGGTACGAGCGGCGGAAGTACGCGCTGACGGTGGCGTCGCTGCCCCGGGCGCGGTACCGCAGCGCGTTCGAGCCCGGCTGCTCGGTCGGTGTGCTGACCGCGCTGCTCGCCGAGCGGTGCGACCGGCTGCTCGCGGCCGACCGGGTCGCGTCGGCGGTCGCGACGACGGCGGCGCGGGTACGGGACCTGCCGCACGTCACGGCGCGCGCCCTGGCGGTGCCCGAGCAGTGGCCCGACGAGACGTTCGATCTGATCGTGCTCTCCGAGCTGCTCTACTACTTCGACGACGCGACGCGCGAGGCACTGCTCGCGCGAACCGTCAAGAGCCTGGAGCCCGGCGGCACACTGGTCACGGTGCACTGGGACCACCCCGTGCCCGAACACCACCGCACCGGCTCGCAGTTGGCCGGCCCGCTGACCGCGACGCCCGGCCTCGCACGGCTGACGGACGTCGTGGACAGCGACTTCAGGCTCCAGGTGTTCGCCCGCACGGGCGGCGGTGCCGGCACCGATGCGCCGTCGCCCGCCGTACTTGAGGGGCTGGTGTGAGCGGGGGCCCGGCGGCATGCGCGGTGATCGTGCCCGCCCACGACGAGGCGGCCTCGCTGGCCGCGGCGGTGCACTCGGTGCGGGCCGCGGCCCGGCACCCCGGTGTCGCGGGCACACCGGTGCTGGTCGTGGTGGTGGCGGACGCATGTACGGACGGCACGGTGGCGGTGGCCGAGGACGCGGGCGCGCTGGTGGTGCGCGTCGCGTACCGCAACGTCGGCCGGGCGCGGGCGAGCGGGGCCGAGGCCGCGCTGCGCCGGCTCGCCGCGTACGGGGAAGGCCTGTGGCTCGCGACCACGGACGCCGACTCGGTCGTCCCGCCGCGCTGGCTCGCACACCAGCTGCGCCACGCGCGGCAGGGGTGGGAGTGTGTGGTGGGCACGGTACGGCTCGCCCCGCACCCGCTGCTCAGCCCCGCCACGGCCGCCCGCCACGACGCCCACTACTTCGCCGAGCGGCCGCCGGGGCGGGGCGCCTGGCACCACCCGCACGTGCACGGCGCCAACCTCGGGGTGGCGGCCGGCCCCTACCTGGCCGCGGGCGGGTTCCCGCCGCTCGCGCACAGCGAGGACAGCGCGCTGGTGGCCGCGCTGGAGCGGTCGGGCCGGCAGATCCTGCGCACGGACGGGTGTCCGGTCCTGACGTCCGGGCGGGTGGACTCGCGGGCGCCGCAGGGCTTCGGCGCGTTCCTCACATCGCTCGCGAACGCCGGGCCCGTCACCTGATCCGGCCCTCCGGTGTGACGCGCCGTCCGCCGCGCGGCCCGGCCGGGCCCACGGGAGCCGGGCGGCGGCCACTGGGCACGTCGTGGCCGCCACCACCGCTCAGCCCGTCGTGGCCGTCCCCGCGAGGGGGGCCGGGCCGCTGTCCCCGGCCGGGGCCCCCGCCGGGATGGCGATGGCGGTCTCGTCGTCGGGCGAGACGAACACCGGGTCTCCGTGGGCGAGTCCGACCTTCTCCTTGTAGATGCGGGAGCGCAGCAGGGTGTCACCGACGCGCACGTGGTAGTCCCAGCAGTCGCCGTGGTAGATGCTGAACTCGACGGTGCCCTTCCAGCCGCGTCCGCTGGTGTCCTTGCGGGACAGCGACAGGCCTTCGGGGCGGATGAACACATTGACCTGGTCGCCCTCCGCGAGGTCGCCCGCGGCCACGCAGCGCAGTGTGCCCTGCGGCAGGGTGATGTCCACCAGGTCCTTGTCGCACTGCGTGACCGTGCCGGGGAGTGTGTTGGAGATGCCCATGAACCGCGCGGTGAACTCGCTGCGCGGGCGGGCGTAGATCTGCTGGGCGGGGCCGCGCTCCACGATCTGCCCGAACTCCATCAGGACGACCTCGTCGGAGACGGCGAGCGCCTCGTCCTGGTCGTGGGTGACGAACACCGTGGTGATGCCGAGGCGTTGCTGCACCGCGCGGATCTCGTCCCGCACGCGGTCGCGCAGCCCCTTGTCGAGGTTGGACAGCGGCTCGTCCAGCAGCAGCACCTCGGGCTCCCTGGTGAGCGCCCGGGCGAGCGAGATGCGCTGCTGCTGGCCGCCGGAGAGGGCCGGCGCCGGGCGGTCGGCGAGGTCGGCGAGGCCCACGAGGTCGAGCGCCTCCATGGCCTTGCGGCGCGCCTCGGGCACGGGGAGCTTCTTCTGCCCGGAGCGCAGCGGGAACATGACGTTCTGGACGGCGGTCATGTGCGGCCACACCGCGTACGACTGGAACACCACGCCGATGGGCCGCTGGTGCACGGGGACGTACACACTGTCGTCGGACGAGTAGACGGTCTTGCCGCCGATGCGGATCTCGCCTGCGTCCGGCCGTTCCAGGCCCGCGATGAGGCGCAGGGTGGTGGTCTTGCCGCAGCCGCTGGGGCCGAGCAGTGTGATCAGCTGGCCTTCGGGCACGGTGAGGTCGATGCTGTCGACGGCGTTGCGGGTCACCGCTTTGCCGTCGAATCGCTTGATCAGTCCGCGTATTTCGATCACGAGACTCTCCTTCGAGCGCTCAGTGGCGGTTGCGGTTCAGCCCGGTCTTACGGGTGAGCAGGCTGACGAGGCCGACGATGATGGCCAGGAAGACGACGATGAAGACGCCGAGCGCGGCCACGATGGGGTAACTGCCGTTCGCCCACTCGGTGTAGATGGTCACCGACACCACCTGGGTGTTCTCGGTGTAGAGGAAGATGGCGGCGGAGATCTCGCGGAACGCGACGATGACCGTGTAGAGGAACGCGGCCAGCAGTGAGGGCGCGAGCAGTGGCACGTAGATGCGCCGGAAGGTACGGACCCAGGACGCGCCGCTGACGGCCGCGGCCTCCTCCAGCTCGTCCTTGATCTGAGCCATGCCGGGCACGATGTAGCGCATCCCGTAGGGCAGTCCGATGGTCACGAACGCGATGACGAGGATGGCGAGGGTGCCGTAGAGGTGGAAGGGCAGGGGCGCCGTCAGGTACCAGTACAGGATGCCGACGCCCATCACGACGCTGGGCACCGCGATGGGCACGGTGGCGAGTCCGTCGAGGATGCCCCGGCCGCGGGCCTTGGTCTTGACGGTGATGTAGGCGACGAGGGAACTGAGCACGGTGACGATGACGCCCGCGAGGACCGCCGTGATCAGGCTGTTGGTGACGGACTTGGTCAGCGCCGGCGTGTGCAGGACCGCGCTGTAGTTGGAGAGCGTCAGCCGGTGCAGGGCGGACAGCGACGGCGGTTCGTACCCCGGCAGGAGTGAGGACCATACGAGCATCAGCAGCGGCAGCGCGACCGCCACCACGAAGAACACGACGAACGCGGCGAGGCCGAGCCACTTCCAGCGGCCGAGGTCGATGGAGGTGGGCCTGAAGCCCTTGCCCGTGATGGTCTGCGCCTCGGCGCCGGAGCCGCCGAGCTTGCGGGAGAAGTACAGGCCGACGCTGGCGACGGCGAGGATGAAGATGCCGATGACGCCCACCGTGCCGTAGTCGGTGGGGAATTGCTGGAGCGCGTTGTAGATGCGGCTGACGAAGACGAACTTGTGCCCGGGCACACCGATGAGCTGCGGGACCTCGAAGGTGGAGATCGTCTGTACGAACATCAGCAGCGCGGCCGACATCACGGCGGGCCTGATCAGCCGGGCCGTGATGGTGCGGAACACCCGCCAGGGCGGTGCGCCCGAGCTCAGGGCGGCCTCCTCGAGCGACGAGTCCATGTTCCCGAAGGCGGCGGTGCCCATCAGGAAGGCGACCGGGGTGACGTGCATGGACTGCACGAGGACCATGCCGGCGAGTGAGTAGATGTCGAAGGCCGGCAGGTGCACGTCGCGCAGCAGGACGTTGAGCGCTCCGGTGCGCGGTGCGAACAGCAGCGCCCAGGCGACGGTGTTGAGGATGCCGGGGATGATCAGTGGTACCAGCGCGGCGATCTGCGCGAAGAACTTGGCCGGTGTGTTGGTGCGGGAGACGAGGTAGGCGAGGCCGAAGCCGACGACCGTGCACACGACGGCGGTCGCGGCGGCGTATGCGAAGGAGTTGCCGACCAGGACCCAGAAGTCGCTGCTGCCGAGCGTCTCGCTGTAGTGCCGCAGGGTCCAGGAGACCTTGTCGGCGGAGAGGAAGGAGCCCTGGAGGCTGGCGACGACCATCGTGCCCGCGGGGACGACGGCCAGGTAGGCGACCACGAGTGCGACGACGGCGAGCATGATGTTCCGCGGGTTGCGGAACCAGGCAAGAACGCGTGACGTGGCGGTGCCGGAGCGGCGGGGCGCACCGCGGGTCGGAGGTGGCGCGGGGCGCGACCGACTGATGAGGCTCATTGCTTGGCCGTCCTCGTAGGTGGGAAGGGCGAGGGCCCGGATGTGGCGGGGTCACACCCGGGG